>JBJLAY010000020.1:0-25829 GCA_045568475.1 Candidatus Poseidoniaceae archaeon | reverse complement strand
GCCAGCAGGAATGCCAGCGCCAATGCCGATGGGCGCTCCTGGTTTAGTTGGAATTCCTATGCCTACGGGGTCTCAACAAGTAGTAATCGTTGGGAAAGATAAGAGCAAGGCTTGGAGAACTTCAAATGGTATTTTAGGAGTTGTCTTTTCATTAATTATGTTTGGTTATTCTTACTGGGTCAAAGGATTATGGGATGATGCGAAAACAGATTTAGATGATTTCAGAAACGAAATAAGTAATTCTCTTCTTGATGACATGGATTCAATGGTTTCTACATTTTCACTATTGTATACTGTTATCATGCTTATGTCTGTATGTATGTTTGCAGTTTCCATCATTCAATTCATGAACAAACCATGGGGTAGTAAGGCGTTTTTGGGAATGGCAGTATTATTGTTCATCACCTTAATGTTCACTGGTTATTATGAGACAACTACTGCTAACGCATTATTCGATGAGGTGAATGAAGATCTTTCTCCTGAGGAACAAATTGGAGAGATTTCCTTTGCGGAATCAAACGGTGCTATTGGCGGCTATTGCTCAGGTTTCTGTTTACTATTCTTTGGAATCTTTGCTTTACTTGGACGCCCTAAAGGCCCGGTAGTAGAATTGCAAATGTAATCTCATATTGCATCACAATTCCGCCGTTGGGTTCATTGAGGGCCGACCATCTCGCTTAGTCAGGGAGGACTATCTTTGGTTGCAGATTTGAGCATTTCACAGTTGAATGGAAAAGACATCTACCTTCCAGATGGTCGCCATTTAGGAGTTGTTGGAGAGACCGTAGTAAACGGTGCAGAAATGCGTGCAACTCACCTTTTCGTAGCAGATTGCCCAGAAGAACTAGTCGAACGGGGAATTCATCTGACAATACCATGGCGCTGGGTTCGCTCAATCGGTGACGTTGTGATTCTACGATGGTTCCCTAAGACTCCTATTCCTTACGAACACTGAGGTGATCTATTGAGCCTTGAAGTGCATGTACTTGGAACCTCATCTGCTAGGCCTGCTCAAGGTCGTTCAGTATCGGGGTCAATTGTTGAAACTTCGGAGGGCATGTTTGTCGTAGATTGCGGTGAGGGTTTTCAAAACCGATTAGTGGCATATCGTTCAGAAATGAAAGCTCACGCTGGAAGACGGTTGAAGATGTCTAGAGTGGCAGCAATTCTTCTTACACATGGTCATCTTGATCACACATGGGGAGTATTGCCTTGGATGCAAACCATGGCGCTTGATGGGCGCAAGGATAAGTTGTGGGTAATCGGCCCTACTACCTCTGAAGTAGTTGATACTCTACTTGGTTCAGAAGGTGAACCAGAAGTAACTCCTTCTGATTTAGTCATACAATATGACATGTGGATGGACTTAGGAGCGAATAGTGAAACTCTGGGGTATGAAGTTGAGTGGATACTTGGAGATGGAGAAAGATGGGTAAACATGAATGATGGCTCACAAGTAGATTTACCACAGCCCCTCAAAAATATCACAATATCTGCCCACCCTACTCAGCACACAGTACCTTCTTGTGCCTGGAGAGTATCTACTGGCGGCAGAAAAGGAAAGTTCAACAGAGTGGCTACTCAACATTTGCCTGATGAAATTAAAGCAGTATTAGCCGCTGGTAATGATATTGAATATGAAGGAGAGTTACTCGAGGCCATGAACTTCCGTTCTAACTACAGACCGGGCCAGTCAGTGATAATCTCAGGAGATACTGCGGAGCAGGCAATTGATTCCGAATGCGATCTTCTAATTCACGAGGCTACATTTTTGAAGACTCATACAGATATTGCAAACGAGCATTTACACTCAACAGCGGCTGGTGCAGCTAGAACTGCTGTCGAATGTAATGCCAAGCATCTTGCTCTTACACATTATTCAGGCCGCTTAGAAAATCATGACTCTTCACTAAAAGAAGCAAGAGAAATTCATTCCTCGGTTGTGGCACTTTCAGATGGTGACAGGCTAATTCTGAATGACGACTATTCTTTGCAACATCTGGTTAAATCACCCGAAGGGTGGAATCATCAAGGCTGAGTCAATTTGAAAGCCGAGACTCATGTTTGGCAACACATGAGTGCCCCGCGATTGCTTGTATTACTGCTGCTCGGACTGCTTATTGCTCCCGCAGTAAGTGCTACCGATGGTAGAGCAGCACCTCAGTGCGCCCAATTTGACCTGTCTGATGTTATATCTTCAAGTTCAGGAGTGGCTGTAGAAACGGGCGCTTGTCTGATAGTTGATATTGGAGTTAGGAATTCGGCTACAACTTTAGCTATTGATTACGAAGTAATGGATGATGCAATGGATGTTCTTTTATTCGATGAAAATAATATTCAGACATACAACAATGGTCAAAATTATCGCAACTCTTTCACGCCTGAAGGTTCATTCGAATCGATGCTAGGAGATGAGTGGTTCGACTGGGCTCCTCCACAATCATTCACCGCAAAGAATTGGTATGTCGTATTCGACAATACTGCACATGATGGCGATGAGGGAATGGGCGACCAAGGAGGTTCAACTGCTCGATTCAAGATACAATTAGCGCCCGCATCATCCGAACAGTATCCTTTCATCCACAACACATTCATCGTTGAGGCCGGGCAAAAAGCCAATCTAGGTACATTCAATGTTGACGGTGGAACTGAACTATCTTATTGGGCTCATCCAATTTCGGGAACAGGGGATTTATTCATCCAATCAGATAACCAGTTGGGAGGAGATCTGTTGATTTCTGGATCTAATATGGATGACTTTGGAGGCCAGGACACCACTCAATTAGATTGGACAGTACCCTCCTTCTTGGACCTAAAAAACCTGAACCTGATGGTTGAAGCGGGTTCAATTGACCTTCACTTCACTGTGAAATCATGGTTTGAACCAGTTCTCGCCCCCAACATTGTAGATTATTCAAATGGTACAACTACTATCGGTCAATCCATTACCTTAGATGCAGGTAATTCTCCAAATAGTCTACAGCAAATTAGCGTATTGTCTTGGGACTTTGATTCAGATGGATTTACTGATGATGAAGGAGAATTAGTTGAAGCATCTTGGTTAACCCCTGGAACCAAAACGATCAACCTCACAGCACAGTCAGTAAGTGGAGAAACAACGACAACAAGTCATCAGGTATCTGTGTCTGACGTAACTAATCCTACAGCAGTAATTACCGGCTCAGGAGGAGTTCTCGATCTCAATGGCAACCGAAGACTGCTAAGAATCTCTGACTTGACTTTACAGGCCTCCAATTCTTTTGACGACCATGCAATTGCTTCGGCATCTTGGAGCATTGATGGAACAACGATGTCATCAGCATCTCAGTATACGGTTAGTTGGTCTGAAATAGGCACCCATTTGGTAACTCTTACAGTAACTGACCCTTCAGGAAACATGGGTTATGCAAATACTACAATAATAGTTTATGACGATACAGTGCCGATTTTGGTAACCAGCGATATTTCGGATATTGAAGAAGTAACAATGGGTGAAGAAGTTGAATTTAAGGCTAAAGCTGTTGATGAATGGGATGAAGAGGACACATTACGTTTCACATGGGATTTAGATCTTGAAGTAGACTCAAATGGAGATGGAGATACAACGAATGATCCAGATTACACCGGCCGTATTCTAACAAAAACATTCGATGAAACCGGGAAATATAGATTAGCGTTAACGGTTTATGATAATTCGAATAACACCGATTTTGAAATTTTTGAATTCCAGGTAGTAGACCCTGCAGATGGAGCCAACATATTGGGTATTGTTGGTATTGCATTCCTGACCGCAATAATTGTTGCAGGCGTAGTACTGTTTGGCCACAAAGGCATTCAAAGAAGGCACGCTGTTGAAATGTTAGTTGAGAAAGGATTGTCCCTAGAAGAAGCCAACGCTAGGATATTACAGATAGCTAAAACTACCAATTTACCTATGTTCGCAAAGGCTGTTCAAATGGCTGGAATTTCGGATGGAGGAGTTGTCAAATCTTCAGAACAAATCATGTCGGAAGAGAAGGCTAGCGAATTCGCATCTATTTATGGAAATGATTCACAATCTCAGATTGATCCAAATGCTGGATTTAGGCCAAGTCCACAAGTTCGTCAAGTAGACCCTGAAATCGCTAATGCTGCATTAGCGGCATTCGAAGATGACCCTAAGCCAAAGAAATCACCCGCAATCCCAGTTTCTGGGAAAGTCAAGAGTGGAGGTGTCGCCTTACCTCCTGTTCACCAACCTTCAAATCATACTTTGAAAACAAATTGTACATCATGCGGTAAAGCGTTTGCAGTAACCATGCCTGCAGCAATAAGCAGTGCAGTTGTTGCATGTCCATCATGTGGTAGCGACCAATTATTCGAACGTTGAAAACCGCATATCACGCGCTCGCGAGAGGGATGGTTTCATTTGGGTGTGCGAACGCAATTAGTATTGATGTCAGCAGAAGGTGTGCGAGTTCTCCACCGTGGAGTCCCGCAACCACTCGATTCAAGGAGGGTTGCAATAGTCCTCGTTATCGTTATGTTTTTGCCGATATTCAATCCAGTTTCTGCAGATGGAAATGTAGGTAGGGACGACTTTGGTGTCTTGGAAACAATGGCGAATGCACTTACCGAACAGAGAGATTCAGGCGAAGGAGAATTAGCTCGAAGCGGTGCTGAGAGTGTATTGAGTGCATTAGAATCTAGGGGTAGAGAAATCGGTGATGGCGATGCTCTATTGGCGACAGATGGCTTGCTTGGAGATATTTCGATGCGCCAAACCACGCCACTAGAGCCATCACACCCAAGACCGTACGAGTTGTTGACGAATCCAGAAACTCACCCTGATGGATGGCCAAATAATTTACTTGATACATTATTCGAACTCCCTCCATCATTCAATGACCCATTGGCCTTCGGCGCTAACACTTATTCCCTATATGTCAACTATACAGCTAGGAATAATGGCCCTCAATACGAAGCGTGGGACTATGGAACATTTACTGGCGATATATTGAGTTTTGAAGACACAGGGCTATTCGAAAATGCTGTTGACATAGATGGGGATGGAAGTAGTGATGTTGCAGTTGGGCTTTCCATTGTAGGTCTGGGTCAGCGAGGCGAAGGCTGGGATGTAAACTTTGGAGACGGCATTGTCCCATCTATCGAATCGATTTGGGTTCGTCCTAATTTCCAGTGGAAAGTTAGAGTGCTCGATCATAATGACCCTCTGTGGGATGACATGGGTAGCATGGAAGTTTCACTGATGAAAGGTGTTGCTTATGATTTGACACTGACAACAGAAGGTGAATCATACGCTCTGATTATCGATTCACGCTTCACTCAACCTCCACATGATTTCCAGGTTCGAGTTGGGCTGGACCAAATGACTCTGAATGTGACTGAAACATTCACCAGTATTCTCGATGTCCTAAATATCTTCAACGGAGGAGACGACTCTGGTTTGGAAATAACCTCAGTTACCGCTCCATATGCAATTTCAGTTTCCAATCCAAATCGTAATTCCCAAAACGAACAGACAGATTGTGAAGACTCTTCATGGTATGACCCTGTCTTAGATCATGATTCAGAAAGTCGGTTACATAAATGTGGATATTCAATAGGAATTGGTTACGTACACTACGACCAACCAGATTTGGATGGTAATCGCGCTCTTGATGAGTTGGGTTACATAGACGTAGGGCTGCACCCAATTATTGGAAGTACGTTAATTCCTGAAGAAGTAGATTTAGTAATTCGGAATGATAATGCTGGAGAGAATTCATTCGACAATATCGAAATTTTTAGCGATACAGATGCGGACCTTTGGTTCCACTATTTCGAAGACCGTTCTGCACATATCGAGGAAGGAGGCCAGATTGGTAACATCACAGATTCTAGAGGATGGGTCAGAGATTTACCTAAGGGCACATTGCCTCAAGAGGAAATCGATGCGATATTCACCCTAATAGGGGAGGCTCCAGGATCTTCCAATTTCCCGGGTGAGATGCCTAACAGACTTTCTTTGATTATATCAATCAAAAATTACTCGGCTGATCTAACATCAAATGTGGGAGATACAAGTCTGATACTAGACCCAAGCGACAATCGTTGGAACAGTTTGATTCTAATCGCAGGAACCGAAAGAATCTCTAAGATTGAGTATGTATCTACATTCGAAAGGCACGGGTATGCAGGAGATTCCTCTTCAATGGAAGTAGAGTTCCTAGATGTGCCCGAAGTAATCGCAGTATTCGGCACATTTGAAATCCCTTCATCTAATAGAATAAGAGTAGAGTTTGGTACGGCTCCAGATCTATTGAGTGAAGTATTGGATAACGTGATTCTGAATTTGGTTGAGATTGTTTTGGATTTGGGGACAATTCTGAACGGATTGCCAGAGGCTATTGTAAGCACAGCTGGTGAATCAAGTGGCGAAATAATAGTCCAATTTTATAATCAGGTCAGAGAAACATGGTCATCGGGAAGCACCCGTGAAGAAATGACTGCAGGCAGCATAAAACTAGCAATCGGAAGTAGTCCTCATCCTGTGATGAATAGAAGTCATATTCTCTTAGGCGAAGATGTTGATTACACAAATGATGATGGCAAAGTCGATGGTAAATATGGATGGGTGAATGATCCATTGGTTCCGGTTGGGATGAGTGTTTCAGTGAATGACATTTCAGGATTGAGTTACTCATATGACCAAGAAACAGACTTACGAACAATCTCCTTGAACGGATTGTCTGGAGAGGAATTAATTATTGGACATCTCAATCATTCATCCAATACTACAGATGGTGATGTTCGACAATTCGCATCAATTTCAAACCGACCAGAGTTCTTGACAATCAGCCAACAAGGGACTGATATCATTTACAATGCTACTGGGGAAATCGGAACGATCACTTACAGTGCGGAAGGAAACGGCCAGTATAACGCAATGAGGCTAAACGACCTACCATCTAAATTCGAATTGAAATTAGGTGACACTCTCGCCTTCATTGCAGATGAAGGAATAGGTTCTGTTGAAGTTCAGATTTCTAATGCCACGATTCCTCTAACCATGGATGATGACCATGCACGTTTCTGGATTGACCAGAACTCAGGCGAGGCGAGTATGTCTCTGAGGCTATCTAATTTGACTTCAGTCATTCTTTATCCTCCCGATGAGCCGGGAGCCGTTGGAGACAGAGGGAATAGTCGAATGGTGATGAATCGTTCAGGCTCTTCTCCATTCAGTGTTTTGATGGAAGATGTCAGCGATAGAGATGACAAGTTCCTCGGACTTTCAGGAAAGGTCTACCTTGATCCACTTCCAGCAAATGTTACGCTTTCATTGCCATCATCAGAGAAGTCAGATATTATCTCCGTACCAGAGTTCGGTGAAGCTGACGGAGTTTTATCACTATCTTTCTTCCTTTCAGGAATGATTGACTTTGGCGCCTCAGTAAACGACTTTGCAGTAGAAAGTATGGTCGATTTAGGCGACGCTTCTAATGTTAGAAGTAACATGAGTCTAGGACTTGATTTACTAACTGGAGAAGAATTTGACATAACACTAGATGTTCGCAAGGGAGTTAATATTCCTGATGAGCCAGATTGGGCTCATGGACTTACAGGAGAGGTATTGGAAGGAACAGAATTAATTTTCAACTACTCCAGAATGCCATCCTTCACACAGAGTTCTCGTGAGACTGTAACTAACGCATTGAGTGATTTACTCATCGATGATAGTGAACGTGATGAGGTAATTCAGGCTTTGACATGGGGTGGATTGAATGATAGCGAGAACATTGTTGATGCAATGCTTGATGGTTATATTTCTCCTAGAGAAATGACAGGGCTAGATCTTGATACAATGGCAGATGAAGGGTTGGAAATAGAACAAAGGCGTTCATGGCACACCAGGATTTGGATGCCACAATTACCAGCGGGAAGAATTCAGTTGGGTTATGAAGTAACTATTGTTGACGACATCCCGACCTTTGAAATCGTATCTTTGCTTGAAGGATGGACTCCTGCAAGGCCAGTATTGACTGTTGAAATCAATGGTCTTTCAAAGACTGACACATTGTTGGTGTTATCGGGCTTAGATACTGAATTATCCCGTGATATATCTCTGCAAATGTCCGTTTCTACAGAAGCAGAACTAATCATACCTAGAACGACTATCGACATGGATTATGATATGGGCGAAAGAATGGATAGTGCACGAGTCTTACAAAATAACCAACTCCGAGGAATTCGAACCGAAATGATGATCTTCAATGCACCTGCATCTGCGGGGCTCTATTCCAAGATCGGGGACATACTGCAAGCGGACTTAGAGGTACCACCATCCGAACGCATTGGTTTGAATGCAGCAGATTCTCTAATGCTTCAACAAATGCGAAAGGTCGACGGACTATGGTGGCCTTCAACGATGTTCATTCGAGATGTTCCAGGAGAAATGCATCTGCGTGCAGAGCCCGATAGCAATTTCGATATCAATGAGGTAACAACATTCCAAGGAATGTTTGAAATGATTTATTCATCGAATAGTGACGACATGGATTTATTCATTGAGACTAAGGGTAAATCTCAGAATATTCGAAGCAGCAATCTAATGCTAGCAGAAAACCTTCCAGATAGATTCACAATGGAAGTAACCGATGATTATGGCGCTGCAATTTCAGCATCAGGTAATGGTGTTGAAAAATTGTACATGCGTAGAAGCGACACCCTAGCTCGAGATGATTTGGAAATAATTACAGCGGAAGTTGTTGGAGAAAACTTGCAAGGGGCAACAGTTCACCAACACATGATTATGGGATATCCTGTAATCGTCGTCGATGGAATCACTGGCGGAAGGATTGTAGCTACTGCGCACACAGAGGTTACAGTTCTAGGATTCGAAATTGATGCAAGAGGAGTTCTACTAGATGCGCAATTTACCGGAGGTATACCAACTGCATCTAGCGTTGGAGTAAATGGTGTTGTAACCGATTTATCTTTGCTCAGTACTTTGACCGGTGGTAAAATTGAAACAACCCACATCATGATTGTAGATCCCTTCTCATCATTAATTGCAACAGGCATAGCGGCGGTGACAGGTTGATGGATGAATTTGATGAAGAGGAGATGGAGCAAGAACTCCACGAGTACTCCCAAGAAATTGGCCAGAAGGTCATGGAGTTAACTGAAAAAGTCCATCCTTTGAGAATTGCTTTGGCAGGAGCGATTATGTTACTTCTGCTAGGAGCTCTTGTCTCCACATGGTATTGGGCTATTCCTAGAGACGACGTTGAAATCGAAGTAACTTATCTCCAAAGAAACGGCCATATCGTGCTGGCTGAATTGTTTAACGATGGTAGTAGGCCAATCACCGATGTTGTTTTTATTGTCGATTTTGTGGATAAAGATAACAATGTATTGGGCACTATTTCTGAAGAGTTTGATGCAATTCCAAGCCATACTAGCATTTCAGGAGAACGGATGCAGATAAACGTTCAAGGCTATACTGTATGGGAAGAATATTCTATTCAGATTCATATTGAATGGACTGATTTTAGAGGAACTGAAAACAAACAAGATTTCATTCATTTTGTTTCAGAAGCACAGACTGCTACCTTCTCCGATGATTGTGAAGGGGTAACGTGGTTCTTGTGAAACTAACCGTGGTAACGCCTAAAGCGAATATTCTTCGGCCTAGGTCTGTGCGTAAAGCATTGGTTCTGGTTATTCTATTCCTGTTTTCAGGAATACCGATTGCTAATCAATCGGTTTCTGTATCAGAGGAGCCAGAAGTTGAATGGATAAGGTTTGACTTACCCGAAGATTCTATTCGTAATTTAGTTGGACAATTAAATGAAAATTTATCGATGGAAGACAGGCCCTTATTGGCGCATTCTAGAATTGGAATTCATGACGCATCTGGAGTCCTTTTTGAACATGAAATTCCAGAAGAACTTCTAGTTCCAAGGTCTGATCTCTCCTTGGTTTTGGTTTCAACAGAACATCGTTTATCCGATGTTAGGTCTGCAATTTCTGACCATAATGGAATCGAGGTCAGGGAATTCATAGCACCATCTGGACTGCTTGTACAGGGAACTCAGAATGGGCTTTCAAAACTGTTTGACATTGATGGAGTTGCTTCAATCCAGCCAGTGCCATTAGCCTTAATGGTTGATTTCACAGTAATGGAAGCGGCTGAATCTACGCCGGTCAGAATAGAGTCTTGGCGAGGCGAGACTCTACTTCCAGGGGTCGATATATCTGACAACTGGGGCATGCGTCTTTTCCAAGAGATTGATGTAGTTGCCAAGGATTTACTTAGCGATTCAAACCTTGCCGAGACTGGAAGATACGATGGTTTCACGGCAGCCAAAATTGCTACCATAGCCTCTGAACCTTCAGTGGCATGGGTTGGCCACCAGCCTAGTCTAACGATTTGGAATGACCAAGCAAGGAATCACATGAATATCAACGCAATGGAAAGATATTACACTACTGATTTGGATGGTTCAGGTCAGATAGTAGCGGTTGCAGATTCGGGGTTAGATCACGACCATGGTGATTTTGGAAGTAGAGTCATCGGTAATGTCGATGTGATTGGAGATGGTTCAACAGCTGACGCTCATTCAGGTCATGGCACACATGTTGCATGCACAGTCTTAGGAGATGGTTCTCGTGGGAATTATGAGGGTGTGGCTCCCGAGGCTGAACTCTATTTCCAAGCGATGGAGAATGACAACAATGGTAACTTCCAATGGTCCAGTATCAACAACATGATGAACACTGCATACAATAACGGGGCAAGAATTCATACAAATTCTTGGGGGTCATCTTCTTCATCAGATTGGGGAGTTTACACTTCTACCTCGGAGGATGTTGACGACAGGACACGTTACTATGATCAATACTACAGTGGACGTGAAGGCTTAGTCGTTCTTTTTGCTGCGGGTAATGATGGGCCTGGAAGCGATACAATAGGCGCTCCAGCAACCGCAAAAAATACCATTACTGTTGGAAATTCACAGAATAGATATCAAGGTTCACCTAATACAATAATGGATGGTTCTAGCAGAGGTCCTGTAGATGATGGGAGAATCAAACCAGACATTTTAGCTCCAGGAGGTTACGTTCGTTCCTGCCGTGCACAAGAAGCCACAGATACATCGGGGTCAACATGGTCAGACACTTGGTATCTAGAGTATACAGGAACCAGTATGGCTACACCAAATGCTGCTGGTACTGCTGCACTGATTAGGGAATATATTACCGAAGTTGCACAAAGACCTGAACCTCAAGGCGCTCTTGTCAAAGCATTGATGATTCTTGGAGCAAGAGACGTCGGAAGTCGTGATATTCCAAACATGGATGAGGGATGGGGTCGTATCGACTTGAAAGGAACTCTTGCACCAAATAACGGTAGGGGAATTTGGGTTGATGACCGTTCAGTATTATCATCTACTGGTAACTCAAAGAGTTATACTTTCGATATTACGACGCCAAATCAACCATTCAAGGCTGTACTCGCATGGTCTGACGAAAGAGGCTCTAGATTTTCCAATACTCAACTTGTAAACAATCTGAATCTACTGATTACAACTCCTAGTGGAGTAGAGTATGTGGGCAATGAGTTTTCTCAAGGACGCTCTATTCAAGGTGGGAACTATGACACTTTGAATAATGTTGAAGTTGTTTTAATTGACTCTGCTGAGATGGGTTTGTGGACCGTTAAGGTGACAGATGCAGGCCATTCTGGATCCAAAGCACAACCGTTTGCTATTGCAGTATCTGGAGTCGGAGTGAACGACTTACGTCCCGACCCTTCACCGGTATTATCGTCATTCAACACAGACATAGCGATACCTCAAGTTGGAGATGATGTTTTAGTTGAAATGTCAGTTTCCAATTTAGGGAATGTAGAAGCAGAAAATGTAGAAGTAATTTTCCAAGAAGAAGGGATATCCTTAGACAATGAATTGTTTGACCTCGGGCCTGGAGGATCTAAGACCTTGTTTTGGAATTGGCAACCTCAAACCGCGGGTAGCAGAACACTTTCTTTCCTAGTCGATACTGATGATTCAATAGACGAAATCAATGAAGATAATAATCGAATGGATGTTGTAGTCAATGTCACAACTCCTGGTGTAAGAATAGAGTCATCATCTCCAAAATATACTCTTGAAGATATTAATGCGACCACATCTTCATGGCAGATCACTCTAACCAACACGGCATTACTCACAACAAATGCATCAATATCTCCTACAGATGTGATTAATCCGAGTGGCTCAACAATGCCTTGGTACGTTGGTTTAGATGAAATTGATTTCGAATTAGATGGGCAAGAAGGAGCTCTAATCAACGTTACACTAGTTCATCCAAAAGGTCCAGACCCTGGAATTTATCTGATCAATCTACTAGGATTAGATGAAGACAACGATGTCAGCAGCCCGTATACTCTAATGCTTGATGTACCTTCATTATCAAAAACACGCATTGAATTTGATTATTCAGTAATCCCTGTGCATCCTTCCAATTCAACATCAGTCGACATACGTCTATTCAACCTTGGAAATGAGGATATTGGATACGATCTTTTCCTCGAGTCTCCTCCGGGGTGGCATGCTGGATTTGATGATTTATCTTCACAAGGAGGTGCTAATTCAGCATCTACTGGTTTGATGTTAGAAGATGGGCAAATGAATATTGGAATCACATTTGTTCCTCCACAGGTGATGACATTAGCGGGCGCGGAATTAACTGTGATATTACAAGTGGTCTCGCAGACAGAAGAAGCACGTTCTGTTGATTACGAGTTGCCTTTGGTAATATTAGAAACACCTCTAGTTACTGTTGATCTTGAATCCTCATTTTCATCAATTATACCAGGTAACACACTTTCTCTTCAATATACAATTGAAAACCGGGGTAATGTCGACCTTTTATTGAGTCCTAGGTTACAATTACCTTCTGGTTGGACCCAAAACACTGTTTTCGAGGATATCGATTTAGATTGGACCGAATCAAGAAACATCATCGTTTCAATAACTGCAGAACAAGATGCTAGAAGCGGGGACATCTCTTTGATAATGGAGTCCGGCGATGATTCATGGAGTAACACACAAAATATTGATGTCACGATTTTAGCAGAACCAGTAATGACATTTGCTTCTGTAGAAATCGAGGGTGAGACATGGACGAATATTTTCGGACCGGGGCAGCACCCGACAGGAGTTGCAATCAACTACACATGGGTTATTGAAAATATGCAAGATACCGAATGGGCCCCATCAGTAACTTTGCAATTGGAAAACAATATGCTTGGTGAATGCACATCCCCCGGTGTAGTGACAAAAGGCGATGTCAAAGCAATGACCTGTACCATTCTGATCTCGGCAATGGCGGACCCAGGTACAGAGCCAGAGTTTACAGTTCTACTCAGTAGTGACCAAATTTCTGTAAATGAAACTGTGACTATGCTTGTAGCGCTAACTAAGGAATTGAGTTGGAAGGTGGACAGTTCTGAAACCCTCCAAACCGGAACTCCATCTACAATCCAAATTACCATTACAAACACTGGTAATTCGTTAGTTTCTGGTACTATTGAAGCAGAAAGCTCTTCCGGAGTAAATGTTGTATTTGATGGTGCGGATATTGTTAATCTAGAGGCAGGACAATCGCAGAAAGTCCGTTTGGAGATTACTTCAAGTGTGCCAGGTTCAGGGGTGGTAGATCTCTCAATATCCGGTGCAAATGATGTTATAGGTTCTAATTTTGAATTACAAATTTCAAGTGAAGGGGATAAAATCTCAGAGGATAGTTCTTCGATTGGAAATGTAATGCTATGGTCGTTTTTGATATTGATTCCACTTCTCGCAATAATTCCAGTTATCAAAATTCTACGTGGAAGGAGAGATAGTAGCATGCCTCCATCTCAAGGTGCATTGCCTAGCGATGTTGCTTTAGGAGGAGTTCCCCAACAACAAGCCACAACTCCGTGCTTCTCATGCCGCCAACCTATTCTTTCAGGAATGCTAGGATGTCCTTCTTGTGGTGCCAGATATCACTCCGTCTGCAATGTAAGTTCGTGCGTTAATTGTGGCGCAGAAGCATCTACTTTCGTAAATGCATAACGAAAACGAGCATTTGTCCATAGCCTTTTCATGGGACGACCGCGACCGGGGTTCATGGAACCCCGTCGGAAAGGCCCTAAGCACACCCAGTATCGTGCCAGTTTACTACTGGTTTCAATACTGTTATTTTCGCTAGTTCCTGCAATCGCTAATCCTGTTACTGCGGATGATTCGGGTAGGGCTGCAAACATCTCTCTATCCGTCACTCCAAGTTCTCAAACAGTCAACCCTGGAGAGACCGCAGAATACACGGTTCGCGTCTACAATCAAGGCAGCGAGCCAGTTTCAGTAAGCCTAGCGGCTGCAAACGAGCAGGATTGCAACGGTTATTCAACAGCTATTGGCCAAATTGGACAGCCTATTGATGCCGGCTCATACGAGGAAACCTTCCTCAATGTTACATTGGCTCAAAACGCCGAAGACTCCTGTGTGACGACTGTTACCGCAACAGGTAATGAACAAGTGACTCCGCCTGATCAACCTAGTGAGCCAGCAACAGCAGATCAAACCGTTGAAACCACGGCAGGAGATGGTGCTGGCTCTGAGTTATTCGGAGTCGATCTAACAGTTGAATCACCTCACAAAACATGGGGTGGCGAGTCAACAATGGAATGGGATGTTGAAGTTGAAAACACTGGAAGAGTGGATGAAACAATCGACTTATCGGTCAGTCCAATTGGAGGTTCTGGTTGCACTTCTGATGGAAGCATGTCAATCAGTGTAGACCCAAGCCAAGTTCAAGTTGGAAATGAATCATCAGAATGGGTAACGGTCACTCTAGATGTTCCAGAAGGAAAGAGTAGCAACAAATACTGCTGGGAGATATTGGGAGAGGTTACCAACGATCAAAATCCTAATGGAAGCGCTTCAGACACCGAAGAGTTCGATTTGAATGTGCCTGAATTGAAAGAATGTGATTTGACTTTATCCAAAACCAGTCTTAGTGTAGAACCTGGCGAGACAGGAACATTGGTAGCTACTTTCACTAACGAAGGCAACACCGATTGGTCAATCAATGTGGCTTTCCAGGGTAGCCGTTCTCAGTGGGCTGATGTCGACGGAGCATCTAGTGGAGTGTTGCCATACAGCGGTGGAGATGGGGAGAAAGAATTCACTATTGAAGTAACACCAGATGATTCAGTTGAAGCAAATTCCCAAGAGACAATTACTATCCAAGGGAGAGATGGAAATACTGCGAAATGTAATGCAGAAATATCTGTGACAGTAGGACAATCGCGAGGAGCATCGATATCCCTCGGCAATACAGCGCTATACAACATAGAGCCCGGGCAGGATGCCGTAACAACATTGACGGTAACCAATCAAGGAAACGGTCCTGATACATTCAGGGTTTCTGCTTCAAATCCTCCAACTGGTTGGGCTGTTTCTTTAGAATCTTCAACTATTTCGACACAATCTCGATTCAGCAATGAAAAAAGCGGTAGCATTGAAGTCACAATTTCATTACCACTTGATGCACTAGCAACAGAAGAAGTGACACTGACTTTCTCAGTATTGCCGACATCCAGTGGAGGAGCGTATGATACCCAGGATCTTACTATCTCTGTAAAGGAGGTTCATGCAATGAGTGCCACAGCTTCTGCTGAAGACCAAACTGGACGCTCAGACACTACAGTACAATTCCCTATCACGGTCACTAATGATGGTAACTCGGAAGATAAATTCCGTTTCTCAGTAATTTCTCAGACTGCTCAGCCAGCATGGGGTAAACACTTCGAGACAGAAAGCGGAACAATCGTCACAGAAATTGATATCGAAGCAAAAACATCCGCTATCATGTATCTTGTAGTTTCAATAGATGGCGAAGAAGAACTTGAAAGTACCAAGTTAACAGTTAGAGTTACCAATTTAGGCGACAATAATAATGGCGATGGAGATAATGACGGCGTCCCGGATAATCAAATAGAATTTGTTTTCAGAGCAATTCTTTCAGATCGAGATTTCGCCATGAGCGCTGCAATAATGAATTCTCAAGGTGACGATGCCCGTAATGCCATGCTTATTCTTCCTCCCGGTGGCAGCCAATCTTTCTACATCAAGGTGACAAATACTGGAGATATGACCGATGAAGCAATATTCGATTTCTCAGGCCTTGAAGGAACTGCAACTAGAACTCTTTCGTACAGAGGCATGCCTATTGATGGACCAATTGTTGTCCCTAAGGGCTGGGGCGCATTCAATGAAACTACGGGCACCTTCTTCTACGACGGTAACAATCCTCTAATCGGTTCAACTAATGATTCAGCATTCAACAAAATAGTTGCTAATGGTCTAGTAGATTCCCACGTCTCAAGGCCATACTATGCGGTAGTGTTGATGGAAGTAGAAGTTAGTCCGAGTGCAAATAATGGAGCTAGTGGTTTATTGGAAGTCGTAGTGACTTCTGTGTCGAATGCTGCAAATCGTAGCGGTAAGGTGACATTCTCTTTATCTGTCGAAACAGTTCAAGATATCGAATTGATTCTTGATGGAGATGTAGAGAAGGATTTAACCTTCGGAGAGCTTGGTAATCCTACCATATTCGAAGTTGAATTATTCAACTCAGGAAACGTAGAATCTGAAATCAAGATATTTACAAGTGGAGGGGTTCGTGGATGGAATCTAATTCTTGGCCACAAAGGCCCATCGGATTGTAGTTACAATGCCGAAGAAGATCACTTAATCTGTACAATTGATGAGGGAGAATCGGTAATTGTTACAGTCAAAGTAAATCCTCCTGGCGGAGATAATATGGATGTTGAAGACTCGTTCAAATTCACCCTTTCTGCGGAACCAACCGATGTTGGATTAGTCGGACGTGAGAACTTGGAATTGATTGTAAACGGAGAACCCGAGGAGTTCGGATTTAATTCTTTGATTACTCCAGATGTTTTGTTCGGAATTGGGGCATTAGTGCTGATTGGTTTCGCTGTACTTGCTTTGCGTCGCCGTAACTGACCCCTACGGGGTCATGGGCTAATCAAGCCGATATCTCGCGTGGGCGTGAGACAACGCTTATGGACGGATGTCTAGTGGCCGTAACCGGAGAGTGTCAACTCTCTTGGTTGGTGACATAGTTGGTCGGCGCAGAATCTGTAACAGGCACCTATCTTTCAATGGTACTGATGACGCTTATTGGCATAGCAATGCCATTGGGTGCATTCATCACCCAATACTTCGTCATGCCAAAGGTCGATCCCGCCCGCCCTCACATGACAAAATCATGGTTAATGCAGGGCTATGAGAAGGATCACAGCCTCTATCCCCGCAGACTTTCAACATACGAATGCGGTTCAGAACCAGTGGGAGATGCGATGATTCAATTCCATTTCCAGTATTACTGGTATGCAATTATCTTCCTCGTATTTGATGTCGCATTCATGTTCATGGCATTGGGTGGGTTGCTTGCAATGGATGCAACAAATGGCTCAACAAGCTCCGATGCAGTTGACATGGTCGGCTCAGAAATGATGATTCTAACAATATTCTTTGCCACTATGGTTTTGGGAGTATGGCATGTATTCCGTAAGCGTGGTCGCATTTACATCTGAGGTGGAAAAATGAGTGATACTGGAGAGAATTATACAACATTCAACAGTCGTGCTTTAGTCGAGGTTGTCGGAGACGTAACTGATGAAGCACTCAAGGCAACCAAGATTAAACAACTTCTCAGCGTACTAGCTGGCCGTTTCTTCAACTGGGCGGGGCGCAAATCTTTGTTCACCCTCCACCTTGGAATCAAGTGCTGTGCGATCGAAATGGCTGCATCTGCCACTCCTAGGTTTGACGGAGACAGATTCGGTGTACTATTCCGTTCCAGTCCACGCCAGTCTGACGTATTGCTTGTAAATGGGCCAATTTCTAAGAAATTCGCTGACCCAATCGTTCGCCTATGGGAGCAAATGCCTGAGCCAAAATACTGCATTGCAATGGGCGAATGTGCAATTTCTGGCGGACCTTACTACCAATCCTACAACATCCTAGAAGGGGTCGACACGGTCATTCCAGTCGACATTTACATTCCAGGATGTCCGCCTCGTCCAGAGGCACTTATTGATGGATTTGGAAAACTCCGTGAGAAGATAATCCGAATTGGTGGAGCGCCTTCTACTGGCCGTGATGGTGACAAGCCAATTATTGTGGGAGATGATTGAAATGGGTACTACAATCACTATCGAACAGAACTCAGAAGCAGCAAAGGCTGCAGCAGCAGATATTGCTGCCCGCTTTGGCGATGCAGGAGTTACTGCTGAAACTGTCGCTCACAAAGCAGGTAAAAAATTCGAATATGTTAGAATTGTATGTTCCCCTGAACAATGGCGCGCTGTTGCAAAGCACATGAAGAATGAAGTCGGAGTAAATCACTGTGCTATGGTTACAGGAACTCATTATCCATCGGGCGGAGATAGAGGTTGGGAAGTTGCATATCACCTGCACAGATGGCCAATTCGCAATGTTGATGCTCACAAGATGATAGTCCACAAAGGAGAAGATTTGAAGGGCAGCGACATTCCTATGGAGTTCGAAGTCTTCATCAATCTCCCAGAAGGAGACACTCCTTCAGTTCCTTCAATCCAAGATATTTGGGAAGGAGCAGATTGGAATGAAAAGGAAACATGGGATTTGGTAGGTATCGATTTCGAAGGCCACATCAACATGCATCGTGTTCTAAATCCTCACGATTCACCAGTTGGCTTCCACCCGTTGCAAAGGCAACACAAGATTCGCTATCACGATTTCAATGAAATGTATGACGACCCGCAAGGATTCGGTCGTAAACCGGTTGATGAGGGCCGGATTAAGTGAGGTGATACCATGGCAGAAATGTGGATTACAATGGGGCCTCAGCACCCAATGACGCATGGTCTTTGGACACTACGTGTAAAGGTCGATGGAGAAACAGTCACTGATACCGAAGCGGAACTTGGTTACATTCACCGTGGAGTCGAGAAGATTTGTGAGTCAAGAGATTTCACTCAGATCACTCCTTACTGTGACCGTCTTTGCTACGTAAGTGCAATGACCTGGGCGCACTCTTACATTATGGCAGCAGAAGACCTTCTCGAAGCAGAAGTTCCAGAGAGGGCGGAATACATTCGCCTTATGGCAGCAGAAGTTCAGAGACTCGCTAGCCACTTGATGTGGCTCGGGGCATTCGGCCCGGATATCGGAAATCTAACTTTGATGACTTGGTGTTTGCGTGACCGTGAAATGTTCCTAGATTTACTTCAGGAACTTGGCGGCTCTCGTATGCACTACAATTATCCTAGAGTTGGTGGCGTCAAGAGAGACATACCAATTGGATGGGCTAACAGATTGAAGGCAAAGGTCAAGTTATTCGAAAACAGAATCAATGAATATGAAATGCTTCTCGATGAATCAACGATTTGGTTGGTCAGACTTCAAGGTGTAGGATATGCTACCGCTGAAGACCAATTAGATGCAGGAGTCACAGGCCCTAACATTCGTGCAGCTGGAGTAAACACAGATGCAAGGTGGACAAACCCGTATTCAGTTTACGATCAAGTAGACTGGGAGCCTGCTGTTGAAAAGCCAACCAGTGTCAAAGGTGCAGATTGCTACGACCGCTACCGTGTTCGCATGGAAGAGATGAGGCAATCATGCCGAATGCTACTCGACGCAATCGAAAAGATTCCTGGCGGTGCTAACACTCACTACCAGCCTGGCGATGAGATGATTTACACAAAGGCGCCAACTCGTGCCCCTGAAGGAGCAACAGGATTCAGCACCTACGAGTGTACTCGTGGAGTTTCAAACTTCTACATCAAGGGCGGTGGAGATGGACGCGGAAAGAACCCGTACAGACTTTCCATACGCTCACCTATGTTCTTGACAATTCCATATGTCGCTAAGACAATGATTGGCTACAAGGTTGCAGATATACCTGCAATCATGGGTAGTTTCGACCCATGTATCGGAGAGACGGACCGCTGAGGTGATTATGATGGATGATTGGTTAGGACTTCACGACTTCGTATACTACCGCACTAGAGAAGGTGCATGTTGGCTATTTGAGGATACATTCCTCGAATCATCTTCCAACGATATAGCGTTCTTTGTTTACACTCTTCTAGTATGTTTGACAACTTTCGCAGGAATCATGCTTTCAATGTTCATGATTTTGTGGATAGAAAGAAAATTCTACGCTCGAGTAAACGATCGCCGTGGTGCTACAACTGCACTGCGCTCCCTTTGGGTTGGTGAAAACGGAGTTACTGCTGGTGAATGGTGGAATATGATTCCATACGGTTTAGGAAAGCCAATTGGCGCTATCAATGGCTGGCTAAACAAAGTCGCAGGTAACTCCGGCCACTCCCACGAAATGGTCAACCGTGTTGGAAACCGTTCTTGGTATGGTGTTACAATCTTCCCAGGGTTCTTCCAGAATATTGCAGATGGTATGAAATTCCTAACAAAAGAACACATGGTTCCTTCACGTGCAGACAAAGTAATTTTTGAACTTGCACCATACCTAGTGATCACTTCCACAATTATGATTCTTGGAATGATTCCACTTTCCAGTGGAATTTACGGTGCTAACCCAGAACTATCTGTTCTGTTTGCATTCGCAATATTTGGAATCGCACCCCTCGGAGTATTCTTCGCAGGGTGGTCTTCTAACAACAAGTATACTCTTCTTGGAGGAATTAGAAGCGCTGCACAATTAACAGCATACGAAATCCCTCTACTACTATCTATTCTTGGAGTATGTATTATGGCAGGTTCATTCAACTTCCTAGATATCGTACATTTCCAGCATTCATCTGGAACTTGGTTATTCTTCTTGATGCCACTTGGAGGAGTACTCTTCCTAGTAAGCATGATTGCAGAAGTTGAAAGAATTCCTTTCGATATGCCAGAAGCAGAAGCAGAACTCGTAGAAGGATGGTGGACTGAGTACGGAGGAATGAGATTCGGTCTTCTATTCGCTGCAGAATACATGCGTGTTTACGCTGCTAGTATCCTATTCGCTCACTTCTTCTTAGGAGGATGGCACGCTCCATTTGCAGGAACAATTGGTTCTATCCCTTACTTGGGCGATGCATGGCTTGCAATACCTGGAATAATTTGGACTCTACTCAAAGCTTGGTTCATCTTTACTGTTGTATTCGTTTGGGCTAGAACAGCATTGCCTCGTATCAGAACCGACCAGATTCTAGAATTTGGTTGGAGAATGCTACTACCACTTGCGGTCTTACAAGTCGCACTATCACTTGTTTACCGATTATTCTTCTTTGATTCAGGATCTCTTTCAGACACCGTCGCTGGCGGTTGGTCTTGGGATTTGACAATCCTAGAATTCAATATACCTTGGGGACTTCCTATCTTGACCACATTATTCTGGTTAGGAGTCTTCATTGTTCTAATGAAAGATGAGAACATCGATGAGAATGAAGAACGAATGTATCACATTCGCACGATGACGCCTGCGGGAACGCACACTGCAGGAAAGGAGTGAGGTGAGAAAATGGCATCACATCCACATGGAAAACCGAATTTTAGAAACCTATTTTGGTACCCGTTTAAGATAACAGGATTGACAGTTTTGAGAACATACGATTTCATTGGTCGTAGATTCTCTAGCGGTTATCACAATACAACTCACCCTGAGTTTATCGCTGATGGCGATATTGCTCGTTCGCAGAAGACCAAGCATCTGAATGACATTTCTGCTAACCAGTACACTCCTGACCGTTCAAGTACTGATTTGACACCTACAATTTGGAAGCCCCAAACTGTGAATTATCCTTACGAAAGGATCGAGGAAATCGAACCTTGGTTGTTCGTCCCAGGTAATTACAATGGCAGGATCGGAGTGATTTGGGAAACATGTACTGCATGTAAGATGTGTGTGAATGTTTGTCCAAACGCTTGTCTGCACATGACTACCGAATTGCGTGTAGACGTACTCGATAGTGCTGAAGGCGAGTGGGAAGGCTATGGCGCAGAACTTGAAGTTGGAAAGTTTGCAGCAATCGAAAAGCCAGAAGTAACCAAGCAGTTAGAAACTTTCAACCTCGCAACAGCACACGAAGATGCCCCACATGAGTGGAGATTTGGAGAAGTTCTCGACTTAACCGGCGACAGCGCAAGAATGCGTTGGAATGACAATGGCGAAGAAGACGTTGTAGCTCTTGAGACTCTTTATCCTGCAGATGACCAAATTGTATCTGGTAGAATCGACTTAGGCCGTTGTATGTTCTGTGGTCTATGTATGGAAGCATGTAACTTCACATCATTCTTCATGACTAATGAGTATGATGGAATGTCTGGTTTCACACGTCAAGAACTTTGGATGGATGCTAGCCGAACAAGAGTATTGGTCGGCGACCATCAAGAAGCAGTCGACTCTGAACTTGCAAAGAGAGCGAGCAAAGAGCGTGACAAGAGAGCGAAGAAGGCAGCAAAGGCTGCTGCTGCTGGGGAGGCATGAACATGGATCTAGCAATGTATCTAGAAACTGGAATGTTCTTTCTCATGAGTACGGTAGTTATTGCCGGCGCTTTAGGACTAGTTTACATGCAGAGAGTAGCACATTCGATGATGTGCCTAATTTTCTGTTTCATGGGAGTTGCAGGAATTTTCATTCTAATGGGTGCTGAGTTCCTAGCCGTAGTTCAAATTCTAGTATACCTGGCTAGTGTAATGCTGGTCGTTCTATTCGGTATTATGCTGACTAGAAGGCAAATCTTGGAGGAGGATTTCGAATGAGACTACTTTCTATTCTAGCAAGAGTTGGACTTGTGTTCCTAGGTGCCGTACTTGTTACTGCTGTTTCTGCAGATGTAGTTTGGGAAGATTCATCCGATGAAGTACTAACCACTAGCGACCTTTCTTCTGCTTTGTTTGGAGAATGGGCGTTACCATTACTCGCTCTAGGATTCTTGATGGCAATGGCCATGGTCGGAGCGGCTTACCTTGTTCGTGATGAACGCTTAGTGAATCTCGAATGGGAACTTACCGGTGGTGAAAAAGAATGATCGATCCAGCATGGGTTTCAGGCCTAGCAGCCATTTTGTTCATTATTGGCCTATGGGGTGCATTCAGTAGAAAGAATGCAATTGTAGTCTTGATGTGTATCGAATTAATGCTGAACGCAGTAAACTTACAATTCGTAGCAGCAGCAAGTCATTGGGGAGATGTAACCGGTTGGGTTTACGCAGTCTTCGCAATTGCAATCGCTGCAGCTGAGGTGGCTATTGGTCTGGCAATATTCCTCTCAATGTATGGGCAGCACGAGACGATTTCTCTCGATGAGGTAAATCTGTTGAAGAACTGAGGTGATATCATGAGTGAATCCGGAATCATCGACTATGCAGTACTAATCCCTCTATTGCCAATGCTGGCTTTCCCAGTAATTCTTTTCCTAGGCAAAGTGTTCAATGGGACACCAACTTGGGTTAAGAATGTCAAGGAAGGAGGAATAATCGCCCTTACAGTAATGGGTGCAAGCTTACTTCTTGCTTTGTTAGTAATCAAAGAACACATGCACCACATTGGTACAACCAATGTCTATACTTGGTTTGAATCATCTTGGTGGAATGCAGATTCAGGTGCAATAACTACCAAAGTTTTCGGTGTAGGAATATACATTGATCACCTAACTGTAATGCTATTATTCGTAGCGGCATTCCTATGTTTCTTGATTAATATCTTCTCGATTGGTTACATGAATACCGATCCGATTAATGACAATAGAAACCATCGCTTCTATGCGGAATTCGTATTGTTCTGTAGCGGAATGTTAGGTATGGTTCTAGCAGACTCATTCCTCTGGCTATTCATATTCTGGGAACTGATGGGACTTTGTTCCTATCTTCTAATCGGATTCTACTATGAGAGGCCAAGTGCTGCTTATGCTGCAAAGAAAGCATTCCTAACCACTCGTGTCGGAGATGTATTCCTAGTGATTGGATTGGTAATGCTTTGGAACTTGTTCCAGCCTTATGCGGGCACACAGGGCGCCTTGTCCTACGCTGTGGTCTTTGACCCTGCAAATATTGCAAAAGTTAACCCTGGCGACCTGCAGATTGCATTAGGAATGATGTTCATTGGTGCAGTTGGTAAATCTGCACAATTCCCACTTCACGTCTGGTTACCGGATGCTATGGAAGGCCCAACCCCTGTTTCTGCTCTTATTCACGCAGCAACAATGGTTAACGCAGGATTATACCTAGTTGCAAGAATGTTCCCATTCTTCAGTTTCGCTGAAGTAGGTTCGCTATCGACTCTAGCAATTATAATCGCATGTATTGGTGGAATAACTGCTGTAATGGCTGCACTAATCGCATTCGTACAAATGGACTTGAAGAAAGTTCTAGCTTATTCTACAATGAGTCAGTTAGCATATATCTTCACTGGACTAGGCTCTGCTCTATGGTTTGCAAACAACGGATACGACAAGTTAGCGGCATTCGCTATGGGTGCATCTCTATTCCACCTATTCAATCACGCAATGGCAAAGGGGATGTTATTCATGGCATCAGGTTCTGTTATTCATGAAATGCATCATGCCCATCATGAAGTTGCTCACCACGGCCATGATGATGACCATCACGACGATCATCATGACGACCACTTTGATGCTCAGTCGATGGAGAACATGGGAGGATTAGCAAGTAGAATGCCAATCACGGCAACTGCAATGTTCTTCGGAAGCATGTCGATCATAGGTATACCATTCATTGGAGGATTTTGGTCTAAGGAAGGAATCATCTCTAGTGCTTGGCAAGCTGCATTGAAGGAACCAATTTTCCTTCTACCTGCAATGTTCGTACTTATCGGTGCCGGAATGACAGGATTCTACATGTCTAGAATGTGGTTCATGACTTTCGCTGGTAAGCCAAAGACAGAAGTTGCTGAGAAGGTTCACGAGCAAACCGCTTGGATTCCAATACCACTTGTGATTCTTACATTCATGACCCTCGGAGCGTTCGTGCTAGCAGGAATGCATGCTGGAAACTGGCTGGGCAACTTCGAAAAAGGACATTACACGAATTTCTTCGATGGAGTCGGTTCTGAATTAGAACACGTATTCCTCAATCATGATCCATTCTTATTGATACTAACTTACATTGCAATCGGGCTATCACTTGTGTTAGGTCCTTCTTTCGCTATGGCTCTATACGGTGGTAGTCTAGACGAGGGGCAGGAAGCAAAGCCTTGGATGCAATGGGCGATTAATCTCTCTTCGAAGGTAAGTAGCAAATCTAAGTTCGATAACTCAGAATGGGCTAACTCAAGTCTTGCAGACTCTTTACACAAGAGATTACATTTCGATGACATCTATGATGCAGCAATGATGAAAATAGTGGTTGGATTTGCAAATCTATCAGCAGTATTTGATTCCAGATTCATTGACGGAGTAATCAAAAACATAGAATCTACAAGCCAAGAAGTTTCCAGAAGAGTTCGTTCTCTAACTACTGGAAGTGCTAGAGATTACATTATGATGGTGGCTTTGGGCACATTGGTTATTTTCATGTTATTATGGGGGGTGGCTTGATTGGGTAGTAATCAAAGTCTAGATATTAAGAACAAAGAGTTCATGTTAGTAGGCGGCCTATTGGTTGTTGTAGCTGGCCTTATGGCCTTCTTCCCTTCATTAGATAGTTCAGGAACAGTTGACTGGATAAGTATCCCATTAGTTGGATTCCCGATAGTAGTCAGTTGTATTCTGCTTGCATTTGCTAGCCA
>JBJLAY010000019.1:0-6786 GCA_045568475.1 Candidatus Poseidoniaceae archaeon | reverse complement strand
CATACCCATTGTAATTGCTGAAGTATGTCCCAGGTACTGGATTTGAAGAATATGAATTCGAACGATGAGCAGCAATAGAATCGGCTGCGTTATTGGCAGTAGTTGAATTTTCATTTCCTGCATCATTTTCATACAACACTATGATTTGATTCTTAGTAAGACCACTATCGTTCCCAAAAACAGTATTATTGTGAGTATGATGATAATCTCCCTTGACCATTATTCCAGTCTTTATGTCCCACAATACATTGTGATGAACTGTTGCATTATTACCTGTATTTGTCCCACCTGCTGGACCATCCATTCTGATTCCATACTTCGCGGTATTGTAAATCCAATTGTAAGCAACTTCTGCACCAAATTGCTCTGCCATCATCATTTGCATTACTGCACCATCACTTTGAATAAAGCCGGTCTGTGAAATCTTGTTGTAGAAAAATTGTGGTGCATCTCCAATACTTACTGTCGCTGAAGCTCCAGTCCTGTGTATTGTATTATTGGAAAATGTATTGTCCTTGCCACCATCGAAAACTGTAACCATCAAACCAGGTAAATCAGATGCGGACCAATCAATAAATTCGAAATTAGTGTTGTTGATTGTATTGTTGTGAGATTGTAATGCTGCCCCGTGGAATTCAATAGCAGAACCATCAGTATGGGCAAAAGAGGAATTGTCAATCAAACAATTGGAACATCTATCCATTCGTGTAACCCATCTGTCATCCACGTTCTCTCCAGCAATTCCAAGGCCCCTCTTAGATGTGCTTGGATACATTAGGTCCGAATCAATGACGGAACATCCATCACACTGGTAAGAACGGAATGTTGTGCCGAAAAATTCCAAACCTTGCAAAGAAATATTATTGCTGTTTGTAATGTTAAATGCATATGATTGGGTCTTAACTCTAACATCGATATTGTTTGGATTGGTTCCGTTTGAGAACAACATATGTAGTCGATTATTGGATGAATTGATCCACCATTCACCCTCGACATCTATCAATTCTCTTTTCCCTTCAAGGAAGTAGTGGTGGTGCTTGGTTTTCCAGGAAGGAACCGTGTCGTAGTAAAATGTAGAATTATTAGAATCAAAATCTGTCACAGTTCTGCTATATGTCCTGAAAGAACCAACATTCAAAATAGCGATTGCTCCAACGGGATCAATTCCACTTGATGTCAAGTTGTTACTTGCTCCCGATGTCCCTCCTGCATCTTCTAGTTCTCCATTAGAGTATGAGCCACCATTCCCCATGGTGCCATGAGCCCAATGATTTGTTTGATCGAGTACTGTATAATCACTGAAATTTGCATTTGGCCACCTAGCAGGAACTTGTTCTTCATAGTCCATGAAAACTTGCCATGCATCTATACCTAAATCAACAGCATGAATACCATCATTGGATGGATTCCAAGTTCCACCCAAATCATCAACTATACTCTGGGTACCATCAAAAACAACTCTGTCACCAACAGCTGATTTGATGGTTAAATTTTCAAACCCTGAAACACTTACAATCTCGTGATATACACCCTCATGAATAATTATTTCATCTCCATTGGAAGACAAATTTAGAGCATGAGATATCGTTTCTAGTGGGCAATTAATTGTTCCAGAATATGAGTCATTACCAAGTTGATTGTCTACATGAAAAGCGTTCCCTGCAGAGTTTGTTTGATTGCTACAATCCGATTGCGAAGAACTTGCAAATGATTCAATATCATGCAATTCAGATTGGTAATCTGAAACCGGAAAAGATGCAATAGAAAGAAAGAGAATCGCTACAATTGATAGCGCGGGAATTCTGCCCATGTCTGCCGATAATCACCTAACAAATAGAATTTCCACCTTTCATTAATGGCTAGTTTCGTTTAAAAATTGTAGAGATGTATGGTCGCTCGCCACCGAATGGATTGATGTGTGTGTGTCTAATTGAATCAACTAGAATCCAATTATCTCCCAGTAAATCGGTCAGCATCTGCTCATCATATGTGTGCAAATCAAGGCCACAACAAATCTGAGCACCGTTGGTAGAGAATGTCTCAATTACCGCATATCCGCCACTTTCAATACACGATTCCAGATTTGCGACATAGGATTTTCTTTCTGATTCATGAAGAAGAAAATGTAGTACTGCTCTGTCATGCCAGATATCAAAAAGGCCAAGTTGAAGTTTGTCAGTCAAGTCACCTTTGACATAATTCATATTGGTACCATGTCTCTTCGAGAGTATCCTAAGTGCTTCTGATGAAACATCCAATACAGTAACCTCATAATCGTTAGAAAGTAATGTGTCTACTAACGTTGTAGCACCTGCTCCAACATCAATAATTCTCTTACCGTCACATGATGAGATTAGGTCCATTGAAACCGCATGCTCTTTTTGATACCAGCCCAACTGAGTTGTGTCAGAATCATTGTATGCAGCATTCCAGTGTTGTGCATTACTTGGCATAATACCAGCTCATTGGAATGTGACATCGACTTCCATCGATTCACTAACAGATACACATACTGGGCAATTACAACCTTCTGTAATCAACCAAGCACGATCATCCATTGATATGCCAGAAGGTAGGTTGACTACAACTTCGAGCTTTGCAACTCGGCGTGGGTTTGCTGCCATTGTTTTCTCTACACTTCCCGTCATTCCAGAAACATCAATGTCTCTAGAATCAGCCCTGATTGCAACAATTGTCATCACACACGTAAGCATTGAAGTTGCAAGCAAGTCTGTAGGAGAAAATGATTCACCCTTGCCCATGTTATCGACTGGTGCGTCAGTAATCAGTTTGGCACCAGATGGTTCGTGAGTTGCAGTGCAGCGCAAATTTCCATCATAAGTAGCATCGATTCTAACCATTTACTCGCCATCCAATTCAATATCATGACCCATACGTTCTGCCTTGGTTTGAAGATAATCGCGATTACTTAATCCTACTCCGACAATTAATGGAACCATCTCTACGACATTGATTCCATATTTTTTGAGTTGATTTGCCTTATCTGGATTATTAGAAAGCAGGCTCACATCAGAAACTCCCAGTGATTCCAACATAGTACTTGCAATTCTATAGTTACGTGCATCACCCGGTAATCCAAGCATTAAATTTGCATCTAAAGTGTCTGCTCCTCTATCTTGAAGGTGGTAGGCCTGAATCTTTGCGTGAAGGCCAATTCCTCTGCCTTCTTGTCGCAGATAGAGAACTACACCCCACCCCTTCTCAGATATTGCCTTTAGTGCAGCATCTAACTGAGGGCCGCAGTCACAACGCAGAGAACCAAAGGCATCTCCAGTAAGGCATTCTGAATGTACCCTCATTAGAATAGGATCGGGCCCAGACATATCTCCAAGAGAAAGAGCAACATGGTCAAACCCGGTCTCGGATTCATTGAATACGCGAATTTTGAAATCCCCATATTGTGTTGGGAGTATCGCCTCGCTAGGTACCTCGTCGATGCTCAATCTCTCACCTCAATAATGAATCGGAATTCGCCAGCAGATTTGAGGACATCGATTAGATGATGGCCGAGCCTGTCAACAAGTATTGGCATATCATGCATTGTTTCAGGGTCATCTGCTATCACCATCAATACATCACCTTGGATTAAATCGGCTAGAGCTTTTCGTGCTTGACTTACAGGCACTGGACAATAATGACCCAACACATCTAACTTGTGAGTCGGTTCCACGAGTTAGGCGAAGGGATAGCCAACTTGAACCCTCGTACAAGTGGAGAGTTCATCAATAAGGTGGATTATTGAGTAACATGGCGGAGGAATCCAAGCCACTACTAGAGGAGGTCGAAGACCTTTCTTGGGGTGAAGTTGGAAAACTTGCTCAAAGTTATTTGCGGATTCCATTAGCACTGCTACTCGTTGAAATGTTCTACTGGTTCATTACTCAACCAACCAACACATTAGGTCTGATTCAAGAATCTGAAGCTTGGATTTGGTATCATTTACTCGAGTTAATCTACGGTCCAGGTTCCGCTACGCTATCTGAATACAACGGATGGACAACACTAGTAACACTTAGGCATCCTGATTTTTGGGCAGACCAAATCAGACTTTATGTTTCAGATGAATGCGCCGGAGTTCATGAGATGCTATTCATCACAGTACTGATAATGATGAGTAGCGGAGTCCCACAAAGATTGCGAATTAAGAGTGCAGTTGTGGCATGTGTAATCGTCTACATTTTGAATATCGCAAGACTGGTGGTTCTGTATCCGCTAGCAATGTCGGGATGTGCAGATAACCCTAACATGATTGGCTGTGAACAACCAATGCACGATTTCCATGCTTTTGTTTACCAATGGGGATTCCTGATAGTTCTGATTCTGATGTGGCTTGCTTGGTTCAAATGGGTAAATGCTGGAGATTTAATCAGAAAAGAACAGGCATCAGGTAAAGGTAAGTGGAAGTTTATTTATCGAAATAATTGGAGTAATATCCACAAGGCAGCATTAGCATTGTCTGTGATCTTAATCCTTGGAGCATTTGCAAATGTATGGCTTGATGAAGGAGCAATGCAAGCAAAAGAAACTGTGGAAGCATGCGAGTTTTATTCCAGTGTAACAGGCAGCTGTGGAGATGCTAGAGATGTATGGGCTCAAGAAATACAGTCATCTTGGTCTCTTGCAACACTAGGCATGCTAGGCATTGCTAGCACTATAATTACAATCGATAAGCCTTCAGACGAAGAAGAATAATCAAGATTCGATTATTGCTGCTTCGATATCCTTTGAATTGAATGACCTTACCGCTAGTGAGGCGTGTTTGTTATGTACTTCAACAACAGTGTGGTCATCATGAATGACGATGTCACCAACTGCTAACTCAGGGCACTTAAGCGAATTTGTTATCTCATTTACAATTGCAAACTTCGACATAGAAGTAGTGACTAATCTTATTGGAACCATTCCGAAAACATCTGCTGCTTCAGCATTATCTTCCTGTTTCTTTACAGGATCTCTGCTTATACCATCTGGAAGTTCAGGGGCTTCAGAAGAAATTATTTCTAGAGAGTGTGTTGCAATTATTTTGTTTAGTTGAGGGATGTCATCCCTACCTACCAAAACCCATGCTTCACCCTTACGTCCAATTCTACCAGTTCGTCCAATACGGTGAACATAATTGTCTACATCATCCGGAACATCGTAATTGATTACCAAAGTGATACCATCAACATCTATTCCTCTGGCAGCAACATCTGTTGCAACAACCACGCTTGAATTACCGTCTTTGAAGTTAGAAATGATTTTCTCTCTTTGGTTTTGAGACATATCTCCATGAATACCTTCAACATCGAATCTATGCTTTTTGAGGCGCTGAACGATTAAGTCAACCATCCTTTTTGTGTTAGTGAAAATTATTGTTTGATCTTCTTCACTCATTCGAGATAGTAGTCGGCCGACGACCCACAACTTGTTTGCACGACCAATTCTAACGCTATATTGGTCGATTGGAGGTATGTCCAACTTCTCAGTGTTTGTTAGAACGAAATCAGGTTCGTTCATGAATTCGTTTGCAGCATCAATAATTTCCTGAGGAAAAGTCGCTGAGAATAGAAGAGTTTGTTCTCTTCCAGTCATTCTCTCTATTACCCACATGATATCTGGGAAGAATCCCATGTCTAGCATCCTGTCTGCTTCATCAAGAACAAAGGAAGTTGGTTTAGTAAGGTCGATATGACCTCTTTCGGTCATATCCATTACACGGCCAGGTGTTCCAACAATAATATCGACACCACTCTTCAAAGCACGTGCTTGCTTTTCTAAATCAGTTCCACCATAAACTGTCATTATAGTGAGACCTGCTTGTCCTTGAATTGTATTCAATTCTTCAGCAACCTGATTTGCCAACTCCCTGGTAGGAGTAAGTATCAGTGCTTGTAATTCGCCAGTTGGTTGGCATGAATTCATTGTTGGGAGGCCAAAAGCTGCTGTCTTTCCAGAACCAGTTCGTGCTTGACCAATCACATCTTTGCCCTGTAGTGCAATCGGAATGGTATCTTTCTGAACCTGAGTTGCAAATTCCCAGCCATTGCTGACTAAGCCTGCTTGTAATTCATCTTTTAATCCCCAAGCGGAGAATGGTGTTGTTGTGAACATTTGGATCCCTCGGTCCGTCCCTTCCCTAATTGGGCCACCGGGACGGGGGTGACCCCCGTGTCACGATCAGAAGTTTTCGCTGTCCTTAGCTTCAGCCTTTAGAACACCCATCCAATACTTGAATGCGTTTTCACGGTTGAGTGGCTTCCTCATCTGGCGAACATGCTCCAGAATGTACTGACGGAATTTCAGAGACTTGTTACGGTTTACACCCTTTGGTGTGATGCCGTCCCACAGGTCATTGAACTGCTTCTCTTTGTCGTTAAACGTATTCTCAGTCATGAGTACTACTCCTTAAGCGATTCGCCGACCGGCAGCCCCCTCTTAACCATGTCGTGTCTTGTCAGCGCCGGTCTCGGGAGGTGGAAGTTCTTCCAGTCCAACGATTTTACCCTGAGATTCTGCGATTTCACGGTCAATCTCTGGTACCTTTGGAGCAGGAGCCAAGAAGGCATTCTTCTGGTCTTCAGTACCTTCAATTTGTGCATCGAAAGTCATTTCTTGGAGTTCTTTTCTAATTACAGGATCAGTTTCTTCCCTCAACAATGCATTACAATGGTTACGAAGAATTTCATCGCCCATCAATCGTGGTAGAATCTTAACACAAGCAAGACGTACACTAGTGTTCTTGTGAGAACATCCAGCAAGAACAAGATCTCTAGCACGTCCGTG
>JBJLAY010000018.1:0-27837 GCA_045568475.1 Candidatus Poseidoniaceae archaeon | reverse complement strand
ATGAATATATTGCAGCACCAAGAATTGTTACTAATCCTAAAACTTCAGCCCATGACGCTGCTGTATCGAGGTCCATGTCCACCCGACTGCACAATTTAATCTTAAACACATCGCTTGCGTACCCTTTGCTTGGAATTATCTATGGTGCAGAGGGCAGGATTTGAACCTGCGAACCATTACGGACTGGGACCTCATCCCAGCGCCTTTGACCAAGCTGGGCGACCCCTGCAGCAATTTGCCGACCTTGCGCGTATATATCAAAAGGTGCGATGATAACAATAAGACCAGATTTGGCCTAATAGAATATTGAGCAGCAGGTTAGAGAACCGTCAGCTGCTCTAATTTGGCTCATATCAAGTGTAATACATTCAAATCCGCGGTTTTCTAATTCGGCTTGAACTGCCGGGTATCCTTCCGCAATCAGAACTTTGTTCCCTGGTAAACCAATTGTATTGCAACCATATACTTCATGTTCTGGCATCATGATTATCTCGCACCCTTCAGGCATCTCGCCGAATGATTCAGGGGAGAGGTATCCCTCGGGTATAAGAATCAAATTATCAGAAGGTGTTGATGAAATACTTGTCAAGTGTAATGCTTGAGAAGGAATATCAATTACTCTTAATTCGTGGCCGAGATGATCAAGTAAATCTTTCAATTCTGAAATGCCTGCATCGTTTGTTCTTGTTGATCTGCCTACGAAGAATAGATCTCCCATTCTTAGTATATCTCCGCCGTCCATCATGGCCGGGGGCTCCATCTTGCAAATTTGGTGCCCTTGAAGTTGGTCAGATAGGAAGTCAGCGATTGGGGGTTGCTCGCCTCTGCGAGATTCGTGTCCAGGGACGGGAAGTAGAACGTGGCCATCGATTACAACCGCTTGGTCTTCTACGAATACACAGTCTGGGTGATTTTGGTCTGCAGCTAATGTTGTAACCTCTACTCCGTTTGACGATAATGCATCAGCATAGGCTTTATGTTGGCTTTTTGCAAGATCAATATCTGTTGGCCCACTACCGAAATAATTGGCTATTGCATTGATGTAGGATTCTGAAATAGACCGTACAATTGCCCGTGATTTTTGGTCGAGGCGTACGGTTGCCATCGTTAATTCGGGCCGATGGTCCATGTATAATGCTTATCCTCTATCCGGAAAGAGTATTCCGGACAACGGTAACGAACTTTGAACCATATGATTCAACAATATGATGGTTGTCGGAAGCCGTATGGACACCCTTCGGGCTATACTAATGGTCACTGTGATGTGTCTTGCCCCACTATCTGGGTGCTTTGGTGAAGACGATGTTTCTGAAGACCTGGGTGCTAGTAGTTTGAATGTCTCGCCAGACGTTATTCCCGGAGGCGATTGGACAGTAATCAAATTGGATGCTGAGGAAGATATGTCTGTGTTTGTGCCATACTTTGTTCAAGACCCTGGTTCTATGCGAGCGCAAAACGGTACCGTGTTTGATCTCAAAGAGGGAGATTCCGTATCCATTAACATCCTATTCCCACCAAGAAATTCTGATGTGTTTCTACTAATAGGAGAATATGGAAGAGAGAATTGGCCAATCAGGGCTGCTGGTGTTTCATGGGCGGACTGGGGTAATGGAAATACTGAAGGTTCATCTTCAATTATGGCTGTTGAAAATCAAGACGATGGCGGAGAGTGGCCATGGATTGTTCCAGGAGACGACGGCGGGGGTGATGTCACGATGAAATCTCTCAATACTGTTAGATTTGAAAGGTCTGACTTGACTGAAGAAAATGGCGTTGGAGCTAGTGGTGGCTGGGTTAATGGGCGTGATGTATACGATTGGGTTGATTTCATCACCGATGATACTCCTTGTGCAACATGCGGTGCTGATGGTGCTGTAGGCTATCTCGACCGTTGGATTGGTAATGCAAACCCTTCTTACGAACATGCAATCACATATTTTGAAGGCGTTATGCAAGGTTATGGCTTAGATAGTGTCGAAGTACACAGATTCCAATCGAATACTGCTTGGGCAGTGAATATTTGTGGCTACAAGACAGGATCTGTTTATCCAGATGAATGGTTGATTTTTGGTGCCCATTTCGATATTGCCCCTCCTGTGGCATACACGCCTGGTGCTGAAATTGGTGTTCCGGGCTACGGCACAAGACATGGCGCCTACGACAATGCAGCAGGATCTAGTATGGTACTAACTACTGCTAGTGTTTTGGCAGAATTTGATGCTCGTAGAACCATGGTTTTCTGTCTCTGGTCGTCCGAAGAAGAAGGTTTGTGGGGCTCGCGTTCATTCGCAAACGACTTACCTGACGGAGTTACTGTAAGCAACTACCTCAATCTCGATATGGCTGGAGTAAATTATCCTGGAGATTATGCACTCTCTGTCTATCTTGGCCCTGACGGAACACAAGAAGAAATCGATCAAGCCGGTATGTTTCACTTAGCCGAATGGATAGGTTCTGATGCACTCGACCTTGGTAACGAAATGGAACGTGGGAGAGAAGCGTGGCTCGAAGGAGGAGAAAGTCCACTATGGGGAGATATTTACGAAGATACTGTAGCGATTTACGAATCCCCAACTGCTCGAAGTGACCACGACTCGTTCCAAAATATTGGAGTTGCTACGCTAGGCTGGAACGGTTTAGTCGACGGATATCCATGTTATCACCGCGAATGCGATACGATGGAAACCATGATTGAATATATGGGCACAGCAGATTCGACAGGAATTAACAATCTGGTTCATTCGTGGGATATTGTAACATGGTGGGCTGTTTATGCATTCCTGCATATGGACCAAACCCCTGTTCCAAATGAGCTTTGATGCATCTTGCTTCGCCGTATATGCCGGCGCAAGTTATTTGTCTGATATTCAAATCCCATATACATGGTAGAAATTCTATGCCCTCACTGTGAAGAAGAAATAGAACTTGAAAACGACGCTTCTGGGGACTTTGAGTGCCCTCATTGTGAGGGGGAGTTCGAATGGAATGTTAAACCAAAACCTAAACCTAAACCTAAATCAATCCAGATATCGTCATATGATGATGATGAATTTGATGACATGCCAATGGTACCAGTAGTTGCTGGAGTAGCATTTTGCCTGTGGATGGGATGGATAATAATTGGTGCAATTTATACAATGTATATCGGAATGGCCCTTAGTTCACTAGAAAGTGAATTTGGCACAGGAACTGGTTTCGGTGCTTTCATAATAATCTCGTCTCTAATCGCCATGATCTTTGGAGGAGTTGGAATTTTCTTTGGTGTTAATGTGGCAAGGCGTAATCTAACTTCTTTAATGGTAGTTACTGGAATGGCTGGCGCTGTATTCATTCTAGGGCTATGGTTCTTGGATGCGCAGTTACTAGTTATATCAGGCGTCTTTGTTGTAGGAAATCTAGTATTGTTCAATGTTCCTAAATTGAAATACCAATTTTACTGAGTTAGCCTTCGATTAAGGGCGTAGTATCCTCGGCTTCTGATCTAACCATCTTAGCCCAGAGGTATTTTGTCCTCTTTGGTCTACATATTCCCTTCGAACATCTTTTTTTCCTAAGCAATTCATGAATCAGTGGTGCTACTGTTACCATATTCTCATGTAATAATTGGACTTAGAAGATTATGAAACCTTCGTATTTGTGATTTCACATACAATCGTAGCATTCAGATAGGGTTGCAACTACGGATGGGCATGCAGCGGCCGATTACTGCGGGTTTTCTGGCCCTGTTGTTTTGTTTGGCCCCCCTAAGTGGTTGCTTTGGTGAAGATGTTGATTCAACTCTGTCAGACAGTGATGTTACAATAACTCCAAGCGTTCTTACTGGAGGTGTTTTCCAAGGGGTTACTATTACTGCGGAATCAGACCTTTCAGCGTTTGTTCCATACCTAATTATGAATCCTGAAAATGGATTTGTACAGAATTCAACAATAATTGATCTCAAAGAAGGAGAATCAATACAATTGACTGTTTTAGCGCCTCCAAGAACAGATACAGCAGTGGTACTAATCGGAGACTTTGGAAGAGACGATTGGCCAATTCGAGATCTTACTGAATCTTGGAAAACATGGTTTGAAAGGAGTGGATATTCAAATTCTGATAATCAAGGAGTTTCACGAACTTCGTCTAACACTTCTTTAGATGCAGTGCAAGCTTCAAATGACAATGGAGGTGAAGTCTTAGCAATTAGATTGGCAATTGAAAGGCCGTTTAAGCCAGCATATTCAGAATCTGATGGTGGTAGGCACTCAACGGGCGTTGTAGATGGTAGAACCACTTTCAACTACCTTTCACTCATATCTGACGAATCCCCTGACCCTACAGATCTTGCTGATGGAGCCAACGGATATCTAGACAGGTGGGCGGGCCAAGGTAATGCTGCTTACGAAGATGGGGCGCAGTATCTAATCCAAACTTTGGATAGTTTCGGACTAGAAGTAATCAATCAAAGATTCGTTTACGACTCATTAGAAACCGGCGCTCAAAACCCAGAAGCGTACAACATCTGTGGATACAGATGGGGAGAGGTCGATCCTGACAAATGGATGGTTTTCGGAGCTCACTTTGATATCGCCCCTCCTGTAAATGGAGGAATGATTTCCCCTCACTTGATTGGAGAGAGGACCTACGGTACACGTGTAGGCGCTTACGATAATACTGCAGGAACAAGTATGGTTCTGACCGTTGCTGAAGCAATGGCAGGATACAGTACTCGTAATACAATGGTGTTCTGCCTTTGGTCTGGTGAAGAAGGTGGAAAGCGTGGTAGTGACTACTGGACTGAAGAGTGGGTAAAAGAAGACAATCCTGACGTGGAGGTTACCAACTACGTCAATTTAGACATGGCTGGAGTCAACTGGCCAGGTGGTGGCGGGGCGCCTTGTGGTAACAACCACGGAGGAGGAGAGCCAAACTGTGACCCTGATCCGGCAATTGACCCAGACGGTTATCCAAAAGATGACGAGGTTTGGCCGATGCGAGTATACATCGGCCCGAGCATTGACCATGATGTAATGAATCAACCAGGAATGGTCAATCTAGCACTTTGGATTGGTTCTGACGCCATTGGTGTAGAAGATCAAATGTCTACACTAGTCGGTGAAGGCCATTCGGCTGACACTTGGAAGGTTGATGATTGGTTGGCTAAAGATAGGCCTGAGATTATTGTCTATGAAGATACAACTGCTCGTTCTGACCACGCTAGTTTCCAAGATAATATTGGTACCGTGACCATGGGGTTCGGCGGGCTAGTGGATGGATATTGGTGCTACCATCAAACGTGCGATACTGTCGACGAGATGATTGATTGGATGGATACAACTGGAAAGGACTACGGTGAAGAACAAAGTGGAACAAGTAACCTTGTTGATGCGCTTGACACAATCACTTGGTGGGCTACTTACTCTTTCTTCCACTTAGATGAAAACCCAGTAAGGAATGCTTACTTGGAAGATTCAGAATAGTTCTGCGATCTTAATTACGATGTCGCCGATTGGGCTGAAAGTTCCAGACCACCATAGTACGATTATTGCAATGAATGTGGCAAATGCTGCAAACCAAACCCCTTCATTCCAATCTTTGATTTTGGCACCATCTAATGGGCCAAAGGGAATCATATTGAAGAATCCCAATCCAAGGTTAGCTGCAATCCACCAAAAGACGATTCCTCCAATCATTGCTTTCAGATTAATTGCCCCTGATGAGAGATAAATTCCATCAACCGTAGCATAAGATTCTGCATTTGCTAGGCCGAGAAGTATCCCCCCTATTGGAATACCAATTAGGAACAAGCCAAAATTAACTGCTGGGCCCGCTATAGCGATGTGCCCGTTTTGTCTACGTGTAACCAAACCAGCAACCATAACTGCACCAGGGGCCATTAATACGATGCCTAAGAATGCTGCAAGCCCTACTCCAATTTTCAAACCACCTGGATCTGCTCTAAATTCGGCCCAGCATCCATATTTTTTTGCGATTATTTTGTGGCCTATCTCATGAAGAATAAATGCCGGTCCAACAGCAAGTAGCATCACTGGCATTGAGAGGAGTAAAAGTGCGAACCATTGGCCTGAGTTGTCAAACTGGCTGACTCCAAATAAGCCCCCTACTCTCATTAATCCCAGTGCAAGGGTGAAAGCTCCTGTAGCAAGTAGGAGATGGTGTTTCTCCTCCTTACTAAAATGCCAAATGTTGCCCTGATGGATTTGGACTGGTTGACGATTGTTGATTCCAAAAACTCCGCCTTTCATATCAAAATGAATAGTACCGTCGTCGCTTCTTTGTGCATGCACTCGGTGTATCTTTTGAGTTGGCCTAGGGAAGAAATCATCCTCTAGGATGTCTGCCCTCGGGTCCCTCGCCATATTGTGTTCTCCGCGCAGTGGGATTTGAAGCCTCGCTTGATGCTTGATGAGAAAGGATTCATTGCTACTTGAGGCTAGGAGGTGATATGGCGATGCCTCGTAGAGCGATGAAAGACTTGGGTTTCCAAGCTTGTTGCCTACGGTGTGATGCAAAAGATATTACTGGAACTGAAAGGTGTAGGTCGTGTATATCTCACCATAAAAAAGTCAGAGATCAGATTGCAAAAGCGTCGCCTTCAGATGAATTATTTCAATTTGCTAAGGACTTACTGGCCATGGCTGCATCGCCTAACAGATATGACCATGATGAAGTTCACGGGCCTGCGCTAAGAGAACAACAGATGTTAGCAAATTCTCTTACTGAATCTAAGCCATTACCAACAAGTGAAGATATTGAATCTGTGTTTGCTGAACAGGCAAAGAGAGACAAATCAAGTGTTGTTCAAACGGTAGGAAATCAAAATCCTTGGAAAGACCAATTGCCTCCAGAAGAGGTTTTAGAGTACATGGCTAACACACTAGAAGTAGAAGAAATGGATCATGGTTCACGAACAATTCCCAGTCGCCCCATAGCCGCAGTAGACCGTTCAGATAGATTAGGAGAAGATAGGAAAATGGTTGACAAAATAGAGGCTGAAAAGGCCTCGTCTGAAGCTCCTGAGTCCCTGAAAGAAGTTATTGAGACTGAGGCGATTGCACAGAGAGAATTGGCGAGAAAGGAATGGGAAAATGCCCAGTCTGGAGTTTCAGAATTGTTAGATGATGATTTAGACTTATAGTCTTCTAGAAAGGTGTTTACTATAATCCCTTACCTATAAATTATAGAACAATTTAGTCATTAGTCAACTCTCACAGCCCTCAAGGGTATAACTAACTCGAGTTGTACCTTTGCCCTTGTTTTTCTTACCTAAGAATTTCATTTCTCCAATCTCTCCTAGAGCCCTGACGTGAGTCCCCGCACAGGGGCACAGGTCAGCATTATTACCTATTTTTACAACACGTAATTGTTTAACTGAAATTGGTAAGAGATCCATATTAGTTCTGTCCGGGGGCATTATGGCGTTGATTTCATCTCTAGTCATTATCGAGTCTGTAACTTCTAGATTTGATTCGATTACTTCGTTGGCCTTATGGAATAAATCATCAATTAGGTCCTCTGTGAATTTGATTGGATTGAAGTCTATCCTTGAACGGTTTGTGTGAATCTGATTGCCCACAGTCCTAGCTCCGTCATACATTTCATACACTAGTCCACTGACTAAATGCTGCGCAGTATGCATACGCATATGGGCATGTCTTCTATCCCAATCTATTGTTCCTTCAACAGATTCGCCAATGGTTAATCCGTGATCTTCTCCGACAAAATGTTGTATGTCACCGCGCCCTCTAACTTCGGTTACATCGAGTTTTCCGCCATCCCAATTTAGAATTCCCGTATCCCAGTTTTGACCCCCACCTAGTGGATAAAATAGAGTTCTATCTAGTGTTACTGAGGTTTCATCAATAGCGGTTACCTTGGCGTTGAAGTCCCTTAGATAACAAGCATCAATGCTTTCCATGTACAACTTTTCACTCGCCATGTAGCAAGGATAGGGGCTTCTTTCTCAAAGGTTTGCTTGAGCGTATTCAACTGCGTTTCGGAAAATCTGCATCCCTTCTGCAAGTATCTCTTCACTAACTTCATTTCTAGTGTGATGAGGATGGAGGAAGGTTGCATAAGCTGCTTCTGGATGAGGCATTAGGCCGAAAACTAGGCCTGTTGGATCGCAAATGCCTGCGATATTCCTGATACTACCGTTAGGACATATCGGGAAGGGTAGTGTTTCATCGGTGATTCCTTTTCCGGGTTCTGTTGAAGGGTCTACATATCTTGTAACAATCTGGTTATTGTTATCGAGAGAATCTAAATCCACTGTGGATGGCATGACAAATCTGCCTTCTCCGTGTCTAACCGGACATTCGATTCTTGTAATTCCCTTGGTCCAGATACACGGGCTTTCCGGGTCGAATTCTAGAGTAACCCATCTGTCTTCATATCGCCCGCTGTTATTCAGTGTTAAGCTAGCCCTTTGTTCAAAGTCGGGAATTTCTCTCCCAGGTAGTAGGCCGGTTTTTACCAAAACTTGGAATCCATTACATATTCCTATAATCGGCTTGCCTGCTGCTACAAATGCGGATAATTGTTCTCTCATTGCGAAACGCATTCTGTTACCTAGGAGTCGTCCCGACCCAAGGTGGTCGCCAAAGGAAAACCCTCCGGGAACTGCTAATATGTGGAATTCTGAAAGATCTCTGTCGCCATTAACGAAGTGATTTACGTGAACTCTTTCGCTTGTTGCCCCTGCTAATTCGAAAACTGCGGCTGTCTCCCTATCACAATTGATACCGAAACCAAACAAAACTGCAACCTTAGGTGTATCAACCATCATTGTTCACCTCCATTCATGTCGAGGCTACCTTTCCAAGCAGAAACCATTTCTCCAACTGGTGCTTCGATTACTATATCGTCACCATCCCAAATACTGAGGGTTTCGCCATCTGTTGTTTCTCCCATGTATGTGAGTGAATGGCCTTTCATCATAGAAAGGAACTCAGCACGATTCTTTTGTTTGACTCCGACCATGATTCTACCTAGAGACTCGCCCCATAGCCTACCCCATAGGTCTGCGTCTCCTGGACCATCAACATCTATTGCTGCCCCGCATCTTCCCCCAATACACATCTCGGCGATTGCGACAGCAACTCCTCCTTCACTACAGTCATGTGCAGTTCTAACGATTCCTGATTGGATTGCCTTAGTTAGTGCTTTGTAAGATGCAAGATTCTTTTCGGGCCTCGGTAATTGTGGCACTTCGCCGCCGATTCCTTCGGCCTCTCCTGACTCTTTCAGCATGAAAGAAATTTCACTAGCGCCTAATTCTTGCTTTGATTCTCCAACGAGATAGAGGCTCTCGCCCGGTTTCAAATCAGATGTTGTAGTGTAACGTACATCGGGATGGTCTCCAAATAATGAGAATAGAAGTGTTGGAGGAATTGAAATTTTATTTTCTCCGCTTCCATAGTCGTTCTTCATTGAATCTTTTCCAGAAATACACGGTACAAAATAAGCCCTGCATATCCTCTCTAGCTCGCGATTTGCCCTGACTAATTGCGCTAATTTGAAGCGGCCATCTGGAGTTTTCTTACTTTCAATTGGATCTGGCCAGCAGAAGTTGTCAAGGCCTGCAACTTTGGACAGGTCGACGCCAGTGCATACTGCATTTCTAACCGCCTCATCTACCGCGGCCGCCGCCATTGCCCCAGCATCAATATCGCTGTATCTTGGAGAGATTCCATTGGATACTACGAGTCCTTTTGTTGACCCGTGAATAGGGGCTAGTAGGCCTGCATCCCCTGGGCCATCCCTCTCGACGCCAACGAATGGTTTCACCGCAGTTTGGGCGATAACTTCGTGGTCATATTGCCTCACCCATGTTTCCTTAGAAGCGATGTTGGGCCTAGATAGCATTCTCAATAGTAGAGGGGTGTGTGATGAAACAGACGGAGGAGTAAATGGTGTGAGTTCGGGCTTTTTCCACTCACTCTCTAGCCGCAATTGTGGAACTCCGTCGTGAAGGAATTCTATTGGTAATGATGCTACTGTATCTTCATCATGAACTACATGAAATTGTCCTGTGTTGGTAAAGTCGGCAACCCATGTCGCTTCGACTTCGTGTAGATTTGCAAGTTCTTCAAATGCCGGAACATCCGATTCCTTAACCGCTACGGTCATCCTTTCTTGAGATTCAGAAACTAGAATCTCCCATGAAGATAATCCAGATTGTTTTAATGGAACTTTTCCAAGGTCTATTTTGCAGCCATTAGTGTATTCTGCCATCTCTCCAATACTAGACGAAAGGCCCCCTGCCCCATTGTCTGTAATACAGGTGATGAGTCCGGCGTCTCTTGCTTCAAGAATCATGTCAACCATCTTCTTTTGAGTAATTGGATCACCGATTTGAACTGCGCTAGATGGAGATTCTTCTGTTAGCTCTAGGGAAGAAAATGTTGCCCCATGTATGCCATCATAACCAACTCTTCCTCCAACCATGTAGACTCTGTCTCCTGGCTGGGGGTTCTTTTCGTGTGATTCTCTTCCATCTGCTAATTTTCTTGGCATCATACCAATTGTTCCGCAGTAAACCAATGGTTTACCGATATATCTGTCGTCGAAAACAATCGCTCCGTTGACAGTAGGTATCCCACTCTCATTACCGCCAACCCTGACTCCTGCATGAACGCCCCTTAGGACTCTTGAAGGGTGGAATAAATTGTCTGGAAGGTCGCCTTCCCAATCAGGAGGTCCGAAACAGAAAACATCGGTGTTAGCGATAGGTCGTGCGCCTAAACCGGTCCCCAAAATATCTCTATTTACTCCCACAATTCCAGTCATTGCGCCGCCATATGGATCTAAAGCGCTTGGAGAATTATGTGTCTCTGCCTTCATGCATATTGACCATTCATCATCCCATGCTATTACTCCAGAGTTATCATGGAAAACAGAGAGTAACCAATCAACTTCATCTTTCATTTCGAGGGTTGGATTCATGATGTGGGTTTTGAATAGAGAGTCGATTTCTGTATCTTCCCCTGTCTCAGTATCAACATGGTGTATGTGTGCTGCGAATATCTTGTGCTTACAGTGTTCAGACCACGTTTGGGCTAAACACTCCAGTTCAACATCCGTAGGTGCTCTCTCAGGAAGTCCTGCTTCTGCCCTAGCAGATCTAACTTCAGGGTCTCTGTAATGGGCTTGAATTGTTTGCATCTCCTCGAGATTCAATGCAAGTAATCCTTCCTCTGAAAGTTTCATCAATTCGTCATCTGAGATTTCTAAATCAATTGTTTTCGGGGCTGTATATTCTATTTTGGCGACAGGGATATATTCGATTTTTGGGACTTCTTCGCCCTTTTTCGAAACTAACGCTCTCTCGATAAGTCCGTTGTGTAATTGTTTAGATATCCACTCCGCTTCCACCCCTTCAGGAACTCCATGGAACACATAGGTGATGTATGTCGAAACTCTTGCATCTTCACCTGCTTCTGGGAAAATTGTGCGGAATCCGTCTAGGGCTGCTTTGCCAGGGTTATCAGTAACCCCTGCTTTGAAACCAATTGTTACAATAATATCAGGAGATTCTGGAAATAGTGTTGAATTGTCGATATGTGAAGAATCTGTGGCGCTTTCTTCGATGATTGGGTCCGCAAATACATCATCGGCTCTGAGAGAAACCTCTTCCGAGGTTATATCACTATCAATGAGGAATCCAACAATTGACCTTACACTATCGATTTCGATTGAGTGGTCGGCTGCCAGTTGCCTCTTTACAGAGTCGCCGCGGACATCTCTCATTCCTTCTCCTCTCTTTGGAGTCGTCTCTACTCGAACTATGTTTGAGGGCATTTGAAACACCTGCCCCCTATGGGGGCAGCCGATGGGTAGAGACTACCGTCCATGAATACTACGCTCAAAAAGAGTGATTTTTGGATATGGTTTTGATTACAAGGCGTCTTTCAAAAATTGCCCAGTGAAACTACCTTTGACCTTAGCAACATCTTCAGGGGTTCCGATTGCAACTATTTTCCCACCACGATATCCGCCTTCTGGGCCAAGGTCCACAACCCAATCTGCTGATTTGATTACATCTAAGTGGTGCTCAATTACAATAATTGAATGCCCTGTTGTTCTTAGTCGAAGGAGGACTTCGATCAATTTTTGTACATCTGAAAATGATAGTCCTGTTGTAGGCTCATCCAAGATGTACATTGTATGCTTGTGAGGTGGTCTTCGCAGCTCACTGGCTAATTTGACACGTTGGGCTTCCCCTCCAGATAGAGTGGTTGCTGGTTGGCCAAGGCGGATATAGCCAAGCCCTACATCATTGATGGTTGACAGTGTGCGGTGTAATTTTCTATGGTTTGCGAAAAATTCAACCGCTTCGCCTACTGGCATTTCTAGAATATCATGGATGTTCTTTCCTTTCCAAGTCACTTCTAGAGTTTCCCTCGTGTATCTCTTACCTTGGCATATATCACAGGTAATCCAAACATCTGGTAAGAAGTTCATTTCTAATTTGATAGAGCCCCCTCCGCGGCACGCTTCACAACGCCCTCCTTTGACATTGAAAGAAAAATGGCCGGGTGTGTATCCGCGTTCCTTTGACAGATTGGTTTCAGAAAATAATTTCCTTACATCATCGAATGCTTTGGTGTATGTTGCTGGATTTGAGCGGGGTGTTCTCCCAATTGGTGATTGATCGATTACGATTACTTTGTCGACTTTTTCGATTCCTTCTATCTCATCATGTAGACCTGGTTGGGCATCTGAACCGTTGATGTGGCGCTGTAGGGAAGGGGCGAGGATGCTAGAAACTAGTGAAGATTTTCCAGAACCAGAAACTCCAGTTACTGCCGTCAAACAACCGAGAGGGAAACTAACGTCGATATTATCCAAGTTGTTTTGCCGAGCTCCAACCACTTTCAGATGTCCCTTCTTGGCAGGCGTTCTTTCTTCAGGAACTGGAATTTTACGTTTGCCTGAAAGATATGCGCCAGTAACCGATTCTTTGGATTTCATTGCTACTTTTGGCGGCCCGTTTGCGACAATTCTTCCGCCTTCTAAGCCAGCCCCTGGGCCTAAGTCACACAGCCAGTCTGCTTGACGAAGGGTTTCTTCATCGTGCTCTACGACAAGTAATGTGTTTCCTAGATCTGAAAGTTCTCTAAGAGTGGTAAGAAGTCGTTCGTTATCTCTTTGGTGAAGTCCGATAGAGGGTTCATCTAAGACATACATTACCCCAGTCAGTCTACTTCCAATCTGAGTTGCCAGTCTTATCCTCTGGCTTTCTCCACCAGAAAGTGTGCTTGCGCGCCTATCAAGGGTTAGATAGTCCAAACCCACATCATTTAGAAACCCTAGTCTGCCCTCTATTTCTTTGAGAATTTCTCTGCCAATGAACAAGCTTCTGTCGTCGAGCGTTTCGGCGAAATCGCCATCTCCCCTCATTGATTGAATGATTTGTAGAGCTTCGAATACGCTCGCAGCCCCGATTTCTGGCAGGCGTTTACCCGCTACTGTAACCCCCCTGGCTGCTGCATTCAATTTCTCACCATTACACTCTGAACAATCTTCGTCATTCATACATGCAATCAAACGGCTTCTAGTACGTTCAGATGTTGTCTCAGTATACGTTTTTTGAAGGCGCCCGTAAACCCCCTCCCATGGTTTACTGTAATTATATTGAGAGCCGGTTTCAGAACGAAATTCGAAATGGATTATGGTTGAGCCAGAACCGTTCATCAAAATATCTTGCGAATCATCATCCAAATCTGAAAATGGAACATCTGTAGGAATCCCATAATGTTCTGCGGTTTGCTCCATTAGTTTACGATACCAGTGTGGCGACATAGATTGTCTCCAAGGTATAATGCAACCTTCAGAAATTGTTGCTTTGTGGTTTACCAAAAGATCTGCACTAAATCTCCGCTGGACACCCAGTCCTTGGCACGAAGGGCATGCTCCTAAGGGTGAGTTGAATGAGAATACTCTTGGGCTCATTTCAGGCATGAATGCTCCGTGTTGAGCACATGCAAATTCTTCTGACCAAACCATTGTTTCTCCCACTTTAGTTTCTTTCGATTTTGAACCTTTAGAATATTCAAATTTGTCTGCAGGGGCTTTTATGCTTTCAATTGCAACCGTGCCCCCACCAATCTTTAAGGCAGATTCTACTGATTCAGTAAGTCGTTGTCTCCTGTCTTTAGTACAGTGGAATCTATCTATTCTAACATCGATATCATGTCGAAGATTTTTATCCAGGTTGTGGTTTTCTTCGAAAGATCCTTCTCTCCCGTTGATTCTGCCTTCAGTCCAACCTTGTTCTACCAAATGGCGGAACAGATCTAGGTGTGTTCCTTTGCGATTACGGATTGCAGGGCTCCAAACCGCAATAGCGTGACCCTCCATATTCCATGTGATATCGTCAACTATCTCTTGGACGGTTCTTCTAGCAACCTCGACGCCGCAGGTTGGGCAGTGTGGAAGTCCAATTCTTGCCCACATTAATCGTAAATAATCCATTATTTCAGTAACTGTAGCAACCGTTGAACGAGGATTGTGGCTGCCTTGTTTCTGATCGATTGAAATTGCCGGAGAGAGCCCTTCGATGTTATCGCAATCGGCCTTTTTCATTTGACCAATGAATTGTCTAGCGTATGAAGATAAGCTTTCAACATATCTTCGCTGTCCTTCTGCATAAAGCGTATCAAAGGCTAGAGACGATTTTCCCGACCCTGAGACGCCAGATATTACGACGAATTGTCCTCTTGGAAGCTTAACATCGATGTTCTGTAGATTGTGGGTTCGCGCACCGCGAACTTCAATCCAGCCATCATCGCCAGGCTTTGCCATGATTAGTTCGGTTGGTCAATGGTTCTTGAGTCCTTGCTTATCACTCGGGGCCGAATGGGATAGTGGCCTCGAATCTGACAGGTTCGTCAGTTTCTGGATGGAGAAGTTCTAGCGCTGAAGCGTGTAATGCAATTCTCCCAATTGGATTGCCTTCTGCGCCGTGTTGGTCGTCCCCTACAACAGGATATCCCATGTTTGCCAGCCCTACGCGGATTTGATGCCTTCTCCCAGTCTCGATGGTCAGCATTAGAAGGCTGGCTATTTCATCACTATCTTCAAGACTCCAGTGAGTAATTGCCTCCTTTGCCATAGGATTTCTCTTGTTAACCGCCTTAACTCGTAGGAATTTATCTTCCAAAAGCCATTCATGTATTGTTCCACTTTTTTGTTCGGGCTTCCCTTGAACTAGTGCGTGATAGACTCGGTGGACAGATCTGTTTGCAAATTGTTCCTGGAGGTATTCTTTGTGCCTCTTATGTTTTGCGAATATCATCGCCCCAGAAGTTTCACGATCTAGTCTGTGTACAATGAATGCCCAATTTCTTTCATCCTCGTTTTTGAGATAGTCGACCGCTCTTGAATGTAATGTGTCTGGCTCCATTTTATTGGTAGCAACAGACAGTAATCCTGCTTGTTTATTCACTACCAAAATATGTTCGTCTTCGAATAAAATCTTGATCCTTGGATGGTATTTTTTAGGAGCGGGTGGGGGGGAAGATGCTGCTGCTGATTCTCTATCTGCTATTGATAAAACGCTACCTTTTTTCACTATGTGTTTGGCTTTGTGTACGGCGTTTCCATCGACTAATGCTCTTCCTTCGGTTAGCATTTTTCGTAATTTATTACGTTTTGAATTTGGAAAATATTGAGCTAATGCTTCTAATAATTCGGTGTCTTCTTTAATTTCCATAAACCCACCTAAACAAACATTACCTCGACTGTGTCCCCTACAGAATACTGTTTATTGGGTTGTAAAATTAAAAATGCATCACTATGGGCAATGCTAGCTAAGTTTCCTGAGCCTTGGTGGATTTTCTGATGCGCAATTAATTCTGAACCATCATTCTCAATAGATACTCTTCGAAGTGTTAGACTATCTTTAGTTGGTTTAACTTTAGTAGCCAGTTTTGCAAATGATTTTGCTTCAATTGGGCCGTCTGCTGATGTTGCATTCCTAATCCAAGGAGCCACTAGCATTCTGAATACTACGTGTGAACTAACCGGGTTACCAGGAAGGCCGAAAATTGGCGTATTATTCCATGTGCCAAATAGAGGAGGAGATCCTGGCCTGAGTTTAATTCTCCAGAAATGGATTTCTCCTTCCTCTTCCATTATTTTACGCACCAAATCCCATTCACCCATGGAAACCCCCCCGCTAGTTAGGATTACATCGTGTGTGTCGGATGCTTTGTTCAGAGTACTTCTGATGTCATCTAGTGTGTCTCCAACACATTGTAGCCGAGTAGGTTGGTGTCCAAGCCATTTTACCAACCCGGCCAAACCAAAGGAGTTGGATTCGTAAATCTCACCTCTACCAAGTTCCTCTCCTGGTTGTTTTAGTTCGTCTCCAGTTGAAATTATTGCAATTTTTAATTTCTTAACTACTGGCAATGATGAATATCCCATTGTAGCACAAAGCCCTAGTTTCGATGGAGTAAGTTGTGTTCCGGCCAGAAGTGCTGTTTCGCCTTCTGTGAGATTTTCTCCCGTTTTTCTAATGAAATGTTTCATTCCTTCTTGTTGGAGAGTTACAACCTCCCCTTGGGTTGAAGTTAATTCGATTTGAAGAATAGCGTCTGCCCCGTTTGGAATTGGTGCTCCAGTCATTATTCTAACCGCTTCACCGGATTTCAATGATATGTTGTCTTCTTGTCCAGCTGCTTGGATTGTTCCAATGATTTTCAAATTCGTAGGAGGAGTTGTTGTGTCCTCATATCTCATTGCAAACCCATCCATTGCTGAATTATCAAATGGTGGATCGTTTACCAAAGAAGGTAGGTCTGTAGCTAGAATTCTGCCGTGACATTCATCTAAATCAGCCCTTTCTACTGTGGTTTGTATTCCAGTTTTGTTACATATCTCGATGGCTTGGTCGAGATTTACAAAATAGGGAAATTCTACCATTCAAATCACCGTTTTTATTTATATTTCATTTTAATAAAGTAATGAAGTCGATCATATATCTGATTAGACTAAGTCCTATGGCGCATAAAAATACGATTGTTATCGTGCTTTTTGAAAGATTATTGATTGCATATTTAGCGCCTATAAATGCTGATAAAAGCACCATTAATGGGAAAATTATGATTGGAAATAACCCAATATTGTCAATTATATTTTTTGTAACCCCATCTAGTAAAATATGACTTAGTAAAGCGACTGGAACAATTGTTGCAGCGACTAAGAAGCTAGTTCCTGCTGCTTTATTTGTATCCATTTGAAGTATTGAACGATTAGCTGTAACAAGTATTGCACCGCCACCAATACCTAGCATCCCAGAAGATATTCCTGCAAAGGCGCTCCCAAACATATACTCTCTCTTTTTCTCAGATAATTGGATTTCTTGGGTGTGTTCTTTGTCATTAAATCTCATTTGATTTGTTGTTCTCTCTATTACAAAAATTAAGATTAGTGTTGCTAGTATTTTGATTATTATATCTCCTAAGATATCGATTAAATATCCCGATATTACAGTACCTATGATCGCTGCAGGTATAGCGGTAACTCTTCCTAAATTGGCTGCGTTATTATCAGCATATCCTGCCTTTGAATGGGCAATACTGCTGCCTATTGAGACCATCAAAACCAGTGTTAGTGAGCCGATTACGGCTTCCTTAATTTCCCAATCCAACAGGTAGTAAAAGATGGGGACGTATAGTACTCCTCCACCAAGACCTAGTGGGCTAAACACTAATGCAACCCCTAATAGAGAAATTATTGATAGAATTGTGATAATTTCCAAATTAATTCCCTCCTGCGTAAACCTATTCGTGGTAAATAAATTTTGAAATTGCCTTGTAGGGTGGCCGCGGGGCCATTCCGATAATTTCCTATTCTAAACTATGATGTAAAGCATCTTTGTAAGTTCTGATTTGTTTTGGGTGAACCTATTATCTTGTAGTTTCTGGCAGTCTGTATGGAGATGGTGCTATCGAGTTTCGTCCTTCTCTTTGCATTGTTTGTAATTGCAGCATTGTATTCTAGTGTTGGACATGGTGGTGCTTCTGGATATTTGGCGATTCTATCACTTACTGTTTATGCTTCACAGGATCCTTCTTGGTTAAAACAGCACGCCTGGAGTTTGAATTTGCTTGTTGCTGGCTTGGCTTTTTTAGCATACAAAAAAGAGGGTTTTTACAATTCTAAACTTGCTATATCGTTTATGATTACCAGTGTGCCTGCAGCCATTGTTGGTGGGTTGTTAAAGGTAGAACATGGAATATATGATACGTTATTATCGGTGACGTTGATTTTTGCTGCTTGGAGGTTGATGATGGTTAAAGATAGAAAATCCGAAGAGGTGTTTGTAGAAAACCCTCCTTTATACATTCCAGTAATCGTTGGAGCTGTTATCGGTTTTTTAAGTGGAATAATTGGGGTTGGCGGTGGGATTTTCTTATCTCCGATTATACTTTTATTCGGGTGGGCTGATGCAAAAACTACTGCTGGTATTGCCGCTGTATTCATTTGGGTAAATTCAGCGGCGGGTTTGATTGGAAATTCTATATCTGGCCAGTTAGAAATTGAAATTGGAGTTTTACTGCCTTTTGCTGTGGCTGTAATTTTAGGTGGGTTGGTTGGCTCGAGAATGGGATCTAATGTTTTCTCGCAACAAAGAGTCAGAAAGGTATTGGTTTCAGTATTGATTTTAGCTGCACTAAAAAGAATACTAGATCTCGCTATCTCTGTATTTTAATCAATTAAATGATTCTTGGTGCTCACAATGTGGGCAAGAAATTGTGTAACGTGCCTTTTTGGGTTTTGGAACTTTCATAATCGTTCCACACATCTCACACTGATGTTTTATTGTATCAGGGCCTTTTGGTTTTTCAGCTTCTTTAAGTGTCCTTCCGACATCTGTAGACCAGCCAACTTGATCAGTATAAGAATCTGATTTTTTTAGTTTGGAACTCTTAAGAGATAGACGAATCTTTCTCTTTTTCTTACGGCGCTTTCCGGGCGGAGCCTTGGTTGCCATGAGTCACGGTATGCGTCGCCGTATACAATCGCTTCGGCTAAATTATTCATGGGATAACTGTTGATTTTCCGTTAATTGGGGTGTGCACGTTGTGGCCGTTTTTCTCTAATTCTTCTACGAGTGGTGGGCGCGCATGGTTAGGGTCTGTGTGGTAAACTACAACAGTTTCAGCTTCACACTGTTTTGCAAAATCTACAATTTCTGAGTGGCCTGCGTGTGTTGAAAATGAATATTGGCTCACTTCTAAATCAATAGGTGTTCTTTTACCCCAAATAGGAACTTGTTTTTCATCTAGAAGCATTCTTCCTCCAGAACCCTTTGCTTGATATCCAGTTAGAAGTATTGCATTTCTTGGGTCTGTACGTAGACGGTTTAGATACCAAATTGATGGCCCTCCATCCATCATCCCTGATGTTGATACAATGCAATCCGCATTCAATGCCTTTTTCTTATCTGATTTTGAAGAAACCCTTCTACACCATTTCCATGCATCTTCTAAAGCCGATGGATCTCTAAGTGCTTCAGGGTGTTCCATTTGTAATTTAGCAACGTGTTTACCCATTCCATCAACATGAACATCTAGTTCTGGAAGATGTTTGTGTAATGTCATAACAATATCTTGAGTTCTACCATTAGCAAATGAGGGAATTAATACAGTTCCACCTCTATCTTTTACTTCAACGACTCTTTCAATAAAAGATTGAATTGTTTCTTCTTTAGGTGGATGATCTCTTCCCCCGTAAGTTCCTTCAACAAATAATACGTCACATTTTTCTGATTTTGCTCCACTAGTTAATGGTGAATCTCTTGTGTCGAAATCGCCAGTAAAGAGAAGTTTGTGAGTATCTGTTTCTACGTTTAACATTGCAGCCCCTGGGATATGTCCTGCTTTTGTTAGTTTTAATTTCCAAGAATCTTTTTCCCATGTTTCTCCAAATTTATGTGTATACCAAGATGATGTTGCTTCATCGATATCTCTCTTATCCCAAGCTAGAGGATATCCTTCGATTCTACTTACTTTGTAACAATCATTCCACATCATATGGCTAATTTTAGCAGTTAATGCTGTTCCATGTAGTCTAGTTCGGTGATTAGAACATAACCAAGGTGCCATTCCTAAATGATCAATATGAGAATGTGTTATTACTGCGTCTTTTACATTGGGTGCTTCTCTTGGATATTTTGGTGGATCTGTAGGAGCTAGACCATAATCAAGAAGCATTCGAGTTCCTTTTTTATCTTCGAAAACACAACCTACATTTCCGACTTCATCTCCTCCTCCAAGATAGTGATATCTAATTCCAGATTCAGGTGGAACTTCTGGATATGATGTAGTTCTACCTGGAGAATAGAAGACCATGTTTAGTGGTGTAATTCAATATGCAATGAATATGCCGGACCCCTGTCTTTCCACTGGAACTAATTTTAGAGATCATGGTAACATAGAGATTGACAATATGGTTAAGTGCTATACGCGTCAAACATCAATGGGTCTTACTACATTCAGTTGATGTATACATCATTTCTTACTACATCAAGAGACCAATATATTTTCTCCAGTGGAAATATAGGGGTGTTCTAACGTAATCTGTTTAATATCTTAAAATCATAAATTACACTTCCTTTGGAAAATATATTCAATTCCGAATTTACAAAATAATCTATTTTTTATTATTTCCATAGGTCATCTCGCCGAAGCAGCAATGAGTGTGTGTCCACTGCAACTAATATGGCCGAGTTAGTTCTACCAACTTTTGTTGTAGACGAAGACTTATGCTATGGGTGTGGTGCATGTATTGCTTTATGCCCAACAAACGCCCTCGAATTAGTCGATCGCCTTGCTATAGTAGAAATGGAAAGCTGTACTTTATGCGAACACTGCATTCCTTCTTGTCCTGTTTTCGCACTTAGTATTGTAGGTGTTGAATAATGATAAAAATTTCAGGCGCTGGAGTTCGAGGTTTATCCTGTGGTCTGAAATTAATTGAATCAGGTTTTGATGTAACCATTTTTGAAGCTAGACAGGAAATCGGAAATCCAGTAAGATCACCAGGATTGATAACAAGTTTAGATTCGGATTTTATCGAAAAGACTGCAGCAAAAAAAAACAATTACGGCTGGGCCTTTCGTAGAGAATGGTTTGAGAAATTATTAGCTAAGAAATTTGTTGATCTCGGTGGAATAATCAAACTCAAAACAATCGGGCCCGAAGATTCAGTAAATTGTACTGGGGGAAAAACAAAAGCTCCAGGATGGCCAGTTTCTGGCTCCCAATTCAAATTAGTATTATGGAATGGAGGAATAGTAATCAAATCAGACATTCCTTCAGAATTTGAATTAAACAAAATCGGCAACGATAGATTTTGTTTTCAGCGGGGCGACGGCTTAGTTGAGTGTTGGATAAGAGGAGATTTACCTCGTCCTAAACAAGGTTGGTTAGAAATTTTACAAGGCGAACACCCAATCTCACCATTGGAAACTTCAGCTGACAAAGCGGTGTTAGAAGGTTATGAAATAGCCAAAAACATCATTCATTCCCGACGAGAGGTTTCCTAACATGCTACCAGACGAAGGTCTCCTCAACTATGTCCTCGACCGTAGTCATGGGTGTAGGCATATTACCCTAATAGATCCAGGTAAACAATCCTCAGAGACTGCTACAAGAAGAGCAGTTGCAGCTGTAAATTCTGGCTCAAGAATGATATTTATTGGAGGTTCAACAGATACTCCTGACGAAGTAGTCCATGAGACGTGCAAGTCTATTCAAGAGGCGTTCGAGTTACAAATTTTCGCAGCCAGCCAAGACCCAACATCTAATGAAGATAAGTGGAGAGTTCCAGTAGTATTGTTTCCTGGAGGAGCACACGCACTTTCTCCAGCAGCAGATGGAATTACTTTCATGATGCTAATGAATTCAAAAATTAGAAGATTCTTAGTTGGAGAACAACTTCGTGGCGCACCATATCTAGAAAAATTTGGAGTTGAAGCCTTGCCTACAGGCTACTTGGTTTTCTCACCAGGTGGTAAAGTAGGTGAGGTGGGAGAAGCAGATTTAGTTAATCAAGGAGAAACCGAATTGGTAAATTCATACGCACTAACAGCTAAGATGTTTGGATTCAAAATCCTATATCTAGAAGCAGGAAGTGGGGCCTCAGCCCAAGTAGATCCATCATGTATCGAAGCTGCTAGAACCGTAGACGAATTGTGTCTGATTGTTGGTGGCGGAATAAGAACTAGTGAACAAGCAACAAAAGCAGCCAAGGCTGGAGCAAATTGGATTGTAACAGGAACACTAACTGAAGATGCATCTTCGATGGAAGAACTTAGCCAGAGAATATCCGACGTTGTCTCAGGTGCTCAATCTTCGTCTTCGTAAAGAACAGGATCTCCAGTTCCACCCGGAGATTCAGGCCTTGGAGTTTTATCAACATCCATTCCCTTCTCAATTACTTCTAATGCAGTATCTAAATCGACAGTTCCACCTTCTGCAAGAGTGTGCATATCTTCCATTTCAGGAGAAGAAATTTTTCTTTCATAATCAGGAGAATTGGCATAAACTTCTTTCTTCAATTCCCTTTCATCATGACTTCTAACCAATGATAGTGAATCCGCAAACACCCTTCCAACAACCTCTCTAGTTCTTTCAGTTCTCTTCACTCCATCCAACTCGTGAACAGCGGTATCTCTCTGTGATTCTAATTCTCTAACTTCAGATGTTCTGTCAGTTAGTGCAGCTTCTAAATCTCCAATAGTAAGGGACATTTGCTGAACTCTTTCATCTCTTTCGAAAACATCGTTGTGTAATCTACGCTCTCTTCTTCTAAGTGATTCATATTCTCTATTTCTTTCAAGAAGGCGGCGTTTTAATTCTTCAATTTGCTCTACTAGGTAATCATGTTCTGCGGAAACTGAACGCGGGCCTTGCATCACACGTTCGATTTGCTCTTCTAATTCTCCAAGGCGTTTATCTCTAGCATCTAGAAGACCACGTAACCTATCAGCAATATCTCGAAGCCTCTGTCTTTCTTCTTCTAACGCATCATTAGCAGCCTTTTCTGCATCTAGATCGGCGGATAGAGAATCGGCTTGTGATTTCAAAGACCTTACTTCGTCTGCTGTAACACTTGTTAATCCAGCATCAGCAGCCCTTTCCAAGGCTTCGACCATCTGCGACATACGACCTTCCATTTCACCAATTACATCATCTTGTTGAGTAGTTAGTTCTCTGAGTTGCATAGCCTCTTTTTCAAGCGCAGCCCTCTCTTCAGCAGATAGGCCAGATTTACTTTCAGCCAATTCTTTTCTAGTATCTTCGAGTAACCTTTCGATGTGAACAACTCTTGCACTAGATTCTTCCAAATCATTCTCAGCGGCACGTAATTGCGCCACCTCAGGAGCAACGGAATCTTTTCTCTCAGCCAGGTCCAATTCCAAGACACGAAGCCTCTGTTTTGAAGTAACTAAATCTTCGTTCCTGTCTGCGAGCTCTTGCCATGCGACTAAAACCTCCTCAACCAGTTGATCAACAGGGTAAGCGCGTAGCATTCCCTCGAGTGCTGCACGCTCATCGCCAGTTGTTTCAGTCATGCGACGAATGCCACCAGATGTCGAACCGCCGAGCGTCATTGCGCACAATCGTGCAACAACCATTCTTCAACCTTTCATTGGTCAAGGTGCCCTAAGGGCCATTTCCAAGACCCTTAGTTGATAGCGGTATATTGCTCATCAGGCATATCCTGAGCGAGGGCCATAGCGCCAGTTGCGACCTTTTCGATAGGGTCTTCAACACATGTTACAGTAACATCTCCAATATCTGCGATGTCATTTGCGATTGCGTCAGCGATTCCACCAATCAAAGACCCTCCACCAGAGAGGATGATGTTGTTTCTAAGGATAGGTTGGTATTCAGGGTCAGCAGTAGCGACAATTGACTTAATTGCAGCTCCAACCTTTCCAACAACCATTGTACAAGCGGCCTTGATCAAATCACCGATGTCAACAACTTGTTTCTTACCTTCAACTGACAATTCAACCATTTGCTCTCTGTCTTCTCCATCGACATATGAGTATTCTTCTTTCCACTTGCGGACCATATCCTTTGTTACTTGAGCACCAGTGTACTTCTTCTGTACAAGACCCATTAGTTGAACATCGATCCAATCTCCAGCTTCCTGGATTGTAAGTTGGTCTTCCTCTGTTGGGAAGATACCGTACAAGCGAGCGATATCTGTTGTTCCTGCACCTATGTCTACACAGATAGAACCAGAAATTTCACCAATACCATATGCGGTTGCAAATGGTTCTGTAACTACCATAATTGCATTAACTTGACCACGAAGTGTAGCAACAAGGTTACTCTTATCGGTGAATGAAACGTGTGACGGAGAACAAATTACTCCAAACACTTCATCGTACTCTTCAGGACCTGCAGTTTCGATAAGGTGAGTTACGAAAGCCTTTGCAGCAGCTAGGTTTGCTTCATCATCTTGAGCAACACCGGCAGCCATTGGACGGTATAGGTTACATGCTAATTTGTTCTTTAGAGCATCATTACCGAATAGAACATCGCGACCTAGGAAGTTGCGAGCAACAGGATCTTTTGGTCTACCAACAACTGTCTCGATCGTTTCAATTGAACCTGCGCTACTTGCGATAGTTGATTGGTATGTTCCCAAATCAATTCCAACATAGAGTCTCTCTCCCATTATATCTCACCTTTGTCCTTCGGACATTCCGGCCATAGTGTCACTTGACTTAATAGTCACTCGCGCTATTAGTCACTATTCTTCTTCTCTAAAAGGAGGTTTAACGCCTTCTGATAAATCAAATCTAAACCGTCTAAACATTACACTGGCCGCCACCAACGCTCCAAATACAATCCCTAATATTCCCAACAAGAACGCATCATTTCGTTTATTTTCCCGAATGTCCTCATTAGGTAGCCAACTATCGGGTTCAACCAAGTCCGGACTTTCCCACCAAATGGTGAAATTTTCAGTTTGAAATTGAGTAATTCCAACAACCGTCCAAACCGATGAATTATCATCTACAGTTATCACCTCAAACCTCCAGTCATGACGATTAACCTTTCTTGGAATCAATTCTTTAGCTATATCTACAGAACATTTGGTGCTAAAACTAGAATTCAAAACAACAGCACAATCTCCTAAATCAACAGTATAATTTTCATTTACAAGACGAATAGCCATTACAACACTATCGCCTTCAAGATCCTCAACCATCAAACCCAAAGTAACATTCTCGGTGTAATTTTCTCCCCCACTAGGGCCTGACAACATCGTTACTACCGGGCCTCTATTAGGTAACAAATCATTCACCCCCACAACAGTCAGTCCGAAACCAAGCCTATCTCCATAAATTCCCAACATACCTTCGGAGCCACCATTAAGGACGGACTTAGCAACAATTTCAATTTCAACCCAATCTACATCTTCCAATTGATCGGCAGACAATCTAATCATCACAGTTGTTTCATTGGATGAATTATGTTCTAATGGTGAGAATGCAGATTGATAATACAACTGACTGTATCCCGAACTAGTAAATTCATCATCTACAGCTACCCTTCCATCCGATGTTTTTACCAATAACCGCAAATCATCAATTTCATACTCTTCCGGTCTTGCATTGTACGATAATACTACTTCTACATCTTCTCCAGGTATTGGACTAAGATAACGACTCCAAGAATCATTTTGTGATAAAAACGGGCCGTTTGCACCACTTCCATTCCAAGAATTATTCTTCATGGAATCCAAAGTTCCACCCCTTTCTTGGATTATGGAAATCCAATCATCAACTCTGTAAGAGTCATGAACAAAAAACGACGTATTGAATGATTCTAAAGAAGGGCGCCCATACCCTTGTATTGGGTCTGGAGACATCCCCGTTACAGATTCAGCAGAAGCAGCCAACATAGATCTTAACAAAGGAGCAGAAGGGGTAAAGCCGTATTTTGTCTCAACCATTTCCTGTAATAGTGCTGTAAAAGAAGCAGCCATTGGTGCAGCCATTGAAGTGCCAGTCATGGAATGAGTTCCATTATTCATACTAGAAGCAAAACCATCACCTTTGGCCGAAAGAATATCCACTCCTGGTGCAGAAACGAACGTACCACGCCTTCCATTAACATCAGGACCATGTGAGCTACTAGGCCAGATACTTGCATTTTCATCCGAATTACTAGCTGCAACAGAAACCACATTGTATGCGTTCGATGGCTCTAACATCATACCACCATTATTTCCTGGTGCAATAAAAATCAACGACCATGGGTTTTCAACAGTCCATTCATCAATCAACACACTTCTATCAGTGTAATTTATTGTGTTATCACCCCAAGACCATGAATTGATTACAGCCCCATATCGGGCCGCTTCTGCTAACAATTCATCAGCATCTGGTGGAGCCCAGCCCGTGGAATCCACAATATCTTGAACCACTAACCGTGAAGCATATGATCTAGATTTTATATCTGAATTATTATCCAAAGGGTCACAAGCAAGAATCCCTGCAATATGGGTGCCATGCCTAAATTGTTGATGACCCTGAGTATCCCAGCCATCAATTGAATCATTCAAAGCAATAATTTTCCGATGGTTAATGCCAGGTTGGCCAACATCCATCGATGAATTTCTAAAGCACGAATGATCCATATCAATTCCGGTATCAGCAACAGCAATTACCACCCCTGAACCATTCAACTTATCCAAATCAACATCTGATACTTCTTCACTCCATAGAGAACCCGTGGACAACCCTTCATTACTTGTTTCTGCGATTGAAAAGGGAGCGATTAGGATGAGTAAAATCATCAAAACCGCCGCTCGCATAGTGCTTCTAAAACAACATTACGATTTAACTTTCATACACTCCACTCCGCGCCAGCGCGTTTAAGACAGATTTACAGGTCGGCCGAAATATGCAAGCCTTCCGCGTATCCGGCACAGCACCATTTGGCAGCCAACGACAGAAGTTCGATCTAGACCTTGTAGCATCATCTGCAGACGACGCAGAGCACCGCTGCTACTCGATTATAGGGTCGCGACACAAGGCAAACCGCCGCTCTATAACAATCGAATCTGTTTCTGAAATAGATCCTAGAACATCTACAGAGCCACGTATTCTAGATGCTTTCCGCGACCAAATCGCAGCAGCAGGCGGCACAATCGCTCCAGTTGCAGAGGAAGAATGAACACCGACAATCGTCGGGTTCTTCATGGAGAGCCCCCTCCCACTAGGTGAGAGCATGGTTGATTCAAACGAACTTCAGAGAATGGCCAGGCTTGTAGATATGAATCGGCAGCGCCTAGAAGAGATACAATCTCAGATAGAACGCATTGAGGCAGTTCAACTAGAACACGACGATACTAGACAGGCCCTGAAAGCACTATCTAAGGGTTCTAGTGGGCACATTCCACTTGGAGCAGGAGTCATGGTTCCTATTCCTAAAAATACGACAACAGTGGTTGATTTAGGCAGCGGTATCTTCGGAGAAAGGTCACCAGATGACGCCGAAGTATTAGTTACAAAAAGATTGAATGATTTGTCTGAACTCAAATCCCAATTCGAAGCGGATGCAGCATTACTGACTCAAAGAATCGAAGAATTAGCAACAAATTTTGAAAGAGCTGCTAAGGAAATGACAGAGCAAAACACGCCCGGGCTCGAAGAGCCACTAGAGCCACCAGGTACACCCGAGCCCACACCAAGGCGTAGAAGAAGAGGAATGGGTGGCGAATTAACTCTTGATGATTAGGTGTTAGAATGGGACTTTTTGATAAATTCAGGAAAAAGGTGCAAACCGCAGC
>JBJLAY010000017.1:0-7760 GCA_045568475.1 Candidatus Poseidoniaceae archaeon | reverse complement strand
CCAGGTGTTCACTCCAAACTCGGTTGAGAACCCTAAACTCTGCAGCGTCGCCGTTGTAGCGTACCTTTTTCCCAAGGAGGCAGGAAGAAACCGCAAGTTTAGGTTTGTTTGTCATGTATCTGGAAACGAGGGTGAGTATATGAAATCCCGTTTTTCTCAAGGTCTGATAAAGACACGAGGTAAAGCCAAGGCTGACTACCCAACGAAAGTGGTCCCCGCTCCCAGACTTGAACTGGGGACACCCTGGTGTCTGCTGAGACGTTTGGATTCTTCCAACTACAGCCAGGTGCTCTACCAACTGAGCTAAGCGAGGTAGTCTGTGCGACCAACCTCGCGTATATCAATTCTTCAGACTAAAGTGGCCCTGAAAATAGGGTCGCGAAATAGGCTCGCGACTAATGCTCGCGAGCATCACGGTTAATAGTGAAATGAACAGCCTTGTTTTTCTCGGAGGCGTAAGGGATGGGACCCAATACATCGCACACAACTAGGCCAGCGGACCAATCGTTGAATGACATGGTGGCATCTCTCGCACAAGAGGCCGTAGGAAAGGGCTCGACTGCATTACTAGACGACGAAATGGGGTCATTCGGTGTACCGAATCCTCGTATCTTAATCGTGGGCTGTGGTGGCTCTGGAAACAATACTCTGAACCGTATTACTCACCTTGGAGTTGAAGGTGCAATCACAGTTGCAATCAATACTGACAAGCAACACTTAGATCACACTCGTGCTCTTCAGAAACTTCTGGTTGGACGACACATCACTCGCGGTCTTGGAGCTGGTGGCGACCCTAGTACTGGACGTCGCTGTGCAGAGGCTGGTCGAGAGATGATTCAAAGAATCGTAACTGGAGCAGATTTAGTATTCATTGCTAGCGGACTTGGAGGCGGTTCTGGAACTGGAATTTGCCCTATCGTTGCTGATGAAGCAAAGAAGGCTGGGGCATTGGTTGTTGGAATCGTAACAACTCCATTCCATGTCGAGCGCAGACAAAGAATGAATCGTGCATTGGAAGGTCTTGAGAGTCTACGCCAAGTTGCAGATGCTGTATTGGTACTGGATAACAACAGACTTCTACACTTCGTACCTAACTTGCCATTGGATGAGGCTTTCTCCATCATGGACCAACTTGTTGCTGAAATTGTCAAGGGTATTGTTGAGACAATTACTCTACCTTCTCTAATCAATCTCGATTTCGCAGATGTTAGAGCGATTATGGATAACGGTGGAGTTACTATGATGCTGTACGGAGAGAGTGACCGTGGACCGGAAGAAGTTGTTCATGAAGCCCTGAACCACCCGTTACTAGATGTAGACATCTCAGGAGCAACGGGCGTTCTAATTCACGTTACTGGTGGAAAATATATGACACTAGAAAACGCTTCACAGGTCGTAGATTTGATGACTGCAAATGTCAGTGATGAAGCGAACGTAATTTGGGGTGCAAGACAAGATCCTGGATTTGGAGACACAATCAAAGTCATGGCAATAATCACTGGAGTTGGTGGTGTTGAAATGAACAAGGCGAGAATGGAACCAGACCAATTGGGAGATATGCTCAAACTTACTAGGTCTAAGCCGCAAACCGGTGGTTCAGTAGGTTTCCATCGATTTGATTGATTGGAACTCAAAATAGTAACATCCAAATCCTTGCGGTGTTAAGGATACACCATGCGAGGCCGTAGTGCAATAGCGATTCTTCTGGCGATTTTGCTCAGTGTACCTGTAGTTGGAGGCATGAATAATGCCACTACTACTGCCATGGAAGGACGATGAGGAGGTGGAATCCATGTATGGAAGACCCTGAACAGCCTTGTGCTAATCAGACTGTACTTTACCTATGGTCCAAACGGACAATCTACCTTCTGGTCCCACTTCAATGCAAATGAAACTGACAATGCTGCCGACAACATGTACTCGGAAGAGAAGGCAAATGGGCAAATAAGTATCGATGAGCGTTTTACTATGAATCCTGCTTTGAAAAAGAGACTGAACATGACTGTTGATGGTGAGATAAGAGTCAATCTCAATATTTATCTTGAAGGAGATTGGACAAACGATAATGATGGAAACACTGCATGTGGACAAAATGATTGTGAAGAATTGAATGTCACATTATGGGCTGGTGCAACCAAAATATTCCGACAACATGTCCCTCAGGTATCCCAAGGATGGAACACTGTAATTTTCACATACAGAGTTACTGAAGAACAATCACTCTGGGATTCGTCTACCGCAAATCCATCTATACAAATTGAAATGAAACTTAAAGGGAATTATCAACAAACTTCTTTCTTAACAGCTACCGGAGAAGTTGCAAATTTCTCTATGCAAATGTCCGGTGATGGCGGCACCCGTATTGAGATGCCAATCGACCCTGCTTCGTGGGATGAAGATTTCCAAGCAGGCGATGATGGAGTTGTCGCAGCAGAAGAACAACCTGGATTCCTATTCATGGTAGCACTAGCAACAATGACTCTAGCTGCTGTTTACCTACCAAGTAGGGAAGAAGAATCAGAGAACTTCTGAAATAGAACCCGAATCTAATGCGACCACGTTTTGGTCGCCAGATACTAGGTTCTTAACGCTACATTGACTGTTCTCAAAGTCTTGTGGACCTACGATTACAACGTTGGTGAATCCGTTCTTTGAGGCCCAATCTAGTGACTTGCCGATATTCTTTCCACGAAGATCTAATTCGACATTGTGACCTACATCTCGCAACTCCTTCACGATTCCAAGAACTGCACTTGAATCAACTCTGAATGGCAGCATTAAGGTCGAAGGCGGAGGTGTTTCACCTGGCACAACCTCGCTTCTGCCCGCTCTTTCGGCTTGTGCTTCAAGAGCGAGAAGAACCCTGTCGAAACCTAGACCGAAACCACACGAAGGGTCAAGGTCTTCTAATCCAAATAGGTGTAGGAGTTTGTAAGAACCCCCGCCAAGAACTTGACCTTCTCCTCCAAGCTCAGCAACATTAACTTCGAAAACCATCCCTGTGTAATAGTCAAGACCTCTTGCTACACACAGATTTACTTTCAATGAAGGAGGCGTTGGCGCTAGAGAATCTAATGCTGTAAGCAGTGATGATAATTCATCTAAAGAATCAAGCGAAGTCCCCATTTCAGAAAGTATTTTTCTAGCAGAATCTAGAGTTTCAATACCTCCATCTAATTCTGAAAGATTCTTCAAACTTTGAGTGGCAGTAGAATCAATTCCTTGAGTTGTGAACAATTCACTTAGTCCATCCCAATCTCCTTTGTCTAGTAGCCGCATTGCACTGGCTACCGGTGCTTCAGGTTCTCCTTCTTCACAGAGACCAAGACCTGTCAAAATATCTCTTAGAACACCTACATGCCCGATTCTAACTTCGTAATCTTGCAATCCACAGGCATCCAGCATATCGATTGCCAGTGCAACTACTTCCGCCTCTGCGAGTGGACCGTGGGCTCCAATTAGTTCAGCCCCATATTGGTAAAACTCACGGTAGCGGCCTTTCTTAGATTCTTCATACCTGAAGCATTGTCCAAAGTAAGATAATCGCAGGGGTTTAGGAGAACTTCTCATCTCTTCGCTGATCATTCTCATTACAGGAGCTGTCAGTTCAGGGCGAAGCGTCAATGCTCTGTCCGACTTATCTTGGAAAGCATACAATTGTTTGACTACACCTGGTCCAGACTTTGCAGTGAACAAATCTAGAGATTCAAAAATCGGCGTCTGAACACGTTTGAAACCATGAGACAGGGCCTTAGTTTCGAGCAAATTCTCGAAGGCTAATCGCCTGTTCATGACAGCCGGGGTGAAGTCCCGGGTTCCGCGTGGCCTCTGTACCATCACATCTTCGGGTGTGCTTCCTGCATTTCAGATGAACGGATAGAGTGGGCACTAAGATGGCGGTATCACCAGTCATCTGCCCAGCCCGCTTCGGCATCATCAGATTGTTTTTGACCATCTGACCCTTGACTAGAAAGTTCTTCCAAATCTGGTGCTTCGGGAACTCCTTCAACTGGCTGTGATAACTTAGCCATCTTATCGACCAACTCCCAATCTGGTGCTTCAGGAACAGATTTTCCAGATTCATCATTCGAAATCTTGTTGTTTTCAAGAATTACTGGAGGTGGTTCTTCTCTTGTGACAGGCTTGATCGGAGCATCTATCCCTAATTTATTCCAAACTTCAGCCGACTTCTCCTCATCTAGAGACTTCCCTGCGAGTTGCTCTTTCTGCTTTTGCTTCATCTCAAATTCTCTTTTTGCAGACTCTTCGGCTTCAATTTGCGATTCAATACTAGACCACATTTCTGCTTCTTCTGCTTCTTTTTGTTGACGATAGAAATACTCTATTGCCCATTTACTTGGCATGTCGAATTTCTTCCAGAACCATCTAACTATTGGAATTAAGATGAGTGCAATTCCAAGCCCTATTCCAATCCACTGGAATAGGCTCAATGCCACATAATCACCTCACAAAATTACTGCGGTTGACTCTGTTCTGCAAGATGTTCCCAACCCGCAGGATATTCTCCAACTTGGACAATTAACTCATCATCGCCACCAGGTAGCATTGAAATGTCTACCTCTGCACCTTCTGGTACATTTCTGAACAATGGCCTCTGGACCAGTTTGCGATTGAATGCAATGAATCCACCAGCAACTACTCCCCAGAATAGAAGAATAATTGTAATACCATTTGGATTAGATGGATCCCAGACATTTTCAGTGTTCATAATCATGTCTCCGAAGTAAGATACAATCAGTATAGTGAATAAGAACGGGAATGCCAAATACATCAGAATATCCCACCATCGGCCAATCCAGATATCGTTGTCTCCTGTGTTGATGAAGTCATCACGGAAAGCAGAAACTCCCACGCCAAGATATCCTCTCAGCCCAGGTGCTGCTTCACCAGCTTCGACATGTGCTCGCCACTTCTGGTATCCATACTTCCAAATTGTGAAAGCGATGAATAGACCGCTGAACATTAGACCGTATCCCCAAATATGGTCTTGAACTTCAAGGAATTGTGGGAATGCAGTACCATCTGGTGCAATGGTAATCCATACTAATGCAGACGGTAGACCGAAAATCAATATAGCAACCGAAGTGAGTAGAACTGATCTCTCTCGCTCATATCCATGGTCTACGAAATTGCGTACACACAATTCAACCGTTGAAATCATTGACGTTAGAGCAGCGAATGAAAGGGCAAGGAAGAACCCTGACATCATAATCCATGCTCCTACTGAACCTCCAGGTGCTTGCGCAAACACTTCAGGAAGTGCGAGGAAGGTAATTGCTGATGACCCGTTTGTGACGGTTTCTAATGGGTTTTCAGATACTGCAAATATTGCAGATAGAACTGTTAATCCTGCAATGATAGAAATCGAATTGTTTGCAAGCCCCATTGTGAAAGCATTGAGGGTTGTGTCCTCGTCCTTACGCATGTAAACAGAATATGTGATTGCCATACCCATTCCTGCTGAACAAGACCATGCTGATTGAGATAAACCGTTTATCCAAATTGCAGGGTCGCTAAGTGAACTCCATTTCACTGTGAACATAAACAGGAAACCGTCCAGGGTGCCGTCTGCCATGTCCATCCACAAGGACAATCCTAGTGACATAAACAACAAAACGAACAATGAAATCATCAGAATTACATTGACCTTCTCAATAGCCTTTGCACCCTTCCAAATTGCTAGAAGTGTAATTGCAATAACCAAGAATTGGAAGAATACAACGTTACCTGGAGATTGTAAGAACTCGTTCCAAACCAACTGAGTATCGACATCATCTCCAACCAAACCATTGCTAACTCCTAACTGGAAATACTTGAGACACCAACCTGCAACTACCGCATAATAGAATCCAATTGCTGTAGAAATCCATGCTGTCCAAAGACCCATCCAAGCGAAATTCTTTCCAGCGAAAATACGGAATGTTCCGATAGTACCTGTTCTGCTGCGCTTACCTAAAGCGAACTCTGCAATAACTAGCGGAATAGACCATGCAAACAGGAAGAATAGCCACGGAATGAGGAACGTTCCTCCTTCATTTGCACCAACCATTCTAGGGAATCGCCAAATGTTACCAGTACCAATTGCAGCACCGATTGCAGCGAAGATCAAACCCATCCTGCCACTGAATTCATCAGATTGACTCATGAAGAGTCCTCCACAAATTCTGCATCTAGAATTCCTTCTTTGATTTCTTCATCAACCATCATCATCCTAAGACAGACGCCAAGTCCACCCCAAACGAAGAATGCAACTGTCGAGAATAGCATCAATGAGCCAAAGACATTTCCAAATGGCGCACGATAATCTATCTTTAGTTCGTAATATTGTGAGTTAGAAGGATATCCAATTTTCTGAGTTCCTCCAAGGGTCGATATCATTGATTTGACGTGCAAATTCCCAGTCTGATCGTCACCAATTGGAACATTTGCGACTACTTTGTAACCCGTGCCTGAATCATTGAGCAATTCACAAGTCTCACCATTTACAACAGAAAAACCAGTCATAGACCAAGGCTCTGTAAACCATTCTTTCGGACCATAATCGGATTGCTGACGACTAGGCTTTACCATTCGATACATTACGTGAGATTTCATCACATCGAGGTCAATAGCGAAAGCATTGTCCAAGCACATCTCTACCGGTATATCGCCCGACTCAGGGATTACTGGTTCAATTATGACTTGATTTCGAACGATATTACTCATTTCCAAATCCGCTCTTTCCCTTGGGTTATCTGCAATCTTGATCATGTAGAATGCTACACCGTTGTTCCTAACTGCAATATGGTCAACATCCTCTGGCCTCTGGTGGAATGCTGTTCCAATCTCCATTGTATAACAGTAAGAACCGTGTACTCCATAATGCCAATCACAGAAATCTCCAGAGGTAGGATACAAGTCTGAAGATTGCATGTTGGTATAGTCTGTCATAGTTGCCATTTGGTCACCGTGGTACACCAATTGGTCGTGATCTGGGCTCTGGCAATTAGTACAATGACCCCAAGGATAGAGGACTAATTCAGAGTAGGAATGGTAAGTTAAGGTAGCCTTGAACTCTGAAGCACCATCGCCATTATCATCATTCATTTCGGTCATATCTTGAATGAATTTGGTCTCGGGTTCTGAGTTACCGCCCCACCAATCTTCATCGATTAGGCCGTCCCCATCATCATCCTTGCCATCAACGTGATCTTCATTGACACATTCTGGAGTAGGCGCTCCTACACAGTCGCCATCGTTGTCAGTATTGTCCACAGGACCGTTGTAAACATCGTTATTCTGGCCTGCATAACATGCACCAGGGATCAGTGGACCAGTAGCGCCCAGAGGTGCTCCCCACTCGAATTGGTAGTTTCGATTTAGGTCTACGCCGTCACAGCCTTCATCAACTGATTCATCCAAATCAGGAATAGGAGTAACTCCTGTCACGGTGTTATCACGTAGATTCTTTCTCCAACCAGCCGCCGAGCAATCCCAAGCTTCTTCTCCAGGGCATTGGCCAGGCATGTAAACTTCACGATCGTAGATATTTCCGTCGGTATTCAGCATTGGAATTAGATAGATTTCTCGATTGTTAACAAGATTGGTTAATTCGACTTCACTGAAATCTTCATCAACACCAATATCTCCAGGATTACATGGTTTGCCGTCACCATTACTATCTTGATATATAGGGTCGAGGGCTAGACAATCGCCATCGTCATCAACTTGCCCGTCTCCATCAGCATCTCCCCATGGGT
>JBJLAY010000016.1:0-7829 GCA_045568475.1 Candidatus Poseidoniaceae archaeon | reverse complement strand
TCAGGGAATCTCTCACCTTCTGATGAGAATGGCTGAGATGCATCGTTTTCCAAACTGGTAGCAACTAATTGGTGCAGGAAACAGAATTCAATCGGTGCATCTGAGTTTGCAAATAATTCAGAAGCAGGTGATGTGGATATACTTTCAATAGCAACTCTGCCTGCTTCATCATCAATAATATCCCAAGCGATTTGGTTCTCATCCATCCAAATATCATTGCCCAATTTTGTGAAGAGAGCAGACATTTCTGATTTGACTCTTGCTGTGTTTTCAGAAGCGTATATCGAATAATCTCCTCGAATAGTGAATGACTCTCCATCTTCTTCTTGTGTCAATTTCAAATCAATATCGCATGTCCAATAGTCTACCTCGCCGGATGTTACATCATCCATTGTAGGTTCATCATTTGCCATTTTAATGAATTCATCTCTTTCGAGATCATCAGGGAATAGCATTGCGTCAATAACGAATGCGTATAATGCCCAACTAAGTGCGGTCAGAACTAGCAGACCTACAATACTCATTGCAATCATTTTTCCTTTACCGCCTTCATCTAGTTTTTCAGAAACAGCCTCCCAACCAATTTCTTGTTCTTGAACATCTGTGGTAAGTTGGAATACATTCTGTTCTTGTGGGGTGTTGTTATGAGGTAACCATTCTGTACCGTTCCAAATAAAATTTCCATCAGGGGATATTTCTCCGACCATGTTTTCCCGATAGTTATGGTATGTATCATCTTTTCACCTACGAATTATTGAACTAACCCATCAAATGGAAAACTATTGACCATTCTTTGGGAAAGCATCAAACCTTACTTGGAAAGGCAGCAAATATGTCTCGTACAGTAGTCTACGCTATCGGAGGCAATGCACTTTCATCTCCCAGTGCAGATTCAGGTGATGAATCGGCCTTAGTATTAGCCAAGGTCATTAGTGACGTTGTTGATTTACTTGAGGCGGGTTGGCGAGTTATTCTTACCCACGGAAATGGGCCCCAAGTAGGTCATTTGATGGCTTTGGATTCCTCCCAACCTATGGATGACTGGGTTGCCGCCACCCAGGGAATGATCGGTCACTCACTTTCGATAAACATCGATTCAATCCTAAGAAGAAGAAATCGTCCTGAAGCAACAGCAGTTGTACTAACAAGAGTTGAAGTTGATGTGAATGATAAGGGTTTCAACTTCCCTACAAAACCAGTTGGGCCTGTTCTGTCTGACAAACAGGTAATGTCTGAAGATTGGGACATAGCAGAAACAAAAATTGGTGCAAGAAGAGTAGTAGCTTCCCCGAAGCCTATTCGAATTCTCGATCTCGATGTGATCAAATCTTTAGTCTCGAAAAATGCAATCGTAATTTGTTGTGGAGGCGGAGGAATACCAGTCGTTCACAAAGATGGAAACTACTCTGGAGTTCCTGCCGTCATCGATAAAGATCGACTAAGCGCACTTCTATCCATCGAAATGAATGTAGATGCTCTAATAATTTCCACAGCCATCGATGCGATTAGGACAGATTTCGGAGGTCCAAACGAAACAGTGCATCATCAATTGAGTGTAAAAGAAGCCACTGATTATCTACAAGCAGGAGAGTTCCCTACTGGCTCAATGGGCCCTAAGGTAGAATCTCTTGTCGAAGCGGCTAAGAATTTAGAAGATGTCAAATCTGTTCTATGCCAGCCAGGTGATGCAATCAAAGCACTACGTGGTGAAAGTGGAACAACCATCATATCTTGAATACAAGATTGTTGGTTATTTATACAATATGTTTAGCTAACTAGATTAGATTAAATACGACTTGACGAACCGCAGGATGGGCCTGTAGCTTAGTCAGGTAGAGCGATGGACTCTTAATCCATCGGCCGCGGGTTCGAACCCCGTCAGGCCCGCCACCCTCAAATCAGCCTTCCATTGGGGTTGATTATAGTTTCAACACCGTTTGAACCGGCCAAAACTACGGCATCACACATGTTGTTGAATAGTCCGACCTGTACAACTCCAGCAATCATAAGTATCTCAGATTCAGAACTGAGGGGGTCTGATATTTTTGGGCCTGAGTGGGCATCTGCAATCATGTTTCCATTATCTGTAATTACAGGTCCATTCCCCGACATTCTAATGTTAACTCTGCAATCAAGAAGTCTGCTTAATGACCTAACTGTTGCTTCATGTGAGAAAGGTGTTACTTCAATTGGTAGCGGAAATGCACCTAGGGTCTCTACTCTCTTACGATCATCAGCAACCACCACCATAGCAGAACTCTCCTGAGCGACAATTTTCTCACGTAGTAATGCAGCACCACCACCCTTTATCAATTGGAAATCTGGGTCATATTCATCAGCACCATCTATGACAATATCCAATCCGTCTATATCGGATAGTTCGACTAAAGTTATACCGACTTCTTTGGCTAGTTTTTCAGTAGCTAGGCTTGTAGGTACACCAATTATCTCCAAACCTTCTTCAGAAATTCTTCTTCCTAATTCGATAACTGTATGCTTCACAGTAGAGCCAGTTCCTAGTCCTACTTTCATACCATTTTTGACGAATTTACATGCTTCAATTCCGGCCTCTCTTTTGAGTGCTTCAACATCTGCCATGCTCCTTCCAGTAGTCAGAAGTCAATAAACATGTGAAGCGAATGTCTGAAGTGCTTTGAGTTCATGCCATAGGCATGGCGAGGAAGAGTATGGCACTTTACCTAGCCTTGATATTTTGTTTGATGTCCTTTTCTCCTATGGTAGATGCATCAAATCCTGTAAGGAAAGTAGATGTCGAAATAGGATTAGGACCAGATGGTATATCTGAGCAATTTGTTGTAGAAATACCTGATGGAGAAATAATATCTGATTTCAATGTGAAAGTGATTGAGAAGCCTTGGCCAATCGACGATGTAGTTTCATTGAATGCTGAAAAAGATTGGGCTAATGGTTACGCAATGGATGGTATCGATTACAATCTGACAGGATTACGAATCTTACCTATGAGTCATGAATGGGATTTCGAAGGTTCTTCCCAGGGGTGGACTCTTTCGGGAGGGGGCTGGGCTCATGGCTACGATTCAACCTTAGGAGCAACAGGTGGCGTCCATTCTGGTAATTCTGCATTATACACTTATACTGGAAGTTATCCAAATAGCATGACTACTACTTACTGGGCAACATCTCCTACAATCGATTGTTCATCGTGTTCAGGAACTTGGGACTTGAAGTATTGGAAGCGTCTTGGAATTGAAAGGTCGAGCTATGATCATGCTTATGTTTCTGTGAAATCTTCTACAGGTAGTTGGACTAACGTATATTCAAACCCCTATGGTTCAACAATCAATGATGGTTCCTTTACGCAATCTACTCATGACATAAGCAATTACATTAATGGTAATTCTGCTTTCCAACTGCGATTTGGATTAGGACGGACTGATGGTTCAGTTACTTTCACTGGCTGGAACATTGATGACATCACAGTGGAGCCCAGGGGTAATACTGGAAATGGTATTGCGAATTGGACAAGTTTAGGATTTGGCCCTGGTGCTTCAGGTGAAATGAAAATGGAACATGGCTTGATGGCTATTGATGCGAGTATTCCACAAGGCTCTTCCATGCACTGGAGTCTAATTGATGCAAATGATGGTTCAACAATCCCCGGGTTTGATAATCGTCAAGATTTCAGTGCGGACCTTTCTGTAATAGACACTATGATGCATCCGAGTGTTCAGTTGAAAATACAAATGGAGTCAAGTAGTGAAAGTCCAGTGATAAACTCGATTAAGTTAGGTGGAGGCATTATTGAATCGTTTGAAGAGAACCCTTCAGCAAAAGGGTGGAGTGGATTCTCATCTCACAACAATGGTGCTGTATCCGGTAGTGGCATTCTAACATCACCTCAATGGAGAACTACAACCGCATTTAGTGCTCTTGAAATGTCCTGGGACGGTAGTGGCAATGGCCAATTTGAGGCTTGCTTCTTAGAAGTAACAGATTGCTCTGGAAATTGGGTTCAAATTCCTTCTAGTGGTAAATTGTCGATGGATAATCCTAGTGTACTGCTGAATCTTAGATGGAGTGGCAGTGGTTCATTTTCAATAGATAATATCGAAATTGATTTACATCGCCATTCCTCACCTTTAGATGCTCGAATTGATATTGGCTTAGATGGAGTTAACGAGTGGTCTTTTTCGCACGAAAAAATTGGCGATTGGGGATTACAAAATATATTTTCTAATGGTGAAAAGAGTTCAAATCTTTCGATAGATCCTGATGGGAGTGATTTCGTATCACTGCAATATCCAATCGGGTTTTCTAGTCAATCTTATACTTCAACAGGACCAATGATGTTCTCATTAACACCTTTGAGTAGTCCATTGGATGGTGTCGAAGTGACGCTGTCAATTGGGGGCAATGAGTTGCTAACAGAGTCCTTAGGTTTAGTGTCGTCTCCAACATCACTAATTCTAACATCATCTCAAATGCAAAGTCTAGAAACCGAATTGAGTTCAAGAGTTGCAGATTTTAACATAATTGATCAACTAGAGTCTTACGAAATAGAAGTGTCAGTCTCATCCACATCTGGCGGTGTTTTACTGATATCTGGGTTATCTATTCCATATCTTTACACAGCTGAAATTTCAGGTGATGATTCCCTTCCGATTATTTCAGCAATAAATTCTCAAATCGCAAACATAAGCCCTGTTAATGGAGTAATACAAGTGCCAGTTCCAATCGTTATGTCCAATCCCGGCAAAGTGTCAATCTGGGATTATGGAATACAGACCTTAGGCTCGCCCGAGCCCATTTATTTGACTATGTCAAACCATTCAGAAACTCTTGTTGCTGGAAACGATTGGTATGATTTCTCCAGTAAATTCGATTTATCTAATATTGGTGTAATAGATGCAAGTGAGCATTTTTCCTCAGAAGACTGGTCTTCAATATTCAGTTTCGGAGGTAGTGAATGGAGCCGTTCCGTCCATTGTTCAATCGATTCTAACTCTTGCAATAGTGAACAAGGAATTATTGTAGATTCATTTTCACATACATTCAACGGTTCATTTGTTGAGTTCCATCATCGAATTGGGTTATCTGCCATTTGGCCTGATGAGGATGCATTAATTGTTTCAAGTTCAATAGATATGGACGGGCCATCATCGAAACCTGCTCAACTTAGATTTGGGCTAGGATGGTCAATGGGTGTTGAACAAGATGTCGAGGTGGTCGATTGGCATCTATCATTCATGAATGGGGCCGAGTCCACCTGGGATGCATTATATCTTGATCCATCTAATCCTGGCATTGTAGAAGTTGAATTAGCATTTGAAAACCTATCTTCAGTTCCTCGCTCATCCTCGTTCAATGTTGGGCTTTATCTAGATGGGATGTTGACCGATACAACCCAAATTCTAAACGATGGAGTAGCAACTCTAATGTTTACTCCTGATCCATTAGGTTCGACATTTGATTTGGAGATCACAGTTTCTGGATTATTCGGACAGGATGTGAATTGGAATGTTCCTCGGAATGCCACTTTCTTACCCGACGATGTCTATCCTGAATTAATTTCTACAAATGTTGCTTCTTTAGATCATCACAGTAGTGATTCCCCATTGGAAATGATGTTCCTAATCGGCGACAGGCCACTACTTCCTAGACATTCTTTACTACATTTACAGACTTCTTGGGATGGCGATTTAACCGTTGAATTAGACCAGCCGTCAAATTTGAATGGCTTCCAAGGAATTTATTCAAAGGTTCTAGATGTCCAAACTGCAGAGGTAGGGGACACTCTTTCTGGTTGGATTGAAATGTTTGATCCAGCAGGCCATGCTTTGCCTAACTCCGGAACTCAAGAGTCTCCTCTTTTCATCATCAGATTCGGGCCGGATGGTGCACCAATAGTATTGGAGGATGGTCTTGGATGGACTCACGGAGAAAACTGGTTACATCCTGGTCAAAATTACAGCATTGAAATTCCTATTCAAGATGCTAATGGCTACGGAGACATTCAGATGGTTGAAATCGACATGTCGTCCGAATCATCAGAAAACCTCTTCATAAACTGGTCTACTTCTGATGGATGTACTTCTTCGAATGAGGGGATATTTATTCAGGGTTGTACTATACTTGGCGATGCATCTCATTTCGATTCAATTTTCACCCTGGAAGTAGTATTGTCATTTGATTGGAGCTTTAATCCAGATTCATCTATTGAAAGGAGAATTAGAGTCTCAGCGAGTGATGATTCAGGTCAATCTCATAGGAGTGATTTAGAAGGAACTTGGAGATACTCAAGCGAAATTGAAATCGATGTTTCTAGTGTTATTTTTACAGATAGTACTGCATTTGTAGCACCAGGACAAAATCGTTCGATTTCAGCGGATTTAGTTTGGACTAAAGGTGGCCAACCGGTCAAATTCCCAATCGATGTGGCAGCCTCGATTGATGCAAATGAGCATTATGGAGTCTCTGTTAATGGGACTACTGAAATCCATCTAGTTGCACCTAATTCCACAGGTATACATCCAATTACTTTGGATTTAGTTAATCTTCCATTTGGAGCTATTGACCGAACAGATAGTGATGAAGTAGTAGCGTGGATGATAGTTGATGGTAACAAACCTAAGGTTTCGCAATTACTTTCACCTAACCCTGCAGAATTGATTGAGGAAAGGGATTGGGAAAATCTAACTTTTGAAATAATGGTAAATGAGAGTGAAGGTTTGTCTTTAGATTCTATGCGAATGCATTGGCTGATTATACCTCATGGAATTGCTATACCTGACTTGGCATTACTAGAAGGTAATGTAAGCATGGAACTGATAGCAGGAACTGGGTCTGGCGAATCAATTCCACTTTCTGCAACACTGGATGTTGATGGGCTAATACCAGAAATAAGTCGGCATAATTCTTGGGATCTGTGGGTGTGGATAGAAGGGCACGACCATGCAGCGCATTATTTGGATTCAACATTCAATACTAGGTCTTCTCCATTAGCGGTTTTACAATTAGCTAATAGAGAAGCAGATATTCAAATCAATTCCGATGAAATAGTTCTAGCAGATAAATATCCAAGTGTAAATACGCCCATGATTATGAACATCACTGTACACAATTATGGCCAAGTAGACGGGCTAGCAAGTGTTAGAGTGGAAGTTATTGAAGATGGAGATAATCGTCGCTTACTTGAAATAATTAACGTCAATGTTCCTGCATTTAGTTCAGTCTATTTTGAGGTCACTTGGGTACCGGAGTCATCGGGGACTGCGTGGGTAGAAGTCTCAACACCTGATGGTTTATCTGAAAGGACAGATGCCATACAGGTCGAAAAAGGTGAATCGACATTTATCATTGAAGGGCTTGATGGAGCTAGTAACTCTATGCTAACTGGATTCGCAATTATAGCATTCATGATGCTTGGTTTACTAGGCTATCTAGTCATTTCAGGAAAGAAGGATTCTGATCTGGAATACGACGAAAGCGATTACATTTGATTCCCAATGGTTTGAAATGTGTTCGGCCCCCGCGACGGTATGGAGGATGCAGGAGGGCTGCTGACAGACTTCGAGTCTGAGGAAAGTCCCCTCTCCACAGTGCAAGCGGTCGACACAAGTCGAGACACAGAAATGGGTCGGTCAATGGTGCAGAAACGAACGATACGGGGTGTGTACGATGAATCCGGAAGGACGAGATTGCCACGTGGTCGATGAGACGAGCAACCCCGCTGGAGCAAGTCCAAACAGTCCCGCTTATGCGGCACGTTCAGGGACAGGTAGGACGCACAGTTGAATGCAGTCACCGAAAGGGAACAGAAAGGGGCTTACTCCCTGCATTCTCCATTC
>JBJLAY010000015.1:0-8052 GCA_045568475.1 Candidatus Poseidoniaceae archaeon | reverse complement strand
GCTGGTTTGCAAAATCACCAGATGGCAACATTACGTATGCTTCCTTGGGAAGATCATGCCCGAAAGGGTTACTTCTTTTTCTCCTGGAGGGGTGGTTTCGTATGCAGTGGGCCTGTCCCTACTATTCCCGAGGGGTGGCTAGGGGACGTGTTGTCCCGCTCTAGATTTAATTTCAACAATATTGGTACTGTTTGGGCCACCGATGGATTAGATGTCGATAAAATATCTGAAAACGAAATGTCAGGTAGTGGATATTTGTTACTAAATTTCATTGATGGTAGTAAAGTCGCTATTGGTTTTGATAAGTTAGAAAAGGCAAAGGGTAAGAATTCATTCATCCACGACCTTGCACTTTCAATGCTGCCCCCGAACCTATCTACTGTGATGGAGCCAGATGCAATTTGGTACCCAGAAGGTGGCAATCGAGATGGTTCGAGAGAGGCTTTGGACCGAATATTAGATGCTTGGATGGGATTAACATTGAATGAAGGTTCACTTTCAAAGAGGGTGAAGGTTGCTGTTCTACATCATATTGATGATGGATTCGTTGTTGGAGAACGGTGGTTTTCAACAGCAGATGAGGCTGTTGGGGAATTAAATGGCTCTGCTTCAGAGAAAGACCTTGCATTGACACTGATGAGATCGGCTGCTGGTTCTGGGATTAGAATCTCTCAGAGAGGAGAAGTTCACGAAAGAGAGGGTACAGCATTGGAAATTTCAGCAACCTCGTGTAACGATGTTCTTTCCGCATTATGGCAAGACCATGGCCTTTCTGGATTGATTGAGATGGGTATTGAAGAAGAGGAGGCCGAAGATTTGTGGTCTGCTCAATGTAACAAAAAAAGAGCCTTTGGTAAATTCCTGAAAGACATTGAATCTCAAAGAGCAAAAGCAGATATTATTCAGAAATTCCCCTATCGGAGAGGAAAGGTTTCCGGCCCCGTTGGAATGATTCATGACCTTACTATGATGGGGTTAGTTGAGGGGTTAGGTAAGGCGGAGAAGTCGGCTTTGTCTAAAAAGGACGGAATTGATGCCCAGGCTGCCTCTTGGGCGTGGTTAATGGCTGCGGGTAAATCAAATGGCCAAGAATGGCAATTTTCATCCGATGCTAGAGATAGAGGCGGAGCATGGAGTCATGCTGCAGGCAACGTATGGAAGGCTGGTAAAGCCCTAGTTGATGGCGGTGAAGTCGATTACAGAGAAGCGCTTGAGTCGCTTCGAAAAGCCTGTGGTCAAATCGATGAATTACCATAATTAGACTGTTGAAAGAGCGGTGGAAATATCGTTCCAGAGATCTTCTACATCCTCAATTCCAATTGACATTCTAACAAAACCAGGACCTAAGCCTGCGGCGATCCTTACATCTTCAGGGATTCCCATGTGGCTAGAGTTAAACGGGCATTCAACAAGGCTTTCGACGCCGCCCAAACTAGTGGCTTCGAATATCATTTCCAGGCCGCGCATGAATTTTAAGGCAGCAGGATCTCCTCCCTTAACTGTAAATGCAATCATCCCTGTTCCCTTCGGTATAATTCGTTTTGCAACTGAATAGTCTTGGTGAGATTCAAGGCTCGGGTGATGAACCAAATCTACCATGTCGTGAACATCTAAACGAGTTGCAATTTCTGCAGCGTTCGAACAATGAATCGGCATTCTAGCTGCTAACGTTCTAATTCCTCTCTCTAAAAGGTAGCAGTTGTGAGGATCTGGCGAGCCTCCAAAGTGGACCTTTTTCATGAACATTGCAGCGATTAAGTCTGCTCTACCAACGACGGCCCCCCCTATAATATCGGAATGGCCCCCCAGGTATTTTGTTGTAGAATGGATTACTAAATCAGCCCCCATAGTAATTGGTTGGCATGCCCATGGAGAGGCGAATGTGTTATCGATTACCAAGAGTAAATCGTGTCTTTTTGCAATTTCAGCCATCGCTTCTATGTCGCATATTTTGATTACAGGATTTGTAATTGTCTCAATATAGAGCATCTTGGTATCTTCGGTTATTGCTGCTTCATATGATGCTGGGTCTTGCATATCTGCCATAGTTGTTGAAATTCCGAATCTAGGAAGTTCTTCAGTCATCAGGCCGTAGGTTCCGCCGTATACGTCTGAGCTTGCAACTATATGATCGCCCTGAGACAATAATCCCATCAGTGTTGTAGATATTGCAGCCATTCCACTAGCGAATAGTTCTCCGTCTTCAGCCCCTTCTAAAGCACATATTTTCTCAACTACTGCTTCGGAATTTACACTTGAAAGTCTAGCGTAAAGTAGGGTGTGTTGCGCTCCAGCGGCCCACCCAGCATACCTCTCATCGGTCAACTGGTAGGTTGATGATTGGAAAATTGGAGTGTTAACTGCACCTTCGATGTGTTTTGTTCCTGCGTGAACTGCGTTTGTTGAAAATTTCCTTTTGTCGGACATTGGCGTCTCCAAATGGTGGTTTGGGCCTAACACTGATGAACAATTCGCTTTGAATAATTTCGGTTTGTCGGCTAAAACACTCTAATATACTAATTATACCGACAATATGACGGAATCTTTGAAAATAGATTGCCTTTTCGATTGATTATGAAGTTAGATGATACTGATTTGAAACTTATTGAGCTATTGAAGCGCGATTCCAGAGCATCGGTGACTTCATTGGCTGAAGAGATGGGCATTGCTAGAGTTACTACACATGATAGAATGATGCGGTTGCAACGAGAAGGGATTATTCGCAGATATACGATTGATATCGATGCGAGGGCGTGGGGTCATGAATTGCGCGCGTTTATCTTTGCGCGATGTGATAGAGGTAACGTCGATCGTCGAGACGTTGCCAAAAAAATATGCGAATTATCTTATGTGGTTAGATGTAATGTAATTGCTGGCGATTGGGATTTAATTATCGAAGTTGTCAGCCCATCTATGGATTCTTTAGGGGATGCGATTTTGGACGGGCTTTCAAAGGTAGGGGGTATTTCCAGTACACAAACAATGGTCTCGTTTTACGACTATTCTGGTCCGGCTTCCTCGCTTAGATGATCGCTGTCGCCCGATTCATCTAGCTCAACGACGATGTTTCCAATAAGTAGTAAAAGCCCCATTGCTAACCAAATTGATACTTCGACTAACCCTACAGACCAGCCATAAATCGTAGCCCAAACTGGTTCGAATGAATATATGATTGCAGCGTGGGTTGGATTCAGATATTTTTGGAAAGCATTCAGCATTAGGATGCAGGCCAATGAGCCAAATAGTCCAAGACAAAGTAATGGAACTACTACTCCGGATTGCCAAGCCACTTCTATGACCATAAAGTCGCCAGAGGCGACTAAAGCGATTAGGGCGGCTCCAATCACTAGAACTGCAAAAGAGGTAGATGTAACTGCAATGGGGTTCAGCCTTTTTGTGATCCGGTCTGTGTAAATAATGTGAAGCGCAAAGAAGAATGCACACATTACCGTCAATATTTCGCCCATGCCCCATACAATATGAGGGGGGCCGTCTATGAATCCGGCCCCTATTGTTGCTAAACCTACACCGACTATCATCATACGAGTCGGTTTCCTATCACTAATTTTCACAGAAAGTATCGCTGTAAATACAACGTAAAGTGAGGTTAGAAAGGCCGACACCGACGGGCTAACTGAGTCTATTCCAATCATCTGAAGTATGAATCCCGCCAACATTAGGCTTCCAAGAATTAATCCTCCTTTCCAGTCTTCCTTGGAAGTAAGAGCCTTTCTTGCTTTATTCGAAAAGGGGAGGAGGGCTACAAATGCAATAAGGAATCTAGACGCCACTATCACTCCAACCACTCCTGCCGTAGTGTATTGGTCTAATTCGTCGTCAAGGGAATTCATGGCTTCTTTCATCCATACGAAGGTTCCGCCCCACAATAATGTGACAAAGAGCAAGCCAACTACTGCTTGCCTTCTAGTGGCCATATGTGCTGCCATATTTGCTAGCATTTGATGATGGCGGTTGTTTTGAATTTAGCGAAATATCAATTAAAATTTGATTTTCTATCATTATCGGCACTAACCCTATTGTGCTTGGTCGTGTGTGTGACCAATATGGCGAGTGGTCGATTTTGGGATATGCCCATCGAGACCGGCGCCGTTCCGCCATCAGAAGCTGAATTCGATTGTATTGTTGTCGGGGGCGGTCCTGGTGGTTCTGCTGCTGCATCATATCTTGCAATGGAGGGAAAAAGGGTTCTTTTGATCGAGAAGGGCGTTTGGCCTCGCGACAAGATTTGTGGAGACGCCGTTGGCGGTAAATCTCTAGGTCATGTCAAAGCATTGGGGGTTAAAGCCAAGCTCGAATCAACACCTCATTTCAGAGTTACCGGAATTGTATTTTCCTCTCCGAATGGTAATGAGGTAACTGTACCTTTGCCTGAAGAAGATGTTGCGCGAATGGAGGCGGGTTACTCATTACCTAGGCAGCAATTTGACTGGTTGGTTTTCGAAAGAGCAACTGAGCTCGTTTTAGAAAATGGTGGCTCTGTAATACAAGGCGCTACTGTAACTCAGGTTTTCGATACCGACGGTAAGATCACTGGTGTAGAAATTGGAATTGGTGGGAAAAGAGGCGAGAAAAGAGTTTATTCTGCCCCGTGGACAATTGGTGCTGGCGGATATCAATGTCCTGTGGCTCGGAAAATTATCAAGGAAATGGAAAACCAAGAGCTTGTCGATAGAATGCACTACTGTGGCGGATATCGCGAATACTGGGATGGAGTAAAGGGTTGTGAAGGAAACGCTGGGAATATTGAAATTCATTTTGTAGACAGTATTATTCCTGGTTATTTTTGGCTATTTCCACTCGGTAATGGAAGAGTAAATGTTGGAATCGGCATGGTTCTTGGGATGATGGACAAGCAGAAGAAAAAGCTCAAGCCTCTCCAAGCAGATGTAATTGCAAATCACCCATTATTCAAAGATCGATTTGCAGATGCTAAGATGGTAGAGGGGACTGGTAAAGGATGGCAATTGCCCTTTGGCAGTCCACGAAAAGGCGAGAAAAACCAACCGCGTAAGGCATTTGCACCAGGCGCACTCTTGATTGGAGACGCGGCTAGTTTAGTCGACCCCTTCTCTGGAGAAGGTGTTGGAAACGCATTGGTTAGCGGCGAAATGGCCGCCCGTCATGTTATTGAAAATAAAGGCGGCGCAGCATATCAAGAAGAGTTGTGGGCTGCCTTAGGCCCGGAATTAACAAATTCATTCAAAATGCAAAAAATGAGTAGGCGCAAATGGCTTCTGAATTGGTTCGTGGGCAAGGCTGGCCGTAAGCCGGTTATTCAGGAAATGATGACTGAGATGATTGCTAGTAAAGAAGCACAAGAAAACTTGCATTCAAAGTGGTTCTTGGTGAAGACCTTGTTATTCTAGGTGGTTTTATGGATTCACAATTATCAGGAGTAAAGGCTGTTTTTCTGGACCTCGATGGAACGATATATCTCGGCGGTAACTTGATTGATGGCGCCTTAGATTTCCTCCAAAGGTGTGAGGAAAAGGGAGTCAAACGATATTTCCTATCCAATAATTCATCGCGTTCTGTTGAACAGTATGTTGCTAAATTGAACAAAATGGGTATCCCTTGTATTCCTGAAGATGTTTTACTTTCTACTCATGACTTGCTGTCTTGGCTTTCTAAAAATGAAATAACTCGAACATGGGCAATCGCTACCACAGGGATGCGGAGCATGATGGAAGAGGTTGGTATTACAACCAAGGATGAGGATCCACAATATGTTGTTCTTGGATATGATACTGAAATTGATTACGAAAAAATTTCCACGGCTTCGATTCACATGCATAGAGGAGTCCCTCTAGTTGCAAGCCACCCAGATATGGTCTGCCCTTCCCCAGAGGGTGGGCTTCCAGATGTTGGAGCTTACTTAGCGATGTTGAAGGTAACGACTGGGCAAGATCCTGTCCACATTACTGGAAAGCCAAATCCTGGTATGATTATGCATAAAATAGTCGAATTGGGGCTCAACCCTGCAGAATGTGCAATGGTTGGAGACCGTTTGTACACTGATATGGAGATGGCTGTTCAAGCCGGGTGTGTTTCCGTGCTGGTTCTTTCTGGAGAAGCAACTCGAAGTGATTTGAACGATTCCGGAATGAAGGTGAGTGTAGTTGTCGAATCTGTCGATGAATTGCTGAGGTGATTTGTTGGGAAGATTAGAAGAATTTCTCTCCAGAAGAAAAAGATTCGACCCCGAAGGCCATGTAGTATCTGGTAGACTTGCTGAATTTAGATTGATGAAATTAACTAGAGCAGTAGCAGGAAACGCTTTGGTTCTTGAAGGCATTCGAATACCTGATCCAGAAGAAGGTGGTCGAAGAGAGATTGACATGGTGGTAGCCACAGGAGATGAGATTCTCTTTGTTGAGCAGAAACATTGGTCTGGCTCATTTACAATTACTAGTGAGGGAAGATTTTTCCAAAAGAGGAAAAATGGCGGGACTTTAATGCACAAGGATATCGTTGCTTGGACGGCAAGGAAAGGAGACATATTGTGCGACCTTCATGAGAATAGAACCGATAAAGAAGCCCCGCCGAGTAGAACGGTTTTGGTATTCTCTAACAAAAACTTGGAGTGGGATCCTTTACCGGATGAAGTTCCCGCTGAAGCTTATGATGAATTAGGGTTTATCGATATGATTGACAAAATGGACAAGTCGCCCCCTTCTGATGAACTAAGAGAGACTTTGATGGGTTTTGGCACGTGGGACACAATCCATCTAAATGGTGGTAAAACAGTACACGGAGATATTCTCGAATACCCATATGAAAAGAAAGATTGTACTGTAAAAAATTCTGGTATACTGGGATTAATTGTTGGCCCTAAAAGCGAATTGTCAACCGGGCAAGTTGTACGTGATCAATCAGGGCCACATATTTCGGTTGTTGGAGAGGATGGTTCGAGAATTATCCCCTTTGCAGAAATATCCAAAATTGAATTCAGTAATCCTCGCAAGGAGTGGGGATGATGTTAGAGATAATTGGTTTCACCGCAGGTGTTCTAGGAATTGTCGCTTGGATTCCTCAAGTTAAAACCGTCTGGATCGACAAAAAACACGAGGGTGTTTCACTTCCCACCTTCGCAGTAGTCGCACTAGCATTGGGCCTATGGATGACATACGGAATAATCGGTGGCTCTCCTTCTATTATCTACAGCAATGCTGCCGCTTTGATAATGATACTATCAGTCTTCATCGGAGTTGTGAAACTCAGAAGGGAGAGTAATCAGTTGTAGGCTGCCTTAGTGGTCGAGATAATTACCGCACCAATCTTGTATGGGTCTCCATTAGATGCTGGTCTGCGGTCTTCTAGTCTTCCTTTCCAGCCATCTTCTACAGTTCCGATTGGTACACGGATTGATGCCCCTCTGTCAGATACACCATACGAGAATTGATCAATAGATTGGGTTTCATGAAGTCCGGTCAAACGAAGTTCGTTGTGTGCTCCATAAACATCCATATGTTTCTTGACATTCTTTCCAAATTCTTCACATATCATTGAAAATAGCTCTTCGCCGCCTTCATCCCTCATCTTTCCATCACTGAAGTTAGCGTGCATTCCAGAACCGTTCCAATCTCCTTGAATCGGTTTAGGATGATATTCGATGTAATATCCATAATCTTCAGTCAGGCGATCAAGAAGATATCTTGCAACCCAAAGTTCGTCGCCGGCTTTCTTTGCGCCTTTAGCGAATATTTGGAATTCCCATTGTCCGCATGCAACTTCCTGGTTAATTCCTTCGAAGTTAATTCCTGCATCAAGGCAAAGATCTGCGTGTTCTTCAACGAATGTTCTACCGTGAGTATTTCTTCCACCGACCGAACAATAGTACAGTCCTTGTGGGCCAGGATATCCGCCAACTGGGAATCCAAGGGGTTGTTGTGTTTCAACATCCATGATGAAATATTCTTGCTCGAATCCGAACCAGAAGTCTTCGTCATCATCATCGATAGTCGCACGGCCATTACTAGCGTGAGGGCTTCCGTCTGGGTTCATAACTTCACACATTACAAGGTATCCATT
>JBJLAY010000014.1:0-8248 GCA_045568475.1 Candidatus Poseidoniaceae archaeon | reverse complement strand
ATTTTTGAACAGATTTACAAGCCGTGGGAAGGGACACTTAACCCAAGATGGATGAGGAACTGGGCCATTCTTCGCCACCATATCCTAGGTGTTTTCAAAAAGGGACACAGGCCTTGGAACATACCTACGAGATTGTTCATATTTTTCGTAATTATTGCATCGATGACCGATGTTGCAATGGTATTGCTATTCGGCATGATTGGAGAGCCAGAATTGTATGGCATTTGGGGCGTCAATAGAGACAATATGTATGGCCATGTAATGGGATTCTTCCCCAGAAATATCCTCTACTATCCAATTGTAGCAGCCCTTCTAGTTGGTGGCATGATATCCGAAGATAGGTCTCATGGGACAAGTGCAATGTACTTCTCTCGACCAATTAATCGATTTGACTATGCAGCCATGAAATTCTTATCTGTAGGCCTAATTTTATTCTTCATAATTGATGGAACTCTTGCTGTATACTACTTTGCAGACATATTGGTTATGGGCAAAGGATGGGCCTGGATTATAGACACATTTCCGTTATTCATTGCCACATTTGCATGTGGAATCATCCTTTCATTCACATATACTTCGATTGGATTAGCCCTTTCTAGTGTTTCAAGAGGGCGTTTCTTCCCTGCAATTGGGCTGATTGCGATATTGATGGGAACACGTTCAATGGCAGCAATAATCGATGGACTATTCGACAAGTCCATCCTCTATGTAATCTCGCCATTTGATGCAGTAGCACATGTATGTCAAGCATTAATTGGAACGGAAATGACTTATGATCACCCATGGGTTTGGAGTTTAATATCAGTAGTTGTGATTAATGGATTAGCACTTTATCTCCTTGCAAATAGAGTATCTTCTTTGGAGGTGACCAGAGAATGATGCCAGATATGACTCAACATGGCAAGGCTGAAACCAACGAGTGGAAACCTGTTGCAAATATTCCAGTAATAATGTTCGATAGAGTGTCGAAAACATATGGCAGGATAAATGCCCTTGGAGGGGTATCTCTCGGAATATCAGGTGGTGTAACAGGCATCCTTGGAATGAATGGAGCGGGCAAGTCAACGATGTTCAAATTGATGATGGGCAAAGTAAAGCCGAGCTCGGGAGCCATCAGATTATTCGGAACAGATCCATGGAAAAACCCTGCACCATACTCAAGAGTTGGATTCGTTCCAGAACATGAAAAACTGCACGATTGGATGACTGCATTTGATTTCGTCACAACATTTGCTCGCTTACACGGCATGACTAGGGATGAGGCTGCTGTTGAAGCGACTAGAGTTCTATCATTCGTATCTCTAGAAGAAGTGATGCACAAAAGAATCGGTCAGTTCTCTAAAGGTATGCGACAGAGAGTGAAAATTGCTCACGCACTAGTTAACGATCCTGAATTAATTATTCTTGATGAGCCTCTACAAGGATGTGACCCTCTTGCTAGGACAACAATCATGAATGTGATTAAGCAATTAGGAGCAATGGGTAGAACCGTTCTCGTTTCAAGCCATATATTGCATGAAATTGAACGTATTACCGAACAAATTGTCATATTGCATAGAGGCAGAGTTTTGGCTTTAGGCAACTCACATGCAATAAGAGAAATGCTGGATCAACATCCGCACAAGATTGTTATCGATTGTGAAAATCCTCGTGAGTTAGCAAAGAGTTTCGTTGACCTGGATGAAGTTACTGGAATCACTTTCAAGTCGCCAGAGAAATTGCAAATTGAAACAAAACATCTCGGAGAAGTTCACAAAAAGTTGCCTAAAATAATTGTTAATAGCAAGCAATTAGTCACTGGAATTGATAATCCAGACGATGACCTTCAATCCATTTTGATGTATCTAACGGGGGGCTCACTATGAGTAATCGCATGGATACAATTTGGTCAAAACTTGACCGCAAATCTACGGCTATAGCAGAATTCACAATGCGGCAATACCGCACAAGAATCTCCACCTGGGTGGTATTAGGCGCTGCATCTGTAGCAATTTTCCTAATGTTGTTATTCTACATTGAAGCCATGAACTCAGAGATTGAAGCTGTAGATAATGATGGAGATTCTTTTGATACAGATGGTGATGGCTATCCAGACGGGCAAGAAAGACTAGAGGGCACTAATCCTGAGTCGGACCAATCATTCCCGGATTGGGTGGAACCCGACCCTCCTGAAAAATGGATAAATGAAGATGATATTGATTGGGATACACTTTCGAATGGTGAAAATTATGTTGGGAAGGATGATGATGGCGACTGTGAAAACCTGGATACAAGCAGTCAAAGAGACACAAATGACAACAACCAAGAATGTGATGTTGTCGTAACAATTGACGAATTAAATGGCACGATAAATATCGACGCTGATAGTAATGTGGACGAAGACCCTGATGAGGACAAATATGGGAAAGAAGCAGGACATAGAGCCTTTATTCTGGGAATCGGTAAATTTGGAATAGTCTACCTTCTAGGTATATTCCTACCTCTATTTTTGGCAACTGGTTTGATTCGTGAAGAAATGAGTGATGGCACAATACATTACATGCTAGCAAAGCCAATAGCTCGAGGTGAAGTTCTTCTTTACAGAATGCTAGGATATATTGGAATCACATGGCCATTCATAATTGGGCTGTGTGTAATCATGGGTCTAATTACTGGTTTCACAGGCCCAGGGGATGGATTCTTCCGATGGGGAGATATTGGCGTCTGGATGACTATTGCTTGGGCTGCTATGCTTGTATCATTAGTCTATGGAACTATATTCTGTGGATTTGGAATAATATGGAAAAACGGAGTAATATTAGCAATTCTATTCGCAGCATGGGAGTTAGGAATGGCTTTCGTTACAATCTTAACAGGCGGAGATTCATCGATAAGGTACTTCTCAGTAATCGGCTGGGGTATGATCATTGTAGATTCAGGCGTAGCTGTATGCTGGCCTGATAATTGGCAGTTGATTCAGTCTGGCCTCTGGGGAGGGGGCCAAGGTGAGGAGAATTGGCTTGGAGAAATGGATTACAAGCCTTTGCCGGCTGCTGTACCTCTAGAAACATTCAGCGGCGATTCAAACTTGGGAGTAAGTAGTTGGCTAGCACTTGTAATCTCGAGTTTAGTACTGGTACTCCAAGGAGCATTGTCGTGGTTCATCGGTCAAAGCATTTTCAAAGGCAAGGAAGTGGATTGATGTCAGAAATGAAAAGGTTCGAAGGTGACTTATCGAGCCTGTGGAAGTTGCAAAACCTACCTCCAATTCATCGCCTAACATGGGACTGGTGGTGGTGGCTGGTAATGCTAGATGATGAAGGAGGGAACCCTGCTGGCAAGCAATTAATGGTATTGTGGTCTACTAAAGACAATCCGCTTGTCGAAGTAAATGGACACCCATGGGCTCCAGTAGGAAGACCTGGCTTCGACGAAGATGGAGCTATCGCAATGGATGGAATGGTGGCAGCATGGTGGTATGATGGTGAGAAAATGATTGAACCATTAGTTCTCGAAGAGAGCAGAATCATTGTCTTGGCAGAAGAACACCCTCAATGGCCTCACGACAAAGGAGGTGTTGTTGCCTCTCATACAAGCAAAGAATTCTCGATGGGATTGACTCCTGATGAATCGAAATTTTGGTTACGTCTAGATACTGAGCACGGTGATTTCAATTTGGAAATGGAACCTTGGAATAAAGCGATGTCTAGCATGAAAGTAGCCCAAGCAGAATATGGACTAGGCATGGGATATGGAATATCAAGATTGCACGGAGCCCTGTGCAAAGGTACTATTGATGGAAAGGAAACTTCTGGAACATCATACTTCCAGAAAGTGTGTGTTCAAGCCCCATCGCCACCATGGTTCTGGGGAATGCTGCATCTAGATGATGGCTCTTATATCGACTGGTTTGTACCTCACATTTCACCAACTATAACTGCTAAAGACTCACGGCCGTGGAAAAACCGAGACATCACACATTTACCGCTGTCAATGGGTGGACTGTTTCACGATGTTAGTAGAGGGAGAAGCGAGAAATTTAGTGAAGTCAGAGTGGAAAGAACTTGTGATAATGATGGCCTACCTACATTCCACGTTCACATGTGGAATGGAATCACCGAAATTCGAATAGAGGCTAGAGCTGTTACTAGAGCGCATTGGACATTTGATCAGCCAACACGTGGTGGTATGAAGTCGCATCTAACTTACAATGAGTACCCTTTGGATGTAACAAGATTAGAGATTGATGATGAACAAGGAGTTAGAACTCGCTCTGACTGGAGGGTAGTTCGTGGTAATGCTGAGCACTCTTGGGGGCTACTTCACTGACAAAATCGCCGCAAGGTTCATCATCGTCTATGTATTGTTAGCAATTAGGAAGGGTCATTATGTCCGATGAGGAGCAACCATCTGTTGAAGAAGAAATCGTTGAAGAGAATCCGAAAAAGGAGGACTCCGAAGTAGCAAGTTCGGAAACATCTGCATCTTTGAAGCAGAAATTCAGACTTACTAGCGAAGAAGAGATTCTACAAGACATCAAACCTTCGATTTTTGCATTCACACCAATGTATGGCATTGCTTTACTAATCTTATTCGCACACTGGATGTTTGACATTAACTGGGATAGTGATGGTTCGACATTTTCAACTATAATGCAAGGAATAATTACTTTCGGAAAGGTAGGTAACTTTGGATTCGTATTTGTTATGCTTGCAATTGCTTGGTTCAATAGAATGTTAAACGGTTCAACCAGTGGAAAGTGGAGTACAATGTACCTACTATTGGTTGCATTCACGCCAATGATTCTTAGCATAGACAACATCATGGAATCTCTAGGAATTATCGAAAGTGGATTTATTCCTCTCGATGATTTCCATTATATCACATTCGGACTATTTTGGTCAATATTGTTTGTTGCACTGACTATCTTCTACCAGAGGAGCTTTCACTATGCGATCACCAATCACAGAGTAATTTTTACTCAGCACCTTTTCATCCCAGGTGACGGAAGGAGAATCCTTTTCGACAACATCAATGAGATTAGAACTCAGAGGACATTTATGGGTGCAATGCTAGGATACAACACAATAATTTGTGATACTGGTAGCCAATTAGGAATTGGTGAAGAGGCAATGTCAATTTCCGCAGGTGCTTCTGGAAATTCAGTTCCAAGCGGTGACGCAAATACTGTTGAAGGACAGGTTACTCGAAGTATTTTCAAGAAACTTTTCGCATTCATAACATACCAGAGGACTCGTAAAATAGACTTACCAGATCCTAAATTCTCATTCTTTTGCATAACAAACTGGAAATCGGTTGAGAATCTATTGAATGAAATGCATCAGCGACACAGTCAATCTGGCATACTCAATGATTTGAAAGACCAGATTGCTGAAAGTCAGTAATCACACATAGGTTTCAAGAACTGTAAGTGTGCCGACGAAATAGAGGCGATGATATGAGCGACGACAAAGTACTCCAAGGACCGATTGAAAAATTGCGCAACGGCGACCTCGATGGCGCTATTGCAGAACTCGATGATTTGATGTCGAGCCACAAAACAAATGCAGAAGTTCACCACATGTACGCTGAATTTGCAAACATGAAAAACACTGAAGCACAGGATGATGTAATTCCTGGCGGAAAGATCATGATGGCTTACAAAAAAGCCATGCAAATGGATGAAGAAAACGTCGAATACATAGGTGATTTCGCCACATTCGCTCTTGAATGCCGTCGAATACCAGTTGCTGTTAAAGAATTCCAACGCTACGCTCGAAGACTGGAAATCGAAGATATTCCTGTTGACGAAGTACTGTTTAACGCCAGTAGAAATATCGTTGATGCAATTGAAGTTATGGACCCTACCAAGCAAAACCCCATGGTACAGCCGTGGCTCAAACAGGCTCTCATTTGGTCTGTTGGAGGATTAGGATACAGTCCTGAAGATGCAATTGAAATGCTCTCTCGTGAAGATTGAGGTGAATTGAATGGGGAAGGCGCGAATAGCCTTCCGTTTCGGCCATTATGGCGATTGCTATCACGGTAGTCAAGTTCAACCAGATGTTCCTACCGTTCAAGGTGAGTTCATGCATATTTTCAAAAAAAAGTTGAAATGGACACAGGAAAGAATGCCTGTTCCAATGGCTAGTCGAACTGATTCTGGAGTTCATGTAAGACAAAATGGAGGATTCATTGATATTGATCAAAGTCGTTGGGATGCGATGGGTGAAGTTGGTTTCATGAAAGCTGTTGGACACCAAATTCCCGACACAATTTCTCTATTCGACGCCAGACAAGTATCCGATGACTGGAGTCCAAGACGTGCATTGCATCGGACCTATCGCTACAGAATGGAATGCATGGAAGGTTGGGTTGAACCAGAAATTGAAGACTTCAAACATCTTTGTTCATTGTTTGAAGGTGAACATGATTGGGATAACTTCTGCCGGCGAGAAACAAATCGATCAACAACTCGTGTTGTTGAAACATGCAGGCCGTGGATTAACTCTGGCCGTATTATTGGGTTCGAGATAGTTGGTGAAGCATTCATTTGGAATCAAGTCAGAAGAATTGCGAATGCGATTTTTGCAGTTTCCACTGGTTACGAAAGTATCGATAAAGTAATACAAGCTCGAGATAACCCTCAAACCGAAATTGATCTAGGACTGGCTGAACCAGATTGGTTGATACTTTGGTCTGTATCGTGGGAAGGAATCCCTGCATTAGAATCGACAGAGCCGGTTATTCCTAAGCCTGACCATTCAAGCTCACGTTGGCAAGAGTTGTGTCGCCAACAACAAAAAGAGATTCTAATTAGACAATTTGATATTATTCAAGGACGATACTGACCATATCGCCGTCCGATAAATCACAAGTTTCTCTCAGGAAAATCCCTGCAATGACCTCTACTACATCTTCATGCCTGGTCAAATCTGGAATCAAGATTGCACATTCATGTTCCCCTTCTTCACAGATTATTTGTCCTAAGAATGCTGTAGCGCCACCAAAAGAAACTCCATCTCTGTCAAATCCATTGATTCTGTGAGATTCAATATTGCTCTCTTCCCCTTCATCAAGACCTGCGCTCACTCTGAGCCTCCTGTATTTGGTTAGGAAATCACCTTTCACTGCGACATTCAAAGTCCCAGGCCAAGCGCTTCTACCGATTATGGTTTTGAATTGGTCTTGGTAGTGATGTTGCGACATGAAAATGTGGGCTCGACCGAGCCCTGACGAGACTATACCCTCGATGCGCATGACCCGCCGACAGGCATCTCACTCATGACTGTTTGTGAGTGGGCAAACAAGATGTAGAACCTCTACATGGACAGGTCATGGCAGGTGACTTATCTTGGATGGAAGAGCGCTACTCGCAACTCAAAGAACAGGCATTACTGTGGCAGCCACCAACACTCGAGAGTGCTAATGCACCACGATGTACAATGGATGGAAAGCCCACAATCATGCTTTCTGCAAACAATTATCTAAACCTGACAACCCATCCTAAAGTAGTCGAAGCATCAATTGCGGCAACAAGAAAATATGGAGCTGGAAGTGGTTCAGTTCGAGCAATTGCTGGAACTATGGACATTCATCTTGAAGCAGAACAAAAGGTTGCTGAGTTCAAGGGGGTTGAATCATCACTGATTTATTCTGCAGGATACACTGCAAATGTCGGATTGATCCCATCACTAGTCCAAGGCAAGCAAGATGTGATAATATCTGATGAACTCAACCATGGCTCAATTATTGATGGAGTTAGACTGACTAAGGCACAAAGGGCTGTTTTCCCTCACAATGACATGGGTGCATTCGAGCAAATTCTGAAAGAATACGAAGGTGCAGACCGTAAACTGGTTATTGTCGATGGTGTGTTCTCAATGGACGGAGACATTTGTCCTCTCGATGAATTAACTGCACTTGCTGAAGAATACAATGCGATGGTATTCGTAGATGATTGCCACGGAGAAGGTGTTCTTGGCGATGGCGGGAGAGGGATTGTTGACCATTTCAAACTTCAAGGCCGTGTGGATTTTGAAGTTGGTTCGTTCTCTAAGGCACTAGGTGTGCAAGGAGGAATTGTTGCCGGCAAAGAAATCGTTCGCAATCATGCCCTAAATCATTCACGCTCTTGGTTGCTTTCTGGCTCACAGCCACCTGGTGTTGCAGCTGCTCAAAAAGCAGCAGTTGAGGTTCTGATGGAAGAACCTCAGCACCATGCCAAACTATGGGACAATACAGAATATTTCAGAAAGGAAATGCAATC
>JBJLAY010000013.1:0-8547 GCA_045568475.1 Candidatus Poseidoniaceae archaeon | reverse complement strand
ATATATCCATTTGGACCTGAGATTTTACCAATTATGCAGTATTGGCGTGTTGTCTTCTATACAATGTGTCTTCTGTCGATATTCATGTATCTCTCACTTTCTTCATTTTATCCGGTGAAGTTTCTGAAGTTTATGACTAGAGATTCAATCAAGAACAATTTATATTGGGCTCTTCCATTAATTTCTATCGGATTGATGACTATATTAATCACAAGTTCTGGAGGCGTTCAGGGTGCACTTAATGGCTCACTGCATATTGAATGTCCTGAAGGTGGTGGTGAAGAATCAGGGATTGTCACTACTTCTTATGGAGATGATTTGAAGGGTAATTGTATTGAAGAGCACACTCCATACACCTTCCTTACAATTGAACAATCTGATCTTGGTCGTCTCTTGCTGATGAGTCCAGTTTTGACTGCATTCATCGCATTGGCATTTATGCGTAATGCACAGAAAAGCCTCAGCGTGGATGAGGAAGATGAAATTTCAGTTCAGAAGTCAACTGAAGCAAGAGCGATTTTCATAGGATTTGGAGGGAAAACCTTCTTCCAAGGAATGGCGTTGTTCTTCATGATTTACATCTCCGCAGTATTTGGTCAATTCAATTCTGCAGATCTCATTGATTTGGAATTAAATGATTCAATGAAATACTATTTCTTTGCACTTTATGGTTTCTTGTTTAGTACATTGTTTGCAGGTTTATTCGAAGGAACTATGTTCACATATGCTATATTGAAGAACGATGTTCTTGGAATCGATGAGAAGTTGCGCAAAACATTCAGCACAGCGATATTCGCAACAATCGGTGCTATTGCCTTCCTTGTTGCTTCAGAGGTTGTAGAAAACCTGGTCGGTGGTTCTGGATGGATTGGTGGTGTCGTAATTGGTGCGCCACTTATCTTGTTGCGCAAGCCGATATTTGGCGTGATCAATGGGTTCTCAAGTAGATTGATGCCGGAGTCATTTACTACTGCAGAGAGGACCTATCTAGAAGCATATGAACTGGCGATGGAAGATTTAGTCGTAACCAAAGAGGAAAGGAAATTCTTACTATTACAAGCCAAGACATTGGGCTTAGACGAAACAAGAATCTCTCACTTGGAGTCTTGGTATGATGCGTGTCTTTCTTCCGACGAAGAAGAGTAATCAGGGTAATTCTGTTTCTTCAGCAGAACCTGATGACCAATCATAGATCCCTTTGCCCGACTTCTTACCTAGGCGGCCTTCTGCAACCATTTTCTCAAGAAGTGGATGCGGAGTGTAAGAATCATCATTGAATGATTTCTTGAGGTTTAGTAGGATGTCTCTGCGAACATCCAACCCAACTAGATCTGTGAGAGCAAGTGGGCCCATTGGATGCTTGTATCCCAAAACCATCGCAGTATCGATGTCTTTGGCACTAGCGACTCCATCAGCAAGCATCCGTATTGCTTCGTTTCCTAGAACAACTCCTAAGCGAGATGTCGCGAAACCGGGAACATCTCTAACTAGAATTGTGGTTTTAGCCATAGCCTCACCAGCAGCTTCCGCCGCAGCGATGGTCTCATTGGAACAAGAGTCATGCTTGACTAATTCCAAGAGTTTCATAATAGGTACTGGATTGAAGAAATGCATTCCAATGACCTTATCAGGTTTACCTGATGCTGCTGCAATATCAGCAATGGATAGCGAGGAGGTATTGGTTCCTAGAATACAATCATCTTTGGTCATGGCCCCAAGGTCAGTGAAAATTTTGTGCTTTAATTCTGGGATTTCCGGTACTGCTTCAATCACTAAATCCGCATCTCTAACTGCGATTGACATATCGGAGACTGCATGCAAGTTTGCAGACCATTCTCGCTTCTGTTCAGAAGTAGTCTTGCCTCTTGTAATTCCCTTGTCCCAAAAGGCATCGATGGCTTTCATGCCGCGTTCTAATCCTTCAGGAAAGGCATCATAGAGATTGGTTTTCCAACCGGCTTGAGCACAAACTTGTGCAATGCCTGCACCCATTGTTCCTGCACCAATTACTGCAACAGTGTTGATTCCCATGTCACGACCCAAGGGACTCTGGTTCATGACGATTCCTTGGATTGAACCAGATAAACTCCTCCGGCAATGAGTATGAATGATATCGCTAGAGAGATACCTAACTTTTCATCCAACAGTAACCAACCACTGAAAATGCCGAATATTGGAACCAGATAGACATAGAATGAAGTTTTACTCGCACCAATCTTTCTTATTCCATCTGCAAACCAAACATAACTCAGTACGGTGGAAAATATCGCTAGGAATGCTAACCACGACCACGCTTCAATCGAAGCATCAGTAGGGAATCCCACTCGGCTGTATTCCCATATTGCAGCAGGTGTCTGTATAGCTAGGCCTGCAACACTAGACCATACGGTAAGGTGTAACGGCGACATTGCACCTTCCCCAGTCATCGCCTTTTTCATCAAAATAGTAGTACACGCCCAAGATAATGCCGATAATCCAATCAAAGCATCACCAAGTAATCTCTCGTTGACAGGGATGTCAACATTAGGAGAGTACCAAGCAAGAACAGCAACTCCACTAACTGCAAGGAATAGACCCGATGTAAGCCTTTTATCGAATTTTTCTCCAAGGAAAGGAACTGCCAGGATAGCAGTAAACAATGGATTGAATGTAATCATCAATGATGCATCGCCAGCAGCAGTCCATTTCATTCCGTACATGAAGAACGCTTGATACAAGAACGTAGAAAGGAAACCAATTATGATAATCAATTTCCACTGTTTCTTATTTGGAAGAACCCACTGTTTTGTGATCTTCAGAAATACAAGGAAACATCCGACTGCGATGATGTAACGTACCCATCCTGCAGTGAATGGTGAGATGTCTCGTGCTGCAACTCGACCAGCGACCCATCCTAGGCCCCAAATTATTGCAACGACAAGCAGCTTGGCGTGTGTTGTTGCATTCTTCATTCAAATCGCTCCAAGCCGAGTTGCAGGATTCGTGCTCTTGGGAGCCCAATTTCCGGCATTCCTTCGGCTGGTGCGTGGACTTTCAGTCCTTCAAGTCGTTGGACATACAAGCCATATGATGCAATATCATCAGGCCTGTATGGAGTTGGCAGCCCCAATTTCTCAAGACCAGCACACGCATCTTTGGAATATACTGGGTATACATTGGTTTCAAAGTGCATCCAGTTGGATATCCGAACACAATCTACATTCTCTAATGTCGTTAGATGTTCTAGTAACCCTACATCTGGATATTTCACTGTCTGAATCGCCATGTCGACTTCCATCACTACATCTTCAGGCCATGCGAAAGGAGTTTGTTTAGCCCAGGCGTCTGCGATTTCAATATGCTGAATCACATCTTCCCCAGTAATTGCGAATAGTGTTTCTTGATATGGGCGATCTTCGTAAGCATCGTTTACGAGTTGAGGCAGAACCGAGTAGAAGCGTTCTAATTCTACTTCGTCGGCTCCGTAGAGCGAGACAGGTATCATTCACTCACCTCATGCAGTAGCGCCAATTCCACTTGCCAATTGACGAGGAGTTAATGGTTTATCTTCGACCCATTGTTGCTTGAAAATTTCTTTCAATGCTTCTTCGTCTTCAGCAGTTGGCAGTACAGTGTGGAGGTATGCGGCGTATTCCTCTTCAGTACCCTCGAACAAACTACCATCTGTATAGCAATTTTTGCCACCAAATTTACCGATGTCACGGTGGAAGTTTTCATGAGGTACAAATAGTGTAACTCCCGAATCTTCTGGCAGATATCCATTCAACTTTTCAACTTCCTTAGCAATCTCTTCATGGTAGTGTCCACGGCCTTCTTCGTTGAGGACTTCTTTGTCAACATCGATGTTAGCATCGAGTTTCTTTCTTTCATCCCATCGGCCTTTTACTCCCCATACATATGCCCAGTGAGCCGATGTTGAGGAATCAGTTCCAAACAAGTCGTGTGCTGTAGCAACCCACTTGTTCATGTATCGCTGTAGCATGTCTAGAGGGATAACTCCAGCCTTGATGATACGACGAAGACCGTTTGAACCAGTTCCCAGGTGGAATGACTCTTCTTTGAGCATCGGTCCCATGGAAGCAGCTAACGGCTTGAAGGCAGATGTCGAAAGCATTCCTAACTGGAACTTACCATCACGATCTACGAACATTGTGTAGCAGAAGAAATCTAGCCAGTGTGGCATTGGACGATTGAAAGCACCTAGTAGACGGTCTCCATCCTGTGCGTTTCTCTCTAGAAGTTTCTGAGCTTCACGACGCCCCTGCTGTCCGAAGTAAGTCATCAAAAGGTAAGCCATTTGCCAACCATGACGTTGTTCTTCTGCCATGATTCGAGCCGCTGCATAACGGTCATAATCTGTAGGAGCAGTATCTAGTAGGTGTCTCTGTTGTTCGACAGATGCGAATTCAGTGTCCCCCTGTACAGTGATCATGGAAATCAAAGCATCACGGATGTTTTGGTGAGGGACCTGAAGCGCTCTCTCCCATTTTGCACGTCCGGAATAATCTCCGTATTCTATTACGTCACCAGCACGGTCCCAGTCGAACAGAATCGAGAGGTCAAAATCCCCTAGCCATTCTCTGTTGAAACCGACTCTATCTTGCCATTCGCCAAAGTTGTCAACCCACTCTTCCCATGTCTTAGGTAGTTCCGCCATGGTACGGGGATAGGGTTCCTACTATTCATCAATTTGCGAACATGTTCGTATGAACCTGTTAGGGTGAGTTTCTGCGTATCTCATCAGAAAACGAATTTAGTACGACTCCCTCGATTTTATGGAGTTGTACTGAAAGAGTGGATTTACTGACATTTAACAATTCAGCAAGAACGGTGAGTGTTATTCTCCTCGGAGAATCCCAATATCCTTCATTTAATGCAGAATCGAATACAAATCTTTGCCTAGGTGTTAGCATTCGACTTCCTGTAGTTCGAGTCGAAATAACTCGGTATGGGATCTCTCCATCTCTAAGCAATTGAACAAGTTCTCTGCTTTTGTCAGCAGCACATTCGATTGTCCAGTCGACCCAACCGTCTCTTACTTCGAAAGGAGAGTTGGGAATAACTCCTACTTCCCTAATCGGCTTGATGTATCCTCCTCCTCCGGGTGCGATGTCGACCTCATAGCGATAGTCTCCTAAATCTCGGACTTCATCGACTCCAGTATGTTGTTCTAAATCTGAGATCAAATTTGTTGATGATGAAAGTCTGGCAGTACCTCTACCCCTGCTAAGAGGCATCGTTTCTTCGATACGTAGAATCGCTTCAGGCCTATTACGAGAGACATCGCCAGACCAATGCCCTTCAGGCAATCGAACTTCGATGCGTAATTGATTCACCATGGTATCACAATGAGTGTGTTCTGTCATGGCGAGTAACTTCACCAGTCTTAACATCGATTAATTCTGCAAATGTTTGGACACTGTCTTCGCCGACGATTACTCCAGGTAGATATCCATCACATACACCAGATGCTGCAAATATTGCATCATCTGAACGGCAAAGGTCAGTTGCATCCCAGAGCCGAGTTAGATCATCATCAACCATTTTCTCGGCCCTTTTTTCCTCTTCATCAGAACGGAATACAAGTCTTCCTTCGAATACTCCGCCAATTCCTCGAAGAGCAGTAGCAGTAATCACTCCTTCAGGAGCTGCTCCAATTCCAAGTAGCATATCGTATGGCCCATCAGGCCTCGCTGCCCAAATTGCTGCGGATACATCTCCATCACCCATCAAATGTAATTGAGCACCTGCTTCTCTGATTTCTTTGAATAAATCTGAATGCCTCTCTCTATCGAGTGCTACAACCTTGACTTCCGACATAGGCTTGTCTAGGACGTAGGCTGCTTGTTCTAGGTTGTATGTGACTCCTCCATCTAGGCTAACGTGACCTGCTAATTCAGGGCCTGCGGCTATTTTGTCCATGTAACAGTCAGGTGCATGGAGTAATGTTCCTCTAGGCGCTGCAGCTAATACTGCAATAGAGTTAGGAGAATTGTCAGCGCAGTTGTTAGTACATTCTAGTGGGTCGACTGCAATATCAATTTGTAATGCCCCCTCGATTCCAACTTGATTTCCAAGTTCTTCACCAATGAATAGCATAGGGGCTTCATCTCTTTCACCTTCACCAATAGCAACTCTACCATCAAAGGGGACTTTGTCGAATGTTCGACGCATAGCCTCTACTGCAGCGGCGTCAGCAGCATTCTTATCGCCTAAGCCACGCCACTCAGCGCTTGCTATTGCCGCTTGGTCAACGGCTTCTAGGAAGTGGTGTGCTAGGTCAGCAGTACGTGCCATGTTGTGTGCGATACGCGCCCCCTCCATCAATCAAGCGGGTCATTCCGCTTTGTGTTTCTCTAGGACTACGATATCTGAAATACGAGTTTCAGGATATTGTCCATCTTCATCTTTTTCACAAGATTTGACCATGTCAAGAGCACACAGTAGGCCTGCAGCAACTCCAGTTAGAGCTTCCATTTCGATCCCAGTTCGATAATGAGCGCTCACCTCAACAGTACAGCGGAGGGCTAAATTTTCCCACGCCCAATCCACCTTGCATCCTTCAAGAGGTATAGGGTGGCAATGAGGTATGATTCTAGGAGTTTCTTTAACGGCTTGAATTGCAGCAATAGTAGATGCTTCAAGAACATCTCCCTTCTTCACATTTCCAGAGGTGATTGCATATTTGGATATTGATGAAAGGTGGACTAAACCGGTAGCAATAGCTTTCCTATGAACAATCGGTTTGCCTCCAATATCTACTACTGCTTGGATACTCTTTTCCATTCTTTCACCCCAATCCTGCTTTCCATGACGCCCCACTCGGCTTGACTTCTTTCTTCCACAAGGGGGCTTGTCGTTTGAGTTCATCGATTAACCAAGCACATCCCTCAAACGCTTCTTTCCGATGGGGGCTAGCGACATGTATTGCCACAATATTTTCTCCAGGCCCCACTGAACCAGTCCTGTGTGCCATTGCAACCGAGTGAAGTGAGAATTTACTAATAGCCTGCTGCCCCAAATCTTTCAAAGTTTGAGACAATTTCTCTTGCCACGAATCGAATTCTAAGCGAAGTACTTCTTCCCCTCCATCTTGACCCCTAGTGATTCCTATGAATGAGACAATGGCTCCACATCCATCAGTATCCAGTTTTGTGCGAAGGGCATCTACATCAAGATGTTCAGGGGCTTCTTGGATGAATACGTCCCCCTGCATATTACACCCCATACTAGCCGCATCCTTGAAACCATCCTTGTACATGTGATTGCCATGGCGGACGCCGGGCCTATCCACATCATGGGCGCTGGGCTATCAGGTTTAGCAGCAGCGACCACTTTGGCAAAAGCAGGTGTTGAGGTTCATGTCCATGATATAAGGGCCGATTCTGGGCAACGATTCGATGGTGATTTTCAGGCGCTAGAGAACTGGTCTATGGATGATGATTTTTTCGACCAATTACGTACATGGGGCTATGACCCAACAGAATTCAAAGCAACAGAATTCAGTATAGTCGACTTAATCCACCCAGATGATGTAATTACGAAAACTCATTCGCCTAGAATTGCATATCGTATTGTTGAAAGAGGCACTTCGGAACATACTATCGATCAAGGATTCAAAAGAATGGCAATAGCAGCAGGTGCTAATTTGCACTACAAGAGTAAAGTCAAGGAAGAGGATTGCCAAATCATTGCTTGCGGTCCTAAAGGTACTAGTGCAGTAGCATACGGGGAGATATTCAAAACCAAACATCCTAATCACATTGCATTCCAACTGAATGATAAATTAGCACCTGGATCTTATTCGTATCTGATTATAATTGATGGAGTTGGCCTTATTTGCACTTGTTTATGGCGTAAACAACGAGGTACTGAGCGTTTCTTGAATGAAACTATTGCATGGTACCAAGACAAGTATCCAGAAATAGACATGGAGCCAATTAAGAGAGTTGGAGGCAAAGGAGATTTCACAATCAACAAGCACTATTTCCAAGATGGTAGATACTATGTCGGAGAATCCGGAGGATTACAGGACTTCATGTGGGGCTTCGGAATGAGGATGGCTGTATGGTCTGGCCATTTGGCTGCTCAAGATATTCTTGGCAAGTGCAATTATGAAAAGGAAGTAAGAAAACAACTGATGCCTTATGTCAGGACTTCAGTATCCAACCGTTTTTTGATGAACAGAGTTGGTGATAGAACTTTCAAGTTCATGTGTAATTCTTGGATGAGGAATCAAGCCAAAAAAGGGGATGGTTTGATTTGGATTGGAAAACTATTCCGTCCTAAATGGTACAAAACCATGCTGTATTACATAGTCAGCCCTTTCATGCTGACCAAAGACCCCAAGGCTATGGGTAGAGGAGTGCGCCGTTTACCATTCAGGAAAGCCAAGAAAAGAGATTTGTGGGAGGCTTCGGAATCGGCTAAGAAAGTCGGTGAGCGTTGGAATGAAGTTCGACGTTCTGGTGGAAAGACCTCGTTTAGTGAGAACAGCGATTGACTCATTAAGCCGACCCTTTTGGCAGACTACATGAGCGACCTATA
>JBJLAY010000012.1:0-30637 GCA_045568475.1 Candidatus Poseidoniaceae archaeon | reverse complement strand
CCTGCCGCAAATAGAGGAGGTCTATCGGATTCTGGAATTATCCCACCCCCGAATACGACGACATCATCAAGTCCTGCTTCACGGAGAAGTTGACACACCTTGGGGAATAAGTGGCTATGTGCGCCAGATAGTGAAGAAAGTCCTACGAATCGAGCATCTTCATCCAGTACTGTTCTGATAATTTGGTCAGGTGTTCGGCGTAATCCAGTGTAAATTACTTCATGTCCGCCATCGCGTAAAGCCCGTGCTACTACTTTCGCACCACGGTCGTGACCGTCAAGGCCCGGTTTGGCTATCACTATGCGTTGCCGCTCTCCCATATTGTGGCGTGTGTAAGAGCGTCTATGAAGCGGTTGCGGTGTAGAAATGCTCACACAAGCAATAAGGAGGGGCTATCACTGAACTCGATTCGGCGAAGGCATGATGGGTACCGAAGACAGACTACGGGACTTGCGAGCGAGAAAGGCTCGTGTTGAAGCTGGTGGCGGCCAATTAAGGGTCGACGCTCAACATAAAAGAGGAAAAATGACCGCAAGAGAACGCCTCGAAATGCTTCTCGATGACGGTTCTTTCCAAGAGATTGACGCACTTGTTGAGCATAGATGTCGTGATTTCGATATGGACAAGAATGTGATACCAGGCGATGGTGTTGTAACTGGTCATGGAACTGTTAACGGAAGAGAAATTTTTGCTTTCGCACAAGATTTCACAGTATATGGCGGAAGCCTAGGAGAGATGCATGGACTAAAAATTTGCAAAGTTCTTGATATGGCTCTGAAAACTGGCCGCCCTGTAATCGGATTGAACGATAGTGGAGGCGCTCGTATCCAAGAAGGAGTGGCTAGCCTAGGCTCATACGCTGAAATTTTCTTCAGAAACGTAAGAGCTAGTGGAGTAGTTCCTCAAATCAGTGTCATCATGGGCCCATGCGCAGGAGGGGCAGTATACTCTCCGGCAATTACAGACTTCGTGATAATGGTTGACAAAACTGCACATATGTTCATCACTGGTCCAGAAGTTATCAAGACGGTTACAAATGAAGAAGTTTCATTCGAAGATCTCGGCGGTGCAGGTACTCACGGTAGTAAGTCAGGAGTTTCTCACTTCACTGCAGAGGATGACCAAAGTGCGATTGATCTGGCACGCGACCTAGTTGATTTGCTACCAGCAAATAACATGGAAAAGGCACCGGTGAAGAAAACTAACGACCCTGCGAACCGTGTGTGTGAGAAGTTAGATTCAATCGTACCTGAAGACCCTACTCGGCCATATGACGTCAAAGATGTAATCACCGAGATTCTTGACGATGGAGGATTCCTTGAAGTTCAAGAAAATTGGGCAGCGAATATTGTTGTTGGATTCGGACACATGAATGGCTCTACAGTTGGAGTTGTAGCCAACCAACCAAAAATGCTTGCAGGATGCTTGGATATCGATGCAAGCGACAAGGCTGCGAGATTCGTGAGGTTCTGTGATGCTTTCAATATTCCAATAATTACATTGGAAGATGTTCCGGGTTTCCTTCCAGGCACCAATCAAGAATGGGGTGGAATTATTCGACATGGTGCAAAGTTACTCTATGCATATGCTGAAGCAACTGTTCCGAAATTGACAGTAATTCTACGCAAAGCATACGGTGGTGCATACGATGTTATGTCTTCAAAACACATCCGTGGAGATTACAACGTAGCATGGCCTAGTGCAGAATTAGCAGTAATGGGAGCAGAAGGTGCTGTCCAGATTATTCACAGACGCAGATTACAAAATGCCAGAGACCCAGAAGGTGAAAGAGGGCGATTGATTGAGGACTTTGAAGAGAAGTTCGCTAATCCATACAAAGCTGCAGCACTAGGATATCTTGATGATGTTATCGAGCCAAATCAAACCAGAGACCGTTTATGCAAAGCACTTGGAATGTTACTTGACAAAGAAGAGTTGCGACCAGCAAGAAAGCACGGAAATATTCCATTGTGAGTTGATATTATGGCAGATAATGAAACTCTAAGAATAGCTGCAATCGCTGCAGTATTAGCCGCATCTTCTACCAGAGAAGACCCTGCTCAAGCGGGAAGAAAATCTGGTGAAGCCTGGGCTGAAGACCATAGAAGAATGAATATGGGATTATCTTCACTGATGCACAGAAGGAGCGCACGCTCACCTTGGAGATGAAAATAATGAGTGAAACTAGAAAGGTCATTGTTGATGGAGAAGAGTTCGAAGTTGAACTTGAGCAGGATGGCGATATGTGGAAGGCTACTGTAGAAGGAAAGACATTCGAAATTCAGGTTCCAGATGCTGGACCCGCTCCTAAACAGCGAAGAGCGTCTGGTGGAAAATCCAAGAAATCAGGTAAGGTCACAGCAAATATTCCAGGTAAGGTCGTAACAGTAGAGGTCACAGTAGGTCAAGAAGTCGAAGAAGGGCAGGTTGTAATGATCCTAGAAGCAATGAAAATGCAAAATGAAATTCAAGCACCAGTAAGTGGCACTGTAACCGAAATTCATTGTGAAGAAGGACAGTCGATTGAAGCTAATGTTCCTCTACTTGTGATTACACCTCCTGAAACTGAAGATGAAGCGTGATAAATTACAATCATTAAAGTCAGAAGGAGTTTAGGGTGATAACATGGGAGAAGAAGCCGTCTGCGATTATCCAGGATGTGGCGCTGTAGGAGATATCATTTCCAGACTCTCACCGGAAGGCTACCTAGTGGCTACTGGAAAGAAGGCATATTCATTCCGAGAAGCATATCGCCGATTCCATTACTGCGCAGATCACCACGAAGAATTGATGGGTGGAGTTTGGTCGAGAGTCCGCAAGCCTGACGACAAGAAAGATGGTCACGTTGCACCAACTGCAATTTGATTGCAAATCGTCATTTACCGGGCAAAATGTTTAGTTAGGCAACTCTTATTTTCAATCATGGATGAAGAGTCTCCAGCGAAGATAGCCCCTCCTACCCAACACATCTCATTTGAAGATCAAGAGGCTGAAATTGTTACTGGAATCCCAAAACAAACTGTTTTAACACATCCAGATATGTCTGAAGAAGAAGTCCAAGAATTTATACAAAAATACAATATTAAATTATCATACAAGCCTGAAGATAATTTTCGCAAAATATCATATCTAGTACTTGGATTAGGGTTTACATTGGCAATCTATATTGGGTTGGCGGGTGATATTAATCGTGGTAATTCAGGTCAGGGGTGTTGCGGCGTCATGCTTTTATCGATGTGTATAGCTTATTTTTTTGATGCTGCACATTATAGTAAAAAGAAAGAATGGCAACAGAAACATGCTATGGATCACAAGAGTAGCGATAATTCAATCGCAATAAACATCACTTTGGGTATTTTCCTATTATTCTTTTTTATTCTAGTCTTAATTAATTTGTAATTTACAGAAAGTTGGGGCCATGCTGAATAACAACTCTTCATATACTCAGAAGATGACATTGTAATATGATTAGCACAACTATTGCAATATATTCCCTAGGAGCAATGATTGTTTTACTGTCTGGACTTCTAACTAGTAGGGCCCTGAAAAGACGTAAGAATAAGCCTGAAAATATTTGGGAAATGAGCCAGTCTCAGACACCGATTTACAATTCACGTAGACCAAGTAATATCCCAACTAGAGCACCTCCATCTGAGGCATTTTTCAACCGTTGATTTAGTAAAAAGGACATACTCAGCGACTATTCTTCCTTTTTACTTGTAGTAAAGAGGCTCCCCACTTTATCGTAAATCTTCTCTTCGTAAGTTGAAATTTTCAGTATTAACTCATTACTCGTAGGTTTATCTTCCTTCAGAATAGGAACCATGGATGACCAAACTCCTTCTCCTTTAATTCGAGAATATATCGCTGCAGAAATATGAGTTGCGATTAAGACATAACTTAGAACTGCAGAAAATTCATGTGCAGTTAGTACTATACTAATCACTAATCCATCTTCATCTGTATGGCCTTGACTATACAATCCTGCGATCATTAATCCCGTCAATGGAAGCATTACCAATGTAAAATACATTGAAAGGTGAACTGATTTGGCAAAGAAAGTGTGAACTTTGTGCACGGGAACATTGGCACCTTGGAATGTCTCAAAACGCCTCATGTAGAAATAGCGCATTATCACGATAAGAAGAAATACACTAGCAAAACTAACTTCCAAAATAAGTAAGTTAGTATCTTCTAAGTCTTCTAAATCATCAACTTGTTTGAAAATCCCATAAGCGTATAGAAGGATAAAACTCCAATGAATAAATTTGGCAAGTATCGTATGATTCTTGCCCATTATTTCACAACTGCAGTAGTTTGGAACTCAAATTACGCCTTGAGCCATCATTGCATCGGCTACTTTGAGGAAGCCTGCGACGTTTGCCCCGAATACATAATCTCCATCACGGCCGTATTTCTTAGCTGTTGAGTATGCTTGCTCGTGAATGTCAACCATAATTGCATCTAAGCGAGCATCTACTTCCTCACGAGTCCAAGAAAGACGAAGTGAGTTCTGGCTCATTTCAAGACCAGAAGTTGCCACTCCACCCGCGTTGCTTGCTTTACCTGGAGCGAATAAGATTCCACCCTCTTGGAATGCAGTTACTGCTTCAGGAGTACAAGGCATGTTTGCACCTTCTGCTACTGCCATGACATTGTTAGCAACTAGCATCTTTGCTTCTTTACCGTTTATTTCGTTTTGAGTTGCACATGGTAAAGCAACATCGACATTTACTCCCCATAGTCCATTGACTGCAGGTTCTGGAGCGGACTTGGTGAATGTAACACCATCGAAATTGTCAGCATATTCATTGATTCTTCCACGGCGGTTATTCTTCAAATCCATGATCCATGCAAGTTTCTCTCTGTCAATTCCAGCAGGGTCGTGTATCCATCCGGATGAGTCTGACATTGTAACCGGCTTTCCACCCAGGTCCAAAACCTTCTCACATGCAAACTGTGCAACGTTTCCGCTACCACTAATCGCTACTGTTGCACCTTCGAAAGACTTGTCTTTTGTAGCAAGCATCTCACGTGCGAAGTATACAAGGCCGTACCCTGTTGCTTCAGGGCGGATTAGAGAACCGCCATATGAGCGACCCTTTCCAGTAAGAACTCCAGCTTGGAAATCATTCTGTAATCTCTTGAACATACCAAACATGTAACCGATTTCTCTTCCACCAACTCCAATATCCCCCGCGGGAACGTCACAGTTGTGACCTATGTGTCTCCATAATTCCATCATGAATGATTGGCAGAAGCGCATCACTTCACCCTCAGACTTACCCTTAGGATCAAAATCTGAACCACCTTTTCCTCCACCCATTGGTAGAGTAGTAAGACTGTTCTTGAATACCTGCTCGAATGCAAGGAACTTCAGAATTGAAGCATTTACTGAAGGATGGAATCTCAATCCACCCTTGTAAGGACCGATAGCACTGTTGAATTGGATTCTAAAACCACGGTTAGTATGAGTAACACCATTGTCGTCGACCCATGGGACTCTGAAATGGATTAGGCGCTCAGGCTCTACTATTCTTTCAACGATGCCTGCTTCAACAAATTCTGGATGGTTTTCTAATACTGGTTCTAGGGATTCCAAAACTTCCCAAACAGCCTGATGGAATTCTGGCTGGTCAGGGTCTCTTCTCTTAACATTCTCAAAAATTTCGTGAATTACACTCATTATAGCACCCTGTTTCACAATTGTGTTGACCGAGCCACCTAAAGGCCCCTTACAAGCATTGCCTAAACAAGCGTGGTCTAGAAGTATGGACATACCGTGTTGAAGCGCTCCAGACGTTCTAATCTACGTTCACCGTTTTCATCTTGCTCCGACATTGAACGGATTGCTTCTTCAATCAAAGCGTGTTGGTCAGGTTGAATCCCAAGCAAATTTCTCAAGTTCTCTAGAATAGCCCATTCATCTTCTGTAATGATTTCATCGTCGAGAGCGGCGACCAATGCAGATTGATAGGTTGTTGCGTCACCAACTTGGTGCATAGAATAATCGCCGGGGTTAGTAATTGGTGAAGGGTCAATTCCTCTTGCAACATCCATAGCTGCACCTACATTGGAAGGATCCATTCCCAAAGCAATGGCTAACACCTTCAATATCGATGCTTCATCGTCTGTGACAATGTTATCATCCAGTGCAGTAGTTAGAACTTCTAGGTAGAGATACAGTCCACGAGTTGCAATCAGTGCCATGTATCTTCCCATCAAGGACTACCGTTTGAGGATTGCCGTCTCCAACTTCAATCGATCAACTTATCGATTCGAGCGATTGAAGAGATTAATTCATCTTCTTCGGCCTTTAGAATTTCAACAATCTGTTTCACGTGATTTAATTCATCAAGTTGCCATTCATTGGTATTTGACCTCTTAGCAACACCCAACTTATGCCAGTAATTGATTCCAACTAGTATGGCACTTTTCGACATACCTGAACACTTAGACATCTCTGATGTGGTCTTGTCACCATTTGAAAGTTGAGAAAGAACTGTTACTGCACTTCCAGGTACGCCAAGTCTGCGTAGGAAGTGTAGACGCTCGACCATGATGCTTGCTACGACATTGCACATTTCAATGTGCTCCAAGTTGTGTCGTACTTTGTAATCAATTGTAAGTCAAAGTGTCATCAAATGTAATACATTCATATACCTGATGTTCTGTGGAAGGGGTACAGAGGAATGCGGATGACAACCCAAAGCACCCTAGTCTCACTACGAATCACCGATGAAGAGATTGCTCTTCTCGATGCAAGAATAGGACTTGATGGAGCAAGAAATAGAAGTGATGTCATCAGAGCAGCAATCCGTTTATTCCTTGATGGACAGCCACTACTTCCAGACATGGATACAATTACTATTCCAGTAGGACGCTCTATGAAGAGCAGACTTGGAGATCTATACGAACTCCAAGGAATAAGTCCTGAGCAAGCTGCATCACAAGGAATGCAAGACTATGTTCGCCGCCTGATACAGGAAGAGGCAGCATTGAATGATACTCTCGCTGAAGGCCTAGCAGAAGCCCGAAGCAAGACTGTAGGACGCAAGGAGTTCACTGAGTGAAAACAGGGTGAGAGCCACATAATGGAGGGGATGGGAAAATGCGATGGGAGGACGAACTTGGAAACAACCGTACTCCCACCTTCCGAGCTGATGATACAACGCCAGGTAACATCAGTTTCGTAGCACTGCGTCTACGTGCAAAACTTGCACAAACTGGCAACCCAACAAACGTCCCCCTGGATGACCAGGGGGACTCCGATTCCGATCCCGCTTGTTAAGCAGGATTAGTTCCACACGCACCCGGACCCCACATCCGGGTGCAAATTACTCAAACGGTGCAACCGCGCCTCCAATAACCTCAACCTCAAATACCTTCGACGAAGGCATCCTTACATGGGTGGTGATGCGGGACTCTCTTGGCTGGCTCACCCAACTCCTAGAGAAGGACAATTGGAAATGATTTCCGCCTGCTTAGAGACTCTAGCAAATGGAGGAGCACATCTTGCAAGTGCACCAACTGGAATTGGTAAAACCGCTGCTGCATTGGCTGCAGCACTAGAATTCGCCGACTCATCTGATGAGCGCAAAACGATTATGTTCCTAACTCCAAGACAAAGCCAACACAAAATCGTTGTAGATACTGTTCGTAGGATTAACGAGATTCGCGAAGGAGAAAAAATAACCTTAGTCGATATGATTGGACAATCAGGAATGTGTGTCGAACCATTTGCTGGAAATCGAGGAGTAAGTTTCTCCCTATTATGTTCAAACCACAGGAAAAACAAACAATGCAAGCCATGGTTGACCAAAGCCCCTGGATTTGAAAGGAGAATTCTTTCTGACCCACTTCACGTAGATGAACTAGTGGAAATGAGTAAAACTCACATGGAAAATGGAGAAAAACGCCAAACTTGCCCATGGAAAGCTGCTAGAACTGTGGCTAAAGAAGCACAGATTATTGTTTGTGATTATAACCACTTATTCATTGAAGAGGTGAGAAATGCGTCACTAAAAGCAATGGATCTGAAACTCGATGACCTGATTGTCATTGTGGATGAAGCCCATAATTTACCAGACAGAGTTAGAATGGGAATGCAAAGAAGGTTAACCCCTACAATGGTTCGTAATGCAGCATCAGAGGTAGAAGAAAACCTTGGAGACATGCAGAAAGTAGCCCAAATTAATGACTTGATGGGTGATGCGATAATGCTGAAATCATGGTGCTTGGCTGTATGCAAGGAGTTCAGATTGGTATTAGTACGAGAATTCAAGCGAATGATTTCACAACTAGATTCAAACAATGAAATGCTGATCAAAGCAGATGATGTTCTATCTTGGCTAGATGAGGCGTTCGACAAAGTAGCTACAATTGTCAATCAAGCAACACTTACTGGGAGTAATAGTGCATTTGCTAATCCAGATAAAATTGTTCGTTTGAAGATGTTTAAGCAGATTTTGGAATCGAATGAAGTAGAAATAGATGAAGATGGAGATAATGAGCCTTCAGCACACCTTCTTGCTCACCTGATTGATGTATTAGACAGGTTTGGAAATGGCCCTGCTCTTTGCCTAGTATTCGATGGAGAGGGTACTGCAGGACGTATAGTAACTCATCTATTAGATGCGGGATTAGTTGCAGGACCAATATTCGAAAGAACTGCAGGATCAATCCTGATGTCAGGAACATTAGACCCGCCACACATGTTTGCAGACCTACTTGGACTAACCCCTAAGATGCGAGGAGAGTCGATACATCCATCTCCTTTCGCAAAGGAAAGACGTCCAATTGTTGTTGCAACAGATGTAACCACATTATACAGGGCAAGGGGCCCAGATAATACCAAAAAAATACAACAACATATTCAGGCTATTGTACAAAATACACCTGGAAATGTAGCTGTGTTTGTACCATCTTACAAATTCCTCGAAGAGACTTTCGATGACCTCTATGTACCAGGTGTGAAGAAGCAGATAGAGTCAAAAAAATGGAGTAAAAAAGACATTGCTGCATTGCTGGTTGATCTTGAGGAGGCCCCCAAAATCGGTAGAAAGATACTACTTGCTGGAGTCTTCAATGGTCGCCTTTCTGAAGGTGTTGATTATGCCGGAGGAATATTAGACGCGGTCATTTGTGTAGGGATCCAAAATGCTCCACCATCTGTATTCCAAAAGTCATATGGAAATTACATCAAGGATAAGTTTGGCCAAACCAACCATTGGAGATATGCAAATTCGCAACCTGCGATTAATACAATATTGCAAGCAATGGGCCGACCGATAAGGGCTATGGGCGACAGGGCACTGATTGTTCTACTCGATAGGAGAAATATTGACAGAACATATTCAATCTGCTATCCACCCGACATCAAAATGAATCAAGTGAGTAATCATGAGGGTTCTGGGCGCTTTGCAAAACGCTTCTTCTCGAAGGTTAAGCGTGAGGCCGACATCTGAAAGGTTCAATACGCTCCGCCACTGGAGGGTTATAACATGGAAGAGTGGGAAGAGGTCGAAATCTTGACTGCATCTGATGGTCTGGACGCAACGCCAAGTGAACTGCACGCCACTTTTGAGATTACTGGCGACCATTTGAACGAAGTTAGAGACCGCCACACAATGATGTTAATCGCATCCGGTGAACTACCAGAGAAACATATGGCAGATATTGCTCCTGAAAGAGTTCTAAATTGGATTGTTGAAGAATTAAATGGTGTCAGAAGAACTGATGGATTGTCGATTCCATTACATGGGGCAGACTCGCCTTCTGTCGAACTTTCTAAAGCAACAGTTGATGGACATAGTATTCTAAAACTCAAAGTTGGCAAAAACTTTGTCAGAAAGTTACCACTACCTGCAGAGGTAGATTCAATCAAGGCTACACTCAATGGTGGAGTCTTAGATCTTCGCTGGTAATCATCGGTTCGGAATATCGCCTAACTGACCAATCTCACCGACTACTCTTGTCAGTGCCTCTTGTGCATTTATCTTGTGACTCTCACCCATTTCGTGGCGGCTGTATCTTGCCTCTTCGAATACATTGTCAAGAAGTGATAGTGATTCTTCAGTGATATTTGGCAGAGCCACACGAATTGCCATTTCGAATTCTCTAACTGTTTCGAAATCACGACGTAGGAATCCTCTTCCCATCAAAATGTGGACTAAACTCTCATAGCATTGGAAGATTGCTTCACGCATTGAATCGCCAGCCGCTAGTAATTCGGCTGTGTAGGAGAAGATGTCTGCGATTTCTTTGGCAGCCTCTGTTGCACGGCGCCTCATAATAACGAATGCAGCACCTGCACCAATAATCAGTATAGCAACCACATAAACCCACCATGGCACACCAGAACTGTCATCATCATAGGTGTAATCCGGATTAATTCCAGAACTGTAAAGCGTATTGAATTCACTCATAGAACCATCTGAAATTACGAAATTCGGAGATATCTGAATCTTCAGAGTCAATTCCCCATATTCGGAAGCATCTCCATACGGCGGATCTGAATTAAATTCAAACGAAGCTACACCGTCAGAATCTGTAACAATGACGACTTCGTCTAATCGAGTATTGTTTGCTGATTCAAGGTAAACTGTGATTGCGATTCCTTCAACACCCTCCTCTGTGTCTTTCGCGATGAGTTCAATCTCACCAGAAACGACTTCTTGTTCTCCCTCGATTATATCTTCAATGTCAACACTGATTGGTGATTTAAGGTTGATTCTAATTGATACTGGTTCAGTCCAAGAGTTTCCTGAGCGAAGATATAGTGAAGAGTTTTCAGGTGTCTGAAGATTGAATTGCATCTGACCTGGTTCAATCCATGAAGGGGCAGTAGCACTCAGAGTGAATGTTCCTCCATTCCAGATGATACTGTCTGTCGTGATACAACGGCTCTCTACACCACTACTTCCACAATTTATTCCTTCACCTAAAACCAGTGAAGCACCATCGATCAGAACGCCTTGACCGCCAATTTCAGTCACTCTACCAGTAATCTGGATCTTGTATGTAGTACCGTCACTTCTAACAACATCGTATGGCTGTATGGAATCAATATTGACATCGACATCTGCCCAAACTATGACGGTTTCATTAGAGTCAATTGGTAGATGACCTGTACTTCCGTCGAAAGCGAACCGCATAACATGAGTGCCACGAGTATAAGATGAATCTGCGCGGATTGATGCGGAGAAATCACCAGTTAGAGTGGTGGTAGCAAAACCAACCTGAACTCCATCTAAGAAGATGAAGATTGTCTCCCCTGGTAATCCATCATTCAAGGCAGTATCAATATCATACAATGAACCAGATATCTCCCAGAAGTCATCTCGTGTTGCATCGTTGTCAACAAAGTCTACTGTAATACCAGTACGGTGTGACAAGAAGAAAGTTGTATTTCCTTGTCCTGAGCGATACCATCCTTGAGCAGGAACATCTGCAACAACAGTGTGTACGCCATCCGATAAGAAGTTTGGAACTACCCAATTAAAGCTAAAGTTTCCATTAGAATCTGTTGTCGCATTACCAATTGGAATACCTTCAACAGTTACCTGAACAATCATGCCCGATAGCGGTTGCATTTGATTGTCACCTACGAAGCCGTCAACTGTTGCTAACTGGTCAACCGCAAGAGGAGACTCGATATTCACCTGAACTACGATCTTGGAATAGATATTCCAGGTACCATCATTTGTTGAAGGAAGATACTGAGGTGTACCCATGAATCTTGTTTCAAGAACAATAGGTCCTAGTTCTGCATTAGCAGGTACTGGATGGATAGCATTGAATGAACCATCAGCAGTTGTAGTTACATTGGTTAGGAAGACTCCACCCAGCCAGATTTCTATTGTTTCACCCTCCAGAGGGTTGTCAACAATATCCAGAAGTCTACCTTGAACAGTCAAAGTATCTTCTCTGTCTACTTGTCCGCCAGTAGTTAGCAATAGTATCTTAGTTGGTACAGCCACTGTGAAATTCACAGTTGACGAACTTGGCTTGTAGAATTCAGGGTTAGCACTGTCGCCTTCACCGATTGGATTAACCCAATCTCTTCCACCAGTGAAGCTAATCTGAATATTATGCAGGCCAGCCTCAATGCTTTCTGGAGAAGTCCATGCAAACATGTATTTCCCATCTGAAGCATTAGATTGAACACTGGACACTGGAACTCCATCTATCAGTAGATAGACTACTGCGATAGAATTATTGCCATCAATCTGTAAAGGAGAGCCCAAATCATCTAACAATGTACCGTTAACATACAGAACGTCACCTGCTGTAATTCCAGATGAACTTTCATCGATAGTAATTTCAGTATTCCCAAGTACGACGAATGTGACATCAGTTGTATCACCTATTAGCCCCGTAGTACCAGAAGTTCCAACGAATTCCGCAACCAAATCATGGAAGCCGACTGACAATGTCGCAGGAACAGTTAGATTGACATCAACAATTCCTGATACATCAGTCGTTCCAGTAATGGTAACTGGAGTTCCATTAATTGAAACAGTTACTTGAACTCCCGCTACTGGAGAACCTGTGTTATCAAACAATAGTAGTCTAGCATTGACATCATCCCCTCTATCAGTACGATCGTTTAGTGATGGTTGGTCAACTCCATCCAATGATGGTGAGACGAATGTTAGAGTAGTAAATCCTCTACTGTCAAAGGATTGATTTGCACTTGAACCTGAATAATAGTTCACAGAAGGTATGTATTGAGCTTCGGCAATATGTGTTCCAGCGGCGAATGACGACCCAAGCATGATGCTACCTGACCAAGTACCATTTGCCAAAATTTGTACATTAGATTGGGTAAAACCTGTTGCTTGATCATCGATTGTAAACAGCACACTCGCCGTTAACGGGGCACCATTTCTTAGCTGTAATGCACTGCCGTTATCGCTTGCTATTGAACCGCTGATTGTGAAAGATTCACCAGCGACCGGATTGGCAACAATAGCGTCTACTACCATTACCGTTGTAGAACGAATAGTAACCGTAGATAGATTCGTTTGAGTAGGCAACAAATCAGAAGTTCCATTGTACATCATTGAAATCGTAATTAGACCCAATGGCTGGTCGAATGGTATAGTGTAAGAGAAATTAGCACGCCCTTGAGCATCTGTAATGTTAGAAGGTAGCCAGGTTTCATCGAAAATCGCATCAATACTGAAACCTTCTAGAGGCTGATACATATTAGACGATTCAACCATCTGTAACGACATGTTCACAGTTTCACCACGATTTACAATCATTGGATTCAAAGGTTGGATATTCTCGAATAGAGTTACTCCTTGAACTAGAATGGAGTGATTACTAGAATCTGTTAGATAGAATGGAGATGAATCTTCAACAATCGAGATAATAAATGTCCTTGGACCTCTCAAAGTGCCATTGCTTAGAACATCAGTAGGTACTGATAGGTTGAAACTTCCATTTACAGAAGTAAATACACCGTTAACCAATTTCTCATCTGGATTGTCTAACCAGAACATCTCCAATGCGACTGCCGAGGTTAAGTTTCTACTTGCATTGTCGCCATCTTCAACTTGACCTATGACCTGGAAATTAAAACCTGCAATCACAGTTGAAGGTATTGAATCAACCCTAAGATTAGATTCGACCTGAACGGTGAAATTAATTTCAGTGTAATTTCCTCTGTGCCTAGTTGCGCCACTTGTCTTAGCTGACAAAAGGTCGTCTGCAACTTCCATTCTTAGAGTATAAAGACCAGGATCTACACCAGATACTGTCCAAGAAAGAGTCGCATTTCCTTCCGAATCAGTAGCGGCATTTCCAATTGAAATGTTAGCTCCGCCATAATCCAGAATATAGGCGACTTGAGCACCCGAGACATTAGAGCCATCAGCAACATCAGTAACTCTGACATCCAAATCAACATTCGTGTTCATGGTGGCAATTACATCACGCGGAGCACCTTCTGGTGTAGATAATACAACATCTGATTCGATTCCCCAAGTCGTTGATGGCATTTGCGGCATTGCAGGAGGGACGGCAGTAGGTACCCATTCAAAGTAAGCACCACCATCTTGAGCTACTGAAGCAAAATCAGTCATTATCTCTACATCATATACTCCTGATGGGAAGTTGTTAGGTGCTATAATTGAAAAGTTGTAACTACCCGTGCTGTTATTCAGCATACCTTGCCCTAGTTCAATCGTTCCAACTGGTGTTACGAATTGTGCAAATACCACTGAATCGTTACCTAGAACTGCACCGCCGTGAACTGCATCTGTAAAATCACCCACAATCCAAGTAGTATTTCCAAGATAAGTCCAGTCATCAATAATTGACACTGTGATGTCAACTGTACCCATTATGCGTAAGAACGAACTATTGGTCGATGCCATGAAGTAATCATTTCCAGCGAAAGACATGTCGAACGTATAATCTCCTGCAAAGAGATTAGCATCTGTTGAGAAGGTAGGAGAGATTGTGCTAGAGTCAGGATCTGTAGTAGTGTTCACCGTTGAACCATTGAAATCAAAGGTAAAGGTTCCAGTAAGATTTAGATCAAATGAACCACCTAAATGGTCTTTTACTACTACGATGATTCCAACATCTGCACCTCTTAATTGTGGTAATGCCTGCAGTTCAAAGAATAACTTCCCTTGCAAGAACCAATCTGTTCCAGATGTGTTTAACGAATCTGTAGCTTCAAGACTGTCTGGATAGAAAACTAATTCCAATTCAACACCTCCTGCCTTCACAGTGGTATTGTTGAGATCTAGGAGATGAGTAATCGAGAAAGCACCACTTACTGATTTATTGAACAACTCAACAAAGGTTCCTCCGCCATTCAGTTCTCTCATTCCGAATGAAAGATTTCCTGAAAGTGCCGACGGAGTTGCTCCAAAAGATTGTGCTGTACCATTGATGTAAACTAACTCATCGATTTGCATTATCGAATTATCCACACCTGGTCCTTCGATAACGGCCGTTAAATTAGGAGCATCGCGGATATCCATGGTAATTGTGCGGGTTGTAGGACGTAAGTGGAATTGAGGCCCCCCTATGGCTAGTGAAGTATCTTGCCAGCCACTGAAACCAAGTGTCGCCGAAATATTTGTCTTAACTTCCAATTCATCTAATGTGACATTGATTGACCAAACTCCATCAGGACCAACAAGTCCAGAAAGATTAGTTGCACCGTCTTCAGAAGATATGAAATCTAACCAAACATTCAATTCGCCAAGACTATTTGCACCTGCTGTTTCATTATTGGCAAATAGTAACTTACCAGTAAGCACTGTAGTAGAACCTGCTCCAAGTATAGGGCTATCTACAGGCCCAGGTTCACTGTGAGTCAAGTTGGAGTCGTCAGTCATGTTAATGAAGACACCTAAATCTATACCGTCGTGTGAGACATAGCCACTTTGTAGATGTTCGATCACTATGCTTGCATAACCTGGTTGCACAGGAGATAATAACGAACCATTAATCGTGAAGTTACCATTCGAATCTGTTGAAATTTCCCCGAACTGGTTTCCACCGATTGCTGCGCTACCTGGGACATTAACAGCATCACCTGCACTTACTACAAATCCACGAACCCAGATATCTGGAATTGCTGTAGCATTCTCTGTGTATTGTAAAGTTCCAGTGACTACTACTTCTGCTATACCTCCACGGTCATAAGTTGTAGGAGACCATGTCAAATTGACTACTTCGATTTCCTCTGGTTCTGGGCATGCATCAAATGGCACCCATCCTAAGTCGTCGCCGCCACTTCCAGCATTCATCTCAAGACGAACTTCACCCCATTGTCCTATATTGCCACCGTATACCTCGTAACCATTTCCAGTCCATGAACCATCGCGATAACCAGTGACAAACCTAGCAGGTAATCCTGCAGTTCGCGCCATTGTTACGAAAACTGTAGTGAATTCCGAGCATGTTCCCTCATTGGCAACACTCAGTAATTCAAATGAAATGTCCGAACCTAGGTCAATACCACTACCGTTGTAATTTCTCTTGAAGTCATAAGATGCATTTCCATCTCTGAGGAAGGTTGCGATTGCTTCAGCCTTTGAGTATGCGTCTGTGGCTCCAGCGGAACTTATCACATCGTTTGTAACATTCATAACCATTGATTCGGGCATACTAGAATTTGAGAACTCCGGAGGCAAAGTTAGCTCATAAGAAGAATTTGTACCTGCAATAGTGTTAGCAGAAATTGTATCCCAATCATACCAATATTCGTATTGTTCTACCCAGATCGAGTCTAAAACCCCTGTATCCATCTGATATGTGTGCGTATCATTTGTCCTAGAAACTGCTACTTGAGCATCCGACCAAAACGTGATATTGTATTGATATGCAGGTAGAGGAATAACTCCAGAAGACAGAGGATTTGAGAATGCAATATTCCATGCAACTGTATCATTTGCATAATTTGAACTTGCCAAATGTGTGTTATTTGTGTAAGGAATTGTGATGTCTTCAGCAGGGTGCAAGTCGGTTTCTATTCCGTATGCAGCGCCTGTATAGAAATCATAAGTGTGCAATCTCCAAAGATGTTGGCGGTTGAGATCAACTACGCCGCTAGTGTTGTTAGCCCAGAAAATAACTTCATTCTGCACTATATCATCTGAAGGATCGAATGGGTCAAATGGAGCACCAACGCAATTAGTGAACCAGAATTGTTGGGGACATTCGTCCCCATCCATCATTCCTCCACCATCTGTATCTGGATTTCTCCAGTCAGTACCGGTTTGGTTTTCGGTTGCATCGGGGATTCCATCGCCGTCGAAATCATCAGGCAAAACATCGTCAGTTGGATCACTTTCAGGATTTGAAGAATCGAAATACTCTTGCTTATCATTGACACCACCTGAGTCAGTATCGAAGTTGTTTTCATCTGTAATCCAAATATCTTGGCTTCCATTTGTAATTCCAATCCATGAATTATCACAACCAGTAGTGCTTTCGAAATAATTATTCAATCCATCCCCATCATCATCAAGAGTATTGTCACAAGGTTCTAACGGATCAGTACCGACATTTACCTCATCGAAATCATTGACTCCGTCCGAGTCAGAATCAGCAAGAGTTGGGTTTGAGAAGTAGCCAAATACGCCCAATGTCTCCTCCCAATCCGCCAGTCCATCTCCATCGGAGTCTGAATAATCATCATCACAGTATGTAGGGAACGAACCACCTGAAACATCATGACACCAAGAGTTGTTACGGCTTTCGACATCAGTAACTCCAGCTGGAGGTTGAACAAATACACCCTGGAGCACCCCATTTACTTCACCACCATATGAGAATTGAGTATATACTCCCGAATTATTGTAGTAAGCAATTCCTCCAATTGGACTGAACCCTGAGCCACTTGCAACAGTCAATTGACTTGAACCTGAACTGTATGAAACAACTGTAGTTGTAAATTGAATCAATGAGTCACAAGGATCTGTACCGTGCGATGCGTTAGCCTCGTCTCCATCATTAACTCCGCCGAAATCCGTATCGGCTACATTCCATAGTGTACAAGACAAATTTTCTTGCCAGTTCTCGAGACCGTCATTATCGAAGTCTCCTGAATCCTCACGTCTAGTAGGGTCAGTTTCATTGGTATCTACTATCCCATTTCCATTTGTATCTTCATCACCATCATCGAAAGCATCGTCATCCGTATTGTTATCACGAGGGTCGCTGGCTTGTGGAGGGACTCCATATTGGCCATTTACTTCGACTCCATCGTTTATTCCATCGCCATCAGTATCAACATTTGTAGGGTCAGTAAGTAAGGTCAAAGCCTCATGAGAGTCATTTAATCCATCATTATCGGTATCGGGGTCAAGAGGTAAAGTGGATGTAACACCATCTGTTTCTGCAGTAAGTGTTGCACAGCCACCTGGACCGATTCCTAAGTGAGGAGAACATGGTGTAGTAGTTTCAGTGAATGAACCACTTGGCCCTGGCCTATAACAAGGCTGTCCACCACAGGTTGTGGTCCAAGAAGGATTGATGTACTCAAAGATGTTAATCAGGCCATCTCCATCAGGGTCACCATTTGCACCATCAGCATTGGATGCAGAGGTTGCATTCAAGCCATTAGAGGCTTCCCAGCCGTCTGGCATTCCATCACCATCTGTATCCCAACCCATTGGGTCTTCATCGATTAGTCCGTCACCATCATCATCATCTGATGAACAATCAGCGTCGCCGTCAAAGTCATTGTCTCCAGAATCTACCATACCATCCTTGTCATTATCAAATCCGTCTGTACAGATGTTTCCAACTGGGTCCTCGTCACAAAGAATGACACTTCCAGTTCCATCAGAACCTGCATCTCCACAAGCTAACTGATTGTATTGCATTGCATTTTCTTCATCCCAATCGTTGACTGGAACTGTGCCATTCCACCAAACTCCGTTATCTAACACGGATGATGTAGATGATGAGTCCCAATTTGATGGCTGAAGATAGTTATATTCTTGTAAATTGGAGAAACCATCTCCATCAGGATCTCCTATTGCACCATCTGAATTGCTGCTTGAAAGAGGGTCTAATCCGTATTGCCATTCCCATCCATCCGGTAGTTGATCGTTGTCGGAATCCCAGTCATTAGGCTGGGTATTAATGAGGTACTCAAGCCCATAAGTCAGACCATCTCCATCTTGGTCTGTAGCTGCAAGGGCCGTGAATGAAACGAATTCGATACATGCTACAGTAGATAGCAACATCAGTAGTGCAAGTCCTACAGACTTGAACTTCTTTTCGTCTAACTCTCTGAGGAGTTGGGGACGCGCTGACGGTTGGATGGAGGACATACGCATGGCTAACACCAGACCTAGGGGTGACTCAAAGGCTATTAAGGCAAATGGAACAATGTTCATACACAATTTTGTCAGAACTCTCCCCTACGGGGAGAAAATATCTGTAAAATAATGAATTCAAAGTTCTTCTAAATCATCAAGAAGTTCCAAGTCATCTTCAGCATCAAAATCATCTTCATCTGTAACAATGTCAGGAATATCTTCGAGTTGATCGCTCACCATTTGATTGCTCAATTCTTCCTCTTCAAATGCTGCGAAATCTCTAGCAGAAGTCTGTCCTCTTCGATATATTGCGAGGAATACAACAAGTAGAATTCCTACGTAAAGACCAACGGTTTGTGGATTCTCAAAGTCTAGAGCAGCATTAGAGATACACGAGAATCCTTCACATGCTGTTGAGAATACAAATTGAGGAGTTTGCTTGAGCGTGTTTGTACTTACTTCGCTGTCAAGAGGCTCTACCGATAGAACCACAATTGCATCTTTGCCTCCAACTAAATCCTCTGAAGCCTTTAGAATCAAAGTAAATTCGCTAGTCGTAAATGCTGGTATCTCAAGTAAGATTGTATTTCCTTGCTGAGTCGAACCGCTAGTTGAGAAACTTGCAGACCACCCGGAAGGCAGGGATTGTGCAGAGATGATTACGTCCAATTCGACATTGTTTGAATTCTCTACACGGAATTCCACGTTTTGTTCAGAACCCGGTAGGAAAGGAGTTATTTCTGTAATCCTTTCAACAAAGATTCGACCAGGTTTGACTTCTTCTTCAACGATAATCTCTAGCGGTAAATCGAAGTATCTCGGGTCACCTTCTGATACTTCTTCAGTAATTCTAAGATACAATGTGTGGTTCTTTGCAAGTACTTGATCTCGCATATCTATTGTAACTTCAATATCACCATATGTATCTGGCATCAATTGAATAGCCACAACATCGCCACCATCATCACCTTTGATGGAATAATCCCATGTTCCGTATGCAGGGTCACCAGTCTCATTATTGGTGTTCTTATCGAGCTTGTCAGGAGAGATAATTCTCCAGGTATTTTCAGTACCTTCATCTGTGCTGTCGGTTATCCTGACATCAAAGGAAACTGTTGAACCAGGAGCCACAGGACCGACACTCCCAATTTCTTGTCCATCAGAATCCGAGATAACTTCAGCAAGAATTCCAAAGGTTCGGTGAACTGTGAATGAAACTGACGAACTTTGTTGGTCGTCACCTGCGCTGAAGCAAATTATTGTGAACATGCCAATATCTACATCTTCTCTGTTAGAAGGAGGATAAATCTTCATCATTAGAGATAGGGTTTCATGAGAACCAATGTCTGGAGTCAAAGCATATGGACCAGAAGTCGTCAATTCATTACCAGTATCATTATCGAAGAATGTGTAGGTCCAACTAGAACTTGGTGCATCTTCTACTTTCAATCTGTAGGTATCTGTATCGAAACCTGCGTTGAATAGATCGATGTAAAACGGCTCACCTGGAATCGACATATCTGAATCGATATAATGAGATAATGTTTCATCAAACAAGTCAGGACGATTAGAGTCTGCTATCTGGATTTGGTGTTCCTCATCTTCGTATACATTCAGACGAGGAGGTGCGAATACTCCTACCTCTTCAACATCCATTACAATCTTCTCGATTACTACCTCTTCGCGAATATTGTCTTCGTTTTCTACAAATCCACGAGCCCAAACTTCAATCCTGTCTGGAGCAGTAGAAAGGTCGCCATCAGGGGCATCTATCGAGAGTGTGGCAATCTTGAATGAACCACCCCCGTTGAGTGAATAACCCCCTGGCTGATCCCATAATGCGTCAGACCAAGATGATGGTAGAGTGGTGAATAATTCAAACTCAACATCCATTTGAATTCCAGCTGAACCTGTATGTTCAACCATGAATTCAACGCTACTTCTCTGACCAGGAGCAATCAATACATTGTCGGATTGATCCACGGGTAGTGAGAGATACATCCCGTACTCCATGAAGTCGATTCCAACGTGACGATATACCACTACGTGGCCTTGGACATCTGTTATTTCCAGAGATAGATTATAGTGGCCAGGAGCTAATCCTGCATCATATGTCCAAGTATAATTCCCAACTAAACCATTGTTATCTAGTCTCAGGTCATCATCTTCGAACTCTTTATCGAATACTGAATTGGTGCCTGAGGGAGTTGAAAGAACTAGGTTGACTGAATTTATATCGTCTCTACCGAAAGCGTCACGAACATCGACAGAAAACTGAATTGTTCTGAAATCTGGCCTGTGGTTTGGAGACCATTCTAATTGTTCAGCATCAGTCCAGATCCCACCGGAAGCATGAACTTTGACACTAGAATCTGAAAGTGCGTTAGCCTTCATAGAGATTCTTGAAAAACCATTTGTCTGCTCAACATCACCATATGCAACTAGAACTTCACATTCACCGCTTTGGCCAATTCCACCACTTTGACCTTCACATGAAGCGGAACCATCGATTTGAAGCCTTAGTTGTGCGCCTTGTTCTACCTTAAATCCATCTTCAGGCACATCGAAGAACACTTCATTCAATGTCCAGGAACAATCGCTGTTAAACAAGCCACTGTTACATGGGTCATCTAAAGTCATAGTTTCGGTATAAGTTGGACCTCCTACTGAATTCAGAGTGAAGGTCAAATCTGCAGTCGATTGCTCTTGACCCTTGAATTGTAGATATATGTATAAATGGACTTCAGTGGCACTACCTTGGCCGTAAATAGTCAAATCACTAATCATGTCAGGAGAGCGGAATTCTACGCCAGAAAGTATGTTCGCTTCTTTGTGAGCACCTTCAGGTTCCATGGTTGTAATCTCACCATCACCACCGGAATCACCTTCTTCATCCAAGTATAGATTATACGTTTCCAAATTAGCCGGAACTTGCTTAACAATCGATTCCTGCTCAAGGGTTTCAAAATCTACAACTGGAAGACCAGAAGATAGCATCAACAGCAGCACGAGGACAGGAACAAAACGTGATTTCAGCATGCGCACCAAAATACCGTCTACGCTCGGGTGTTAAACCGTTTTGCATGGATTGCATCCAATAGCAGTCACCCTACGGGTGAATCTACTTGCGCCGAAGAGACCAAGCTGTGGCGCCACAAAGGCCGATAATTAGCAACACCATAGGGTCAAAACTCCAATTCTCTAAAACTGAAATTTCTGATTGTCCACCTTGTCCACCTTGTCCTCCGCCACATCCATCAGGAGGTGGGCCAATTCCCGGACCCCAAGTTTCTCCATGACCAGCACAGGGATTGTCTCCGTTTCCGCCTCCATTACCATTTCCTCCATCACTGGACATGTCGGCAACTCCATGATAACAGATCAAGAAGTAAGGGAATCCCATCTCTCCGTCTCCATTTTGCATAGTTGTATGGTAATGGTAGATTCCCTGGGGGAAATCAGGAGTTGGCCCGAAATGGCCATTGCATACATCTAGATGGCCAAGGCCTTCAGTGTATTTGTAATCATCAATCCCATTGTATCCTGTTTCTCCATCTTTCAATTCATACGAACTCTTCATTTCTACAACATTCATAGTGTCATCATATCCCCAGAAGCCGTATATTGGGTACCCATCATAGGCAACTCCAATTACTTTCGAGTGATTGCCATCATAAGTATTCTGAGCAACTGCTTGGATTGTAGATTCATCATAATCATTCTCAATAGATTCTCCAGCTTTAGGATGCCAGTGCATACAATTTCCATCCGCATGATAATGATAAGTTCCACCTTGGGCAGCGTGACCATGACAAATGCCCAATTCAATTGGCTGCCTATCTTCATTGTAAGCTCCATGCTCAGCAGCTACTGCGTCACCACCAGGGCCATCTTCGGGACCATATATTGGAACGCCATTGATTGCAACCGCAACCGAACCTCGATCTGGAGCACAAGCATAAGCACCATTGGCTTCTGGACAATTGGTACTATCGTGGCCACCTGTCGTGTCATTTGTAGGGCTGCGCGGTATTGACCAAACATAGTTTTTTTCCGAGGTACATTGTCCACCTCCTGTACAAGCTAATGTTGATTCAAAATCATGATTTGGAATTCCATTTGTCCCTATTACCAAATGAGTTTCGTTGAGTGTTATCGATACTTCACACTGTAAATTGTCATCTCCATTTGTATCTAGGTCGTCGACACTAGGTCGGTCTTCAGCACTCTGGCATTGGAAAAAGTCCATCCAAAACTGTGCCAAATCCGTAGCATCATAACCCAATTCAATTACGCTCAAAACAACGCTTGCAGTACCTGAACCTGCAGAGTTGTTTGCGTAAACTGTAAATGTTGTTTCAGGCATTACTTCGGCAGGAGTTCCACTAATTCTGCCAGAGATATTATCGAAAGATATTCCGGTTGGTAAATCGGGGAATATTTCCATTGACTCAATGTGGCCACCAATACTTGAGAAAGTAATATCTGTCATCGCTGTGCCATTAGTAAGTGACTGTGAAACTGTGTAAGGAGTGATTTCAGGAACTGTAATTACTGATGTTAATACAAGTGTCTCTTTACAGAAATCTTCGCCATCATCGACATAAAACTCAAATGTAAAATTCCCGATTACATCTGGTGTGAATTCGGCTATCATGTTTGATGGATTCACGATTTGCGCAGTCGTATCCTGTGGCCCTTCAAGCATTATCCAAGACGGATTCTGGAGTGAATCACCATCAGCATCGACAGAATTACTAGCATCAAGATAAACCAATTCATTAACATCGGAAGTCAAATCATTACCGACATGACAACTTGGAGGTGTATTCTCGCCCGTATTGTTGGAGTTTTGGTCATATTCACAACTTCCATCATCATCTGTTGCTTCTGAATTGTAATTATTTGCAGCTCCATCAGTACAACCAGTTACTTCATCTGAATCTAGAACACCGTCATCATCTTCATCATAGTCGCAACTTCCGTCATCATTTGTTGCATTTGAATTGAAATTGTTAGCAGAAGAATTGGTACATCCATCTATTGCCTCCCTTGGAATTATTATTGTTAGATTATCAGACCATGTGTCTTCAGGGAGGTTATGTGCCAAAAATGTGATTGATATGTTTTCACTTCTATCTTCAACATCGATTTCAAAAGTCCAAGCACCATTCATATCAGTAGCCATATTCTCTCCAGATGAATTACCTTCTGCAGATTGCATGTGCCAATTAATTCTGACCTCCATCGGATGGTCATGAATTACATTTCCAGCGATAAATTGATCCCCTTCAACATCGACTAAAATTGCTTCTAAGATTGGGTCCGCATGTAGGTGCTTGGTATGATCAATAACATCTTCATCAGAACTATCAGTACAGTCTTCAAAACCGTTATTTTGTAAATTCGCGGAAATTTCATCACCATTATCACAAACAAATACATTGGTTTCTGCTTCTGTCGATTCTTCATTATTGCTATCTATTGCAATATATCCCACTATTGAAAACACCAAAATTCCGATTAGCGCAATCGGTGCTGCCTTGCTCATAGTTAGCGACTGTTTGCAAAAGCACTTAATGCCTTAGGAATAATGTTTGGATTATGAATAAATCATTGTTTCTTGTTAAATCTAGACAAATTGTCCCGACTCATTCATTAATTCTAAGCCTCGCCGGCATTCTGACGCAGGGGTTGCCGAGTTGGTCAAAGGCGCCGGGCTTAAGATCCGGTCTCGATGGGTTCGTGAGTTCAAATCTCACCCCCTGCACCATTATGTTAGAGACCATCCACCGTCTACAGGTAGTATGAAACCAGTGATGTAAGATGCTTCAGCGAGGAATTTTACCGCCTCCGCAATGTCTTCGGGAGTACCTGCTCTTCGAAGAGGAACCTTTTCCAATATTTTCTCGAATCTATCTTTCTCCCAAGCCGCTGCTAGTATCGCACCAGGTGCGATTCCGTTAACTCTTATTTCAGGAGCTAATTCTCCTGCGAGATTAATCAATAATTGCCGTAATGCTGCCTTGGTTGCAGTATAGTGAGCCAACTCTTCCCAAGCATGGTCCCAACTAGTATCAACCATGCCAATAATACAGCCATTTTTAGCCTTTAATTTAGGAGCCAAACCCTGAGTTATGAAAAATGGTGCATCCAGATGAATTGATGAGAATCTACGTAACTCTTGTGGAGTAACTGTAGCGAAGTCCTCTTGATTATAGATTGATGCATTGTGTACTAACAAATCGATTCCACCGGCTTCTTTAACTAAATCATGATCATGAATCTCTTCAATAATTCTGAATAACTCTTCATCGTTTGAAAGGTCTCCCGAAACGATTGCACCTTTCCCTCTTTTTATGAGATGTCTTGCCTGTGTTACTGAACGATTGCAGTGTATAATTACAGACCATCCTTCATCGATTAGCATATTGGAAATTGCAGCGCCAATTCGTCTTGCCCCACCGGTAATTACAGCGACTCGCATAAACTTCGGAAACCGAGTTTGTCCTTGAATGCTCGTAAACACCCATAGCGACTCTTTTTGCACTCCATCCCTTCGGGATGTTTGGGGGAGAGGTCATGACAGTGCGTAAATTGACTATGGCCAAGGCTAGAACTCGCCTTCCTGAATGGTTCCGAACAAGGCTTCCAACAGGTGAATTACAAAAGAAATTCAACGAGACTAAGGATACTGTTACCGACAACATGCTCCACACAGTTTGCCAAGAAGCACGCTGTCCGAATATTCACGAATGCTGGGCAGCTAAAGATGCTACATTCATGGTGGCTGGTCAACAATGTACTAGAGGATGCAGGTTCTGTGCAGTTGGTACTATCAAAAGACCACCTCCACTTGATGAAAATGAGCCTGCAAGTTTAGCTGATGCAATATCTACAATGGGACTTAATCACGCAGTTATCACTGTGGTAAATCGTGATGACCTACCAGATAGTGGCGCAGCGCATTACCGTAGATGCTTGGAAGCGGTGAGAGAAAGAACTCCTGAAGTAACTCTTGAATTATTATGTAGTGATTTGGCAGGGGATCATCAAGCCCTTAATTCATTATTAGACGGTCTTGAATTAGAAGTATTTGCTCACAATGTGGAGTGTGTTCCAAGACTAGATTCTGTAGTCAGAGATGCAAGAGCATCGTTTGAACAATCCATTGGCATCTTGGTAGAAGCTAAGAGATTACGCCCCGACATATTGACTAAGTCTTCAATCATGGTAGGTTTAGGAGAAACCGACGATGAAATCATTGAGGCTTTACATCTTCTTAGAGATGCTAATGTCGACTTAGTAACCATTGGGCAATACTTAGCGCCAAGCCCAAATCACTTGCCAGTAGATAGATTTCCAGAACCTGCAAAATATGATGAATGGACTAATTACATCGAAAAGATTGGATTTTTAGGTTGGGCATGTGGCCCACTGGTTAGATCGTCTTACAGAGCGGGCGACTTGCTAGCCAAGGCATCAGCAAGGCTTAGAACATACATGGAGTGAGGATTGACATGACGGAAGGGGATAAGGGGTCACTTGAGCCATACAATGTGCCTACCGCTCCATTCCGCCCGGGTGATGAATCCGACTTTGGAGGACCTTGGGTTGAGCAACCTGGCGACCTATCTAGGCCAGACCCAGTAACCTGTGAGGCTCCGGATACTCACGACCATGCACATGGCCTAATTCGAGTTCTAGGAGACGATGACACTGCTGGTGGGGAATGGGATCCGGGACTTGATGCTGCAACATTGATTCGTGGTCTAGAATTAATGATGAAACTTAGAATCTATGATGATCGAATGATTAAGATGCAACGAACTGGAAAGTTGTCATTCTACATGCGTTCTTTTGGAGAAGAAGCGATTGCAATCGCACAAACTATGGCATTGGATGATACCGACTGGATATTCCCTTCGTACCGCCAACCTGGTGCGCAATTCGTTAGAGGTCGGGACATGGTCAGCATGATTTGCCATTGTATCGGAAATACGGAAGATAACATTCGTGGTCGCCAGATGCCAGTACATTATTCTTGGAAAGAAGGACACTTCATCTCCATATCAAGTCCGGTTGGAACTCAATTTAGTCAGGCGGTTGGAGTTGCGATGGCTTCCGCATACAAAGGAGATGATCAAGCAACAATCACTTGGCTTGGCGATGGAACAAGCGCCCAGGGAGACTATCATTACGGACTGAACTTTGCTTCAGTTTTCAAGCCACCAGTTATCCTTAATGTGGTAAACAATCAATGGGCAATCTCAACTCACAGAAATATTGCTACAGGTGGAGAAAACTTCGCTGCTAGAGGACTTGCTTATGGAATCCCTTCTTTGAGAGTAGATGGAAATGATTTCCTCGCACTATACTCTGTAACAAAGTGGGCGCGTGAGCGTGCTCGTGCTGGCAAGGGAGCAACTCATATCGAAGTATACACATACAGAGCAGGCGGACACTCTTCATCAGATGACCCATCGATATATCGCCCTGGCAATGAATTCGAATGTTGGCCAGGTGGAGATCCCGTTGACAGATTGAAAAAGCATTTGATATCAATTGGAGCTTGGTCTGAAGAGAAGGATGCTGAATTAGCACAAAAGATCGATGATGAAGTAATGGCTGCTTACAAAGAAGCATGCACATTTGGTGATTTGGCTAACGGGCCATTCCCACCAGCATCGACAATATTTACTGAAGTTTACGAAAGTGTTCCGTGGCACGTACAAGAACAGCGTGAGGAACTTGGAAAGTGAGGTGATTGTTATGACTGAAATGAATATGATACAATCGCTTAACAGTGCATTAGACTCCCTGTTAGAGAAGGATGAAAATGTAGTTATTTTCGGAGAAGATGTTGGTTACTTCGGAGGAGTGTTCCGTGTAACTTCTGGATTACAGGAAAAGCATGGAATCCACAGAGTATTTGATGCACCATTAGCAGAAGGTGGAATTGCAGCTATCGCATTTGGAATGGGACTCAATGGGTTAAGGCCAGTAGCAGAAATTCAATTCGCAGATTACATATTCCCTGCATATGACCAAATCGTCAATGAAATTGCAAAACTTCGTCACAGAAGTGGTGGTGAGTTCTCGACACCAGTTACTATCAGAACTCCTGCTGGAGGAGGTATCAAGGGCGGACACCATCATTCACAAAGCCCAGAATCACAATTCACACACACGCCTGGGTTGAAGGTAGTGTACTGTTCAAATCCTCGAAATGCAAAGGGCCTATTGACCAGTTCTATCGAATGTAACGACCCTGTAATCTTCTTTGAGCCAAAGCGTTGCTATCGTGGCCCATTTTATGGTGACCCGCACAATGTCCCGACATGGAAAGGACACGAAGATGGAGATGTTCCTGAAGGATACTTCTCAATGCCTCTTGAAGAAGCAAGAATAGTTCGTGAAGGTAGTGCTTGTACCGTTATTGCTTGGGGAACTATGGTCCATGTAGCCCAGAAAGGAATTGAAGAAAGTGGAATCGATGCTGAGTTGATCGATTTGCAAACTTTATTGCCTTGGGATAGAGATACTGTTGTTAACTCGGTTAAGAAAACTGGTCGCTGTGTAATTGTTCATGAAGCCCCTAAGACAAGTGGATTTGGAGCAGAGATGAGCGCTTCAATCCAAGAGAGATGTTTCTGGCATCTTGAATCCCCAATCTTGAGAGTTACAGGTTGGGACACACCTTTCCCACATACAACTGAGTGGGATTATCTTCCAAGCCCTGAAAGAATATCAGCGGCAATTAAGAAAACACAGGAGGCATAAACATGGGAATATTTGCATTCAAGCTACCAGATATAGGAGAAGGAGTTGTAGAAGGAGAAGTCGTCGAATGGATGGTTTCAGTAGGAGACTCTGTAAAAGAAGACGACCCGATTTTATCGGTCATGACTGACAAAGCAACAGTAGAGATTCCATCTCCTACTGATGGTGTAGTGAAATCTATAGTTGGAGAACCTGGAACCATATTGGCTGTTGGCCAAGTTTGTATCGAGTTTGAAACTGACGGAGAAAGTAACGCATCCACAGAGGAAGTCGCTACTGAACCTGAACCAGAAGTTGCTCCAGAAGCTCCTGCTCCAACTCCAGAACCTGTTGCTGCACCAACCCCAGAACCTGTTGCTGCACCAACTCCAGTAGTAGTTGCAGCTCCTGGGGCAAGACCACTAGCATCTCCAGCAGTTAGGCAGAGAGCTCGTGAGAGTGGAATCGAACTTTCAGGAGTTTCAGGAAGTGGACCTGCTGGAAGAATTACCCACGGAGATCTTGACTCATGGAAGGAAGCAGGTAGCCCTGTGGCTGCCGCAGGACCTTCCAGAACTGCTCTAACCGGAGTTACTGAAGTTCCTGTTATCGGATTGCGAAGAAAGATTGCAGAATCTATGACTGAATCTTACAGCACAATACCTCACTTCAGTTATTTCGAAGAGGTAGACATCACAGATTTAGAAACTCTTAGAGTTCACCTTAACGCATCAAGAGCAGATGGTCAACCTAAGTTGACTTACCTGCCATTCATCATGCAAGGTCTTGTCAAAGCACTTGGAGAGAACCCTGTATGCAACGCACTATATGATGATGAGAAGGGTGTTGTTTCACGACATGATGCAATCCATCTAGGAATCGCTACACAAACTGACAGAGGTTTGTACGTACCTGTAGTAAAGCATGTAGAAGCGCAAGACATTTGGACATCTGCATCAGAAATGCAGCGTGTCAGTCAAGCTGCTCGTGATGGAACTGCAAGTCTTGGAGAGTTGACTGGTTCAACCTTCACTATCACAAGCCTAGGAAGAATGGGTGGGCTTGGAGCAACTCCAATTATTAACAAACCAGAAGTTGGAATTCTAGGAGTCCACAATGCTGTCGATACGCCTGTTGTAAGAAACGGCCAAGTTGTTATTCGCAAGATGCTACGCTTATCCTCGTCATGGGATCACCGTGTCGTAGATGGATGGGATGGAGCAGTATTAGTTCAGAGACTCAAGACTCTACTTGAGAACCCTGCAACTATCTTCATGTGAGGTTTTTACTATGAAAGTTAGAAAGTGTAAGGTCCTGGTTATTGGCGCTGGCCCTGGAGGATATGTCGCTGCAATTCGTTCTGGACAATTGGGTATGGATACCGTAATTGTTGAAGGAGAGAAAGCAGGCGGTACTTGTCTGATTAGAGGATGTATTCCATCTAAGGCTATGATTCATGCTGCCCACAAGTTCCACGATCTTGCTAAGCATGCAAAGAAAGGCGGTCACATGGGAATTTCAATTCCAGGTCCTGCTGAACTCGAAATGGCTGCACTAAAGGGTTGGAAAGACGACATTGTAAACCGCCTGAACAAAGGTGTCGAGCAGTTGCTGAAGAAATCTGGTGCAGAATTAATCACCGGGTGGGCTGAATTCAAAGATGCGAAGACTGTAGTAGTTGGAGAGACACAAATCGAAGCAGAATATGTGATTCTAGCAAATGGAAGTGTACCGATTGAATTACCATTCATGAAATATGGAGACGGAGTTATCTCTAGTCGAGAAGCACTTGATATTGATGAGAAGCTCGAACATCTTGTTGTTGTAGGCGGAGGATACATTGGCCTTGAATTAGGAATTGTTCACCGCATGCTAGGTGCTGAAGTTACTATTGTCGAAGCAATGGACAGTGTCCTACCGATATTCGACAAAGAATTGCGAAGACCTCTGGAATTATTCCTAAAGAAGAACAAGGTCAAAGTAAACACTGGAGTATTTGCTAAGGGTGTTGAGAAGTTGGATAACGGCAAGTTGAAACTCAACTACATTGACAAGAACCATGCTGATGATGA
>JBJLAY010000011.1:0-8625 GCA_045568475.1 Candidatus Poseidoniaceae archaeon | reverse complement strand
TGACCTTGTCCTTGACCTTGTCCTTGACCTTGTCCCTGACCTTGTCCTTGGCCTTCGCCTTGTCCTTGGTCTTCAGACTCGCCACCGCCCTCGGTGCCGCCATCGCCAGAACCTGCATTGGACTCCTGGAAATCAGGGTCGTATGCGTCTGGGATACCGTCACCATCAGAGTCGCTGTATTCACCGTCGTTAGGATCGGTTGGGTATTGATCGACATTGTCGTTCTTACCGTCGCCATCCGTGTCGGCGTTATTCGGGTTAGTACCCGCTGCGTACTCCTGAGAGTTGGTCAGACCATCACCATCTGGATCACCATTAGCGTCTCCGCCATTGGTTGGTGAGAGACCATTGTTGACCTCCCATCCATCAGGTAAACCGTCACCATCGCTGTCGGCGTTGTTCATGTTTGTACCGTGGTTCTGCTCCTCAGCATTGGTTAAACCGTCACCGTCCCAATCAGCGCCACCGTCAGATGGGTCGAGGGGGTCAGATCCGTCACCGCTAACTGCACTAAGTGCAGAAACTGCGAGGAAGAGTGCCACAAGCATGCTTACAATTTTTCTGTTCATTTTCATTTCATCTCCTATTTTTATCTAAAGATAGAGAACCCGCTGTTCTCTCTTTCCAAAGCAAGCGCGCAGCGTGACTGGGCATCTTGGTTCGGGAGTGATACGGAGCTAACGCTAATTTCGTTAGTTCTTCTAACTGGAAAGAAGGACTTTGCACTATCAATTTGATAGCCTGCTAGCACGACCATTTGGCTCGCAGTATTGCGGTTTTGTCCTTCTCTAACTATTTGTTCCAGTTCCTCCGTATTCATCGTTTTTCACGGGTCAATCATAGGGAACCCAATGTTCCCTCTAACACATGGAGCGATGCTTGACCTATTTGAACACCGCGATTCATTGATTCTCAGCCAACCGCTTCATCATAGAGCGGTGAGGCCCGATTCCTGGAATCTCATATTCTTCATCAATAATAACCCATCCTTGGCTTTCATAGAAAGGAATTGCATGAGCCCTAGCTTGTAAAAGACCTATTGTGGCTCCGAATTTTGTTACCGAGTCATCTTCCAGTTGCCTCAATACATTTGCTGCGTTTCCTTGGCGCTGGTGTGTACTAAGGGTCCCCATTTGCCGGATTTGAATTGCTGGTCTATTTTCTTCATCTGAAAGGGGCCCGAAAGGCGGACATTTAGCTGCGCCAGGGCCCGCATGATCTGCTTGTGAACCATCGCTATCTGCGGGAATAAGGTGTGCTCGACCAACGGCTACAACCTTTCCATCAGATTCGACCCAAGCATGGATTGCTTGGTCGTCGTCTGCAAGGATCTCTGCTCCTCTTGGAAAGCCAAGTGGCTTGCGAAGTACCGCATATCTACAATCATAGTATGCAACATCCGGGGTCCAATTAGGGCCTTTTATCGGCATTTGGACTCACCTCAAGCTATCCCTGCTGCTAAGATTCCAATAAATGGGAATGCAACTAGTGCTGCAACTCCGCCCCAGCCCATACCAGGTTTACCTGTGGAAAAACCCACGATTAGTAAAACTATACTCAGTAAAAATCCTAAACAACAACTGAAGATCATTAGCTCTTCGACATCATACAGAATTTCCATTAAGAAACCTGCTTCTACTTGTGCTTCGAACTGGATTATTATCAAGTCATCTCCGTGATCGATTCCTGCATCTAGATAGACGGTGCCATTCTGGCCATTCCAATAGCCAACGGTTTCATTTGTGTATGAGTCTAAAATGCTTGCTTGGTCATCATTCGCTTCGCATACATACCTGTGAGTTGATTGCTCCATGTCATCAGTATCAATATAGACGCTGCACCATTCTAGCCTGTAATCCGAATCGAGAGTGATTTCCCCTGTGTAAGCCGTAGAGTTTTCTTCAGAGACTAGCTCTACATCGTCCCAGATGTATTCCCCTTCAGAAAACCCACTTGCAATAAGCATTAACAGTAAAGGTACGACATAGAGGGCGAACGGTATCCCCCCGCCAATCCAGAAATGTTTCCATACAAATGGAGGCTTGGCAACAGCGATTAATTGGCCATTTGGGCCCATTACGAAACTAACATTTTGAGGGTCGGCTACATTGAATAAATTTTGCGAGGATTGGTTAGGCTCGCCGGTCATTAGTACTGGCTGATTAGACACAATATTTCCAGCATCAAGTTCGATGGAGGGCGGAGCGTTGACCTCGATTGAGATTTCGGATTTAGACTCGTCCATAGGTGATACTGATGGTTTCGGGGTTAAAAGTTGCTTGTCGATTTAATCGTTTTTACTTGAGACGCGTTGAAATACATCTTGTCGGTCCCACCGTTTACTGCACGGATGTCAGAGCGGCTATGAGCGGGATTGCAGATCCTGAGACCTGAGTTCAAATCTCAGTCCGTGCTCCAATTAGGTTTATCCAAAAGACAAACACTATCATCGATAGTTTGCGTTTTGTCAAGAGGGACGGTTAGTCGGGGAGTCATAGAATGCCATTATTGACAAAATGGTTCTTGGGCCTTACTATTTCCATAAAAACGGGAACAAGATGATTAGTAGGATTGTTGACGAATAGTTATGGGCCGTGTGACAACATTGTTATTGGCCCTAATTTTCCTCCTATCAAGTTGTTTAGTTTACAACGCAAGTGCCCAGAGTGTTTTGCCGGAAATAGAGATTGATTGCCAGGGGCCGAATCACGGCGGGGATTCGCATATCCGAGTTTACCCCGGTTCAACAAATTCTGGATATTTTTACTGCGTCTTATCCAATCCTACACTTTATTCAGAAGAAGTAGAGATTACAATCGAAAGTGGTGTATTATTGGCCGCTGGCCCGGGGACAGTAACTGTTGGGCCTGGTGCAGAAGTTGAGTTCCAAGTGAGTCTAATAGCAGAATCGGGGATGATGGCTCAAACTATTCTAGTGGAGACTAAGGCCGTTGTTGTTTCCTTCAACGACCTTCCTGCCGACTCTCTCCCTGAAGCCTCAGATACTGCGGAAACCTTGGCCCATATTCTTCAATATGGCGCCCCTACAATCCAGTTAACGGAAGCAGAAATTGACATGGTCTCGGGCGAAGATTACGATGTTGCAGTCATTTGTGGCAACAATGGCAATGGTAATTCCGATACTATGCAAATAGGAGTTTATGATGAAAGCAGGAGCAGATTAGAGGAGGAGGGATTTACAATTTCGGCCAACGCCATTTCTATTGAAATTGATTCAGGAGATTCAACGACTATAGAATTTAAGATTCGGGCCCCAAAGGGAGTAAACAAAGAGAAATACTACATTATCGATTTCTACATTATAAGTGATTTTTCTTGTAGAAATGAAGGAGTATGTAATTATCAGAGCGCTACAACTACCATTCGTGTTACAGAAGCGGAACCTGAAGGAGCGATCGCCTCCTTAGGAGAAAATTCTACAATCATCTTCTCCGGCATTGGTGGAGGAATAGTATTGGTTGCCGTCGCTGTTATTATTCTAAAGAAAAGGAAGGATCAGGCTTTCATGCAAGATGAAGAATATGAGGATGAGTTCGAGTATGAAGAGGAAGAGGAGTTCGAAGAAGAGTTCGATGATGACTTAGATGATGACTTCTTTGACGACCTTTGACCATTATAGTAGGATTATTCATAGTGTATACTCAATAGGGTGGGCATAAGAAGAGGCCACTTTCATGCCATCTCTAAATTCGAATGTTGGAAATGTTGGTCGCGGTTTTGCCGCATTCCTAGCACCCCCTCCGAAAGGCGTTGTTAGATTCACTGTTGGCCAGCCAAATTTCAGTACACCCGAATCTGTAGTTAATTCAGCAAAGGCTGCTTTAGATTCAGGGCAGCACGGATATACTCGTAGCCAAGGCAGTGAAGAGATTTGTAATTCAGTAGCAAATTACCTCACAAAGTATGACATAAATGTAGACCCGAACGACGTTTTGGTTTCGCCTGGCTGTAAGCAAGCATTGCTCTATGCAATGATGACATGCCTCAACCCTGGTGATGAAGTGATCTTATTCGCCCCCGCTTGGCCATCTTATGATGGAATGTTGAAATTAATTGGGGCTGTTCCAATTCATGTCCCTGTAAACAGGGAAAATTATCATCCAGACATGGCTGCAACTCGTGCTGCAATTACATCTAAGACTAAGGCGATGATTATCAACTCTCCAAATAATCCTACTGGGGCGGTTTATCTTCCAAGTGAAATCGAGGAATTAACTGCAATCGCTGTCGAAAATGACCTTTGGATTTTCGACGATATGATTTATTCCGACCTAGTTTATTCTGAGCACTCTTACGTATCTCCTGCTGCATGTAATGGAGGAAAAGAGCGCACTCTAACAATTGGAGGATGGTCCAAAATCTGGGCCATGACAGGATGGAGGTTAGGTTGGATCACTGGGCCAACTGAAGTTATGGAAGGAGTCAAGACATGTCAAGCAAGTTCTGCTAGTCACGTACCGACTTTCCTGATGGAGGCGGGAGCATTAGCATTAGAGTTAGAAGATGAGCCGCGTGAGTTCTATGATGCATTTGCAGAAAGAAGAAATGTTTTCCACTCATTGCTTGAAGAAATTCCTGGAATCAACGCCCCTAAGCCAGAAGGTGCATTTTACATCTTAGCCGACATTACACAAACTGGCATGGACGATATTGAATTTGCAACAAGAGCTCTAGAAGAAGCAAATGTGCAAGTTGTTCCTGGCTCATTGATGGAAGGCGGAGAAGGGCTTATTCGCATGAGTTACGGCACAAGCCTCGAGCAAATTCGTGAAGGTTGTAAGAGGCTCAAGAATTGGCTTCAGGCCTAATTACGTGTACAGCACCATTATGGTCGAATGTTGCATAATACAGGTTTCCATCAGGCCCACCAGTAATTGGCAATGGAGTGCCTACCTCTGAAGCGAATATTTCCACATCCCCTACCCAGCCATCGTCTGTTTGTTGGAAATCTATTTTCAGGATTTGGTGCCCTTGTGGAAGAAGAGTTGCCCATGAGCCGAATACCGTAGCATACACTGTGTAATTGTCTCCTGGTAAATTAGCTGGACGAGTGGTCATTCCGTTTACAGAAGTATGTGGAGTCCACGTTGCTACAGGCGCTTCTGTTCCTTCGGGGTTCGGATCGCTTACCGACTCTGTCAACCAACCATATTCGCCACCTTCGACTAAGAGATTGATTTCCTCATTCGGGAAATCGTCACCTTTCGTATCTTGTCCGTTATCACTGAATAAGTAACCAATACCGTCTACCCATACACCATCGAATGAATTTCTAACACCGGTTGCCAAGATTCCATGTTCTCCGGTTGTAGCATTTACCCAAAGTAGAGCCGCATTACGAGGGTCGTCTTCTTCACAGAGATTGCATGTACTGCCACTATGCCAAATCAATGTCCCGTTTGGAAGAACATTAACAGCGTTGGTTTGGTGGTTCTTTGAAGGAATTCCTTCCACCAAGATTGTTGGGTTTTCAAAATTAGAATCATAACGTGTGAGTTTTCCTTCTTCTGAGATTATTACGGCATCATCCAACAACAGCATTCCATGTGGATGATCAAGCCCCGAAAGAAGAGTCTCGCCATCAATAGTAACAATTCTACCGCCATCTCTATCGCAGACCAATAACAAATCTTCATCGAATACTAGGCAAGTTGGGCCGCCTAGGTCTGTAGCAATTGTTTCTTGCTCGTATCCATCAGGAATTTCAGCAACCATAACTCCTGCATAAGGATAGATTTGTCTCGCTATGAGAAGAAAAAGTAAGGAAATTACAATCGGGAGTAATTCCCGTCTTACTTTCATGCTAATTCCTCAGAAGGGAGAGCGGTATTCGCTAACTTCATCACTTATTCTCAAGAGTTGATTGTATTTTGCTACTCTATCAGAACGAGCTGGAGCGCCTGTTTTGATCTGTCCTGCTCTTGTTCCTACAGCTAAATCTGCAATTGTTGTATCTTCTGTTTCGCCAGAACGGTGACTCACTACTGAATTCATGCCATGAGCCGAAGCCATGTCCATTGTTTCCAATGTTTCAGTGATTGTTCCGACTTGGTTAACCTTGACTAAGATTGCATTTGCTGCCTTAGATTCAATTCCCATCGAAAGGCGCTCGGTTTGTGTAACGAATAAATCGTCTCCGACCAATTGCACCTTGTCTCCAATGTCTCGCATACAATGGGACCAACTTCGCCAGTCATCTTCTGCAAATCCATCTTCGATTGATAGCAATGGGTATTCATCAACCCAACTAGCATACATATCTGACAAATCTTCGCCGGAGATTGCTTTGCCGTCCATGTGGTAAGCGCCGTCTTTGTAGAATTCAGTTGAGGCAACATCGAGAGCGATTCCAATTTCTTCAGTACTATATCCCGCTCCTTCGATTGCACGAACCATGTAACCTAAGCCTGCTTCATTTGCTGGAAGGTTTGGTGCAAACCCTCCCTCATCACCGACTCCGCCAAGAAGGCCGTCGGCTTTCAGTTCCTTCTTCAGAGAATGATAACACTCTACTCCCGCACGAAGTGCTTCGGGAAATGTATCGAATCCATGAGGCATTACCATGAATTCTTGAACGTCTACATTTGATGCAGCGTGCGCTCCACCGTTGAGGATGTTTAGCATTGGCACAGGCATTAATCCGCCTGCAACCCCACCAACATATCTCCAAAGAGGTAACTCATGTAGCGCTGCTCCAGCATGCAAGCACGCCATCGAGACACCTAGCATTGCATTAGCTCCAAGATTGGCTTTGTTTGGAGTTCCGTCGAGTTCAATCATTACTTCATCGATTGCCTTCTGATCATCAACTGGCATGCCGACCAAGGCTTCCTGGATTGATTCAACTACGTTGTTTACAGCATTATCCACACCTTTTCCTAGCCAGCGTGAAGCATCACCATCTCGTAACTCAATTGCCTCATAGGCGCCTGTGGAAGCCCCGCTAGGAACCATTGCACGGCCAAGTAGACCGCCATCAACATAGCAATCAACCTCTACGGTCGGGTTTCCACGACTGTCTAGAACCATTCTTGCGTCAAGACCGGATATGATGTCAGACATTTAGGTGCCTCTGAACTAGGCCAAGCGCTGCCCATCCTTGAAACAAGCGGAAAGAATCATGCTTGATTCAACCACTTCATCCAACTGGAGATAATCCGTTGTGTGGAAGGAATCTCGTAATCAATGGTGCAATCTCGAACCCAGCAAAGTTGCTCAGATTCTGGAGTGACTGAAAACAACTCTCCTCTGAATAATAATTCTTCATCTGTAGGGTCTGGTTTTACTCTCTTATCTTCAACAAAACAGTGGACTAGGCTGCGAGGGTAGTGGCGAATAACTCCTAATTCAGGAGAGCAGAATAGTAGAGATGATTTAAGGAAAACGAGAGAGTCTCCAGAGACTTCGTCTACCTCGTGTCCTTGTATCTCACAGCCATCGAGAACTGCGGAAACATCGACCTGATACCACTCGATATATTTGTCTGATAATCCTAGACTCAAAACCTCGTCAAAGAAGGCTTGTACCTCTTCGTGAGAAACTGTACCAGCGGTGTTCATCGTTTATCTGACACACGGGGTACTTTTAAGGAAATGGATTTTTCTAATCTTTCAAAAGATTGATAATATAATAATAAATTGCTACAAATTCGGAGTTTTTAGTCAATCCTAAAACCGGAAGTATTTTTTCCGAATAACTGCAAAAAATAAACCATTCTTTTCCAGTTATAATAAAATTAAACAGTTTCATATACGTATAGCGGAACCGAGGGTCATGGCCCGAATAGCCGAAATTGATCGTGCAATCCTAGCTGAACTGAGAAAAAACGGACGCATGTCCTTCGTTGAGTTAGCGAAATTGGTTGGAGCGAGTGAACGCACTGTACGCACACACGTCAGGCGCATGGAAGAAATGGGCACTATTCGCGGATATACTGTTCGAGAAGGCGGGGTTGGACTTACCGCACTAATTCGAATCAAGGTTTCACCTGGTGCTGAAATTGGAACCTTTGCTGGCGAAGTTACTGGCTGGGAAGGCGTTGAAATTCTATACGAAGTATCTGGAGATGCTGACTTAATCGCTCTTGTTCACGTTGATGACACAATGGCTCTGCGTACACTTCTAGACCGAATGTGGATGGCTGCACCTACAGAGATCGCAAGTACAACCACTGAGCTTGTTCTCGAACAATACTGATTGAAAATACTTTAGAGAACGGCCTCAAGTCGAGGTTATGCCCTCTACTGATTCGTTAGACAACACGATTGCTGAGATTGATAATTTCGTTTCAAAAAGAAACTGGGAACAGTTTCACACAGTGAAGAACTTGGTCGCCTCCATTTCCATTGAAGCCGCTGAATTGAGCGAGACAATTCAGTGGACTAATCCAACCAAAGATGAAGTCTTACAAGATGAAAAGTTGGTCCAAAGCATTAGCCATGAGTTGGCTGATGTGATGGTGTACTGTCTGAATTTATGTTCGAAATTAGAACTAGATCCAATCCAAATAATCCATGAAAAGTTGAAACATAATGCTGAGAAATACCCTGTTGAGAAATCCTTTGGAAACTCAAAGAAATATTCGGAGTATTGAATCAAAGGGTA
>JBJLAY010000010.1:0-8828 GCA_045568475.1 Candidatus Poseidoniaceae archaeon | reverse complement strand
TGGAAGAATCATTCCGCCTCCACTTAGAGCAGAAACATTTGCCGGCTGTGAAGCAGCATTCATCACACCATCAACCAGATTGTGAAGAGAATTAGATGCAACATAGCTGTTGCCCATCAGAAGAATATCTGCTGGACCTTGACCTTGGCCTGGCCCTTCCTTTGATTCAGCATCATCACTCAAGTAACCGAAATCTATCGATTGATATGGCATTAAGCACATCATGGCCATTACGGCAACTACGACCCAAGGCTTTGCTGTCACATACTAACTAACAGGCTGCACATGATAACGATTAGTGCTTCAAGTTAGCCTTGCCACAATGTCCATTCCGACCCCGAATTAGCTAATCTGTAGTAATTTTGACCATTATCGGTTAGCCATTCGTAACCATCTGTGCCGACAGTTCCTGCAGTAGATGCAGATGGCGCATATGCAGTCGCTGCAACCGCAGGAATATTCTCCGGCACTGTTTCAACCGGCTGTGTATATACTGGGGCAGTTTCTGGTACTGGTTCAACTGGTTGTGAGTACACAGGAGCAGTTTCTGCTACCGGCTCTACAGGTTGCGAATAAGCTGGCTGAACAGGGGTTTCAACAACGGTTGGTTCTCTCTCGATAGTGTGGCGAATTTCTGGAATTACCTTTTCCACAAGTTGCGTTTGATCTTCTCCGGGATAAACCATCGAGTCCTCATATTTTTCAAACACGTCATCGAGTTCTGAACGAATTCTTTCAAGGCGAATACCTTGGTGAGGACCGAGTAATCTTAGCATTAGCGAGTATTCCCACTTTAGAGCAACCTGCTCCAATTCATCTCTAGAACGTGCTTCATTTAGCATATTTTCAAATTTAGCACAACGCTTGTTCCTTGTTACAAATCCAAACAATATCCAAGAGAATAGAGGTATTCCTCCAAACATACCGATTAGGTCCCAAGCACCTAGTCCAACACTTGTTCCAGGTACTACAATTTCGAAACTTTCTACAGGTACAGAACTGTCATCATATGGGTCTGTCTTCTGTCTTATCTCATCGGTATCAGCATAACCATCATTGTCATCATCAGGGTCTTCATTGTCACCCTTACCATCATCATCAAAGTCAGCCCATTCTCGGTAGTCTCTAGGGGCCCAATCGTCATCATCAAGATAACCATCATTATCCAAGTCTCCAGGAGAATATAACTTTGGAAGGACGTCAATACTGTCATTATAACCATCGTTATCGAAGTCGTTCAGGAATGGATCAGCATCGGTACCGGTTAGATTATCTCCTAATCCATCCTCATCGTCATCTTCCCATTGTGTTGGGTTATCAGGGAATATATCAGCTCCTGAACCAAGAGGGTTATCTCCGTATCCATCGCCATCTCTGTCAGTAGTTTGTGTTGGGTCGAATGGGAATGCATCAGCATTGTTTCCAACACCGTCCCCATCGGTATCTTTCCATTCTGTAGGGTCATCTGGGAATTCATCGGCTCGATTTCCTAATGGGTCATCTCCGTACAAGTCTCCGTCTCTGTCGGATGACTGAGTTGCATCATTTACGAAATCGTCATCCTCATCAGCTACACCGTCTCTATCAGAATCTGCCCATCGGTCAGGGTCATTAGGGAACCAATCACCTTCTGTTCCATACTTGTTGTCTCCATGACCATCACCATCAGTATCATTCCATTGTGTTCCATCTGATGGGAATATATCTACCAATTCTGCGCCTTGAGATTGGTTGTCTCCCCAACCGTCTCCATCTCTGTCTGCCCATTGTGAATTAGTGAATGGGAATGAATCTCCCGAATCAGACCAACCATCAGAATCAGAGTCTATACATCCGTAAACATCAATCGTACTGTAACCTTCTTCGGTTGGACATGTGTCACCTCTAGTTCCGAATTCATTGTCACCGTAACCGTCTCCATCTGTATCAAACCATTGTGAAGAGTCTAGAATCCAAATATCAGGTGTAGTGCCATCCGGGTTATCGCCATAACCGTCGCCATCTGTGTCCTTCCATTGGGTGCTATCGTCATCGAATGGATCAATCAAGTCTGCCCAACCGTCTCCATCTGAATCTGGACATCCCACATAACCACCTAATGTTGAGGTTCCTGCCTGACTTGGACAATTATCCAAACTGTCTAGGTTTCCATCATCATCATCATCATAATCTTCAGCATCAGGAGTTCCGTCACCATCAGTATCTCTGATTACAGCAATTGTAATCTCGACTGTTGTGGTGTATGGACCAGCCATAGCTGATACATTATGTCTAGAAACTCCGAATGTAGAATTACCAATTGACATAATTGAACCGGTTTCATAGTCTAGAGCAAACCCTTGCGGAAGTGGAGGGGATACACTGAATGTGTAATTCCATCCTGAAACATAATTTTGATTCTGAGTAATTTCACCTTCAAGATAAGTTAGAGTTGTGCTGGTGGATGGCATATCCATGTCTACAACTTGTGGATAAGCACTTGGTTCTTGAGTACCATCACCCAGTGCACTATCGCTATTGTATCCCCAACATTGGACAATTCCATCCGATGCAGTGGCACACTTGAATCGATAACCAGAAGTGATTCCTGTTGCAGTTACTCCACCATCTAATTGAATTGAAACTGGAGATGAGGTATCTCCTCCGATTAATCCATTACCAATTTCTCCATCATCATTCTCTCCCCAACAATTCAGAGAACCATCATCATGAAGAGTACAAGTTGATTCAAGACCCAAATCAATGGCAATAATTGGACTGTAGAATTGCATATCAATCTGTATAGGTTTTCTAATAACTTCGTTGTTTCCTGATGATTCATTACCGACTCCAACTTCGCCATGGCTATTGTGGCCCCAACACCAAAGAGTGTTGTCGGTCATTACTGCGCAGCCATGATATTCACCGACTTCCATGAAGGATACAGATTTTGATTGTGGAATCTCAACTTTGATTGGAACTTTAATTTTGTAAAGAGCAGAATTGCTTGTCATATACCCCTGGCCAGTTCCCATATTTCCGTAATTTTGTTTACCCCAACAGTACATTTCACCGTTATCGAGTACAGCACAACTATGTTCATATCCAGTGTCGATTGAAATTGCAAATCTATCATCTGGAAGCAGTACTTTCTTTGGTAATCCAGAACTAGTTGTTGTGCCATCGCCTAATTGGCCATAGTTATTATTTCCCCAACAATAAACAGTTCCATCATCTAACAGTGAGCATGCAAATGTGTAACCAGTACTGATCATTACTGCATTGCTCGACCACGGTAGAAGAACTTCCCCTGGAGTTTTTAGGTCATAGCGCTCAGCATTAGTATCCCATGTTCCTTGTCCATTTTGGCCCTTAGAGCCATCTCCCCAGCACATTACTCTTCCTTCATCGGTTAGTATACATGAGTTCTGCCGGCTAGTTGAAACCTGAATTGCTACAGGGTCATCTCCAGAGAAACGAACAGGATTTGGACTTGACCTTCTGTTAGTTGACAAATCACCTAATTGTCCATCACCATTCGCACCCCAACAGTATACCTTTCCATCTTCATCGATTCCACATGCATGATTATACCATGCATCAACCGAAGTCATCGAAACTGCAGAATCATCTTCTTTGTAAGAAATCGAATTTGTCCATGCAGGAGCAGAACTAGGTCTGCGATCTATCGACATCGCTTCATAATCGATTGTACCTTGAGTGGTTCCAAGAGTTGTATTTACAATCCAGGAAAGGCTTCCAGTTTGGTTTGCTTCAGAGTTGATAGATAATTTAGATTCATTCATTGTCATACCTTGTGGCAGGTTATTGATTGAATAATCTACGATATTCCAGCCCATTGGTTGGATTGAATATTCGTACTCTTCAGAGATAACGTATCTTAGCTTAGAAAATTTATTTTCGTTGAGTTCAACTAGGCTGCCATAATTACTTCTGCCCCAGCAAGAAATAGCAGCGTGTTCTGTTATAATACAAGTGTAACCCGCACCTCCAGCACCAACTGAGACTACTTTATGATTGAATTTTGTAGAGACGTAGGTTGGATTGTAAACATAAGTACCTAGGTTTTCAGTAACTGGGCCTTCGACTTGCCCGTAATTATTGAGACCCCAGCAATACATCGAACCATTATCCATAACCGTACATGTGTGGCCGTCACTACTCGAAATTTGAACTGGGTTTGAGCCAATTGGTATATTGACATGTACTGGAATATTCATATTTGTTTGATTTCCATTTCCTAATTCCGAACGCTGATTGTATCCCCAACAGTATACTGATGAATTATCCATGATCACACAATTGTGGTAGTTACCAACTGAAATTGCTACTGCTTTACTACCGGATGGTAATTGTGAGTAAACTGGTACGTTGCTATTATCATTGGTTGAATCGCCGAGTTGGCCATAGTTATTGTATCCCCAACAGTATACTGAGCCATTTTTTATTATCCCGCAACTATGGGAGTATCCTAGTGATATATCGGTAAATAAGTCATCTCCAGGGGTTTGTACAACTACTGGGCGATTCCTTAGGGATACATCTCCAAGTCCTAATTGGCCATAATTATTGTATCCCCAGCAATATAGATTAGAATCTTCGAAAATCCCGCAAGAATGGGAATCTCCAGTTGATATTTGAAGAGCAGGAGGTAATTGATTTGATGAATAATCAACAAATATTTTTCGAGGAGTATTGTACTTGTATTGTCCACCACTATATCCATTCCCAATTTGCCCATACACGTTGTAGCCCCAACAGTACAATTCTCCACTTTCATCGATTCCGCAGGTATGTTCATCTCCTATCGAAATCGAAGTTAAGGGCTCATCAAATCCATATATCTCGAACGGAGTATTTCTCTGTGAATTTGAATTTTCTCCAAGTTGCCCTTGAGTGTTATAGCCTTGACAATAATTTGAAGAATTTGTTATGAAACAAGAATGGCGATTTCCTACTGAAAGATCTACCGGAATCGAATCATCTTTGTTAAGCACTGACATGCCTAGAGAGTGAGATTCTACTCTGTCACTCCATTTGTCGATCCTTTCGATTACTTTCAAATCGATTGATGCTTGAACACTCTTAATCGAATTTGAAACAGTGACTGAAATAGTGTAGTTTCCAACTTGCAAATCCGAATCAACAACAATAGATTCTGTTAAATTATCCCAATTTACACCTGTTGGATAAGTTCCAGATGCTGAAGTGGTGTAATCCCAGCCTGCAACAGTTAGAGGGATTGAAATATCACTACCTTCGATTATGGTTATATTTCCTGGAGCATATTCACGAATTGCTACTGGTACATTGCTTGATGAGGTTGAGCCAGTACCTAATTTTCCGCTACCACCATTACCCCAACATCTAGGTGCTCCATCATGGAATGTAGCACAAGCGAATGCATTTCCAACAGTTACATGTGAAGCGTGAAGATGAGAAATCGAGTTAAGGTCTTGAGGCGAGTTTTGTTGGTTATTATTACCAATACCAAGTTCACCATTAGAGTTCAGACCCCAGCATTTGATTCTTCCATTATCAAACACTGCACAGGTACTTGATTGCCCAGCAGATAATTGAATTGGGTCATTTACTCCTGAAAGAATTACTGAAGCTGGTGACGTTCTATCATCTGTAGTTCCATCTCCAATCTGTCCGTTAGAATTTTGACCCCAGCATTTCACTGAATAGTCGTCTAAAATAGCACAGGTATGGTAATCTCCTGACTCCAATGCTAATGCTGTTCTACCACTTGGTAACAATACTTTGAGAGGCAAGGATTGATCGGTAGTATTTCCGATACCTAACTGCCCTACGTGATTACGGCCCCAGCAATATATGTCGCCAGTATCAACGATTGCACAAGTGCTGGAATAACCAAGACTCAGACTAGTTGCTGACAAATTGTTAGGTAATTGTACCTGCTTGGGTTGAGTTCCCATGTTAACACTTCCATCACCAGTTTGGCCATAATTTCCAAATCCCCAACACCATGTAGTTGCGTCCGCTCTGATTGCACATGTGTGTTCTCCACCTGAGGACACAATTGCCAATTTCTTACCATAAACTTCAGAATCCCCTGTGTATTTGTAAGGGTAAGTTTGGGCCCCAGATGCAGAGTTATCTCCTAATCGGTAATACGCCTTTTGTCCCCAGCATAGAAGTTCAGACTCTGAATCTAGGGCACAAGTATGTGTATCGCCTATTGAAATTGAAGAGAAGTTTAGATTCGTATAGTAATTATCAACATTTGTTTCATAAGGATAATTGTAGCTTGTCGTACCGCCATTTCCTAACTGATACACATTACCTAGGCCCCAACATAATACATCACCATCGAGTTCTAATATGCAGGTGTGTTGTTCTGAGTTATCTATGCTTACTATTTGCTGATAGTCTTTGTTGTAGACAGAATTGAAACTTGCATTCCCTAACCACGCAGAATCAATTCTTCCTTCTTTAGAATTGGTATGAACTGATGAGTAAGAGACTTGCAAATTTCTTGAACCGAAATCATCAGTTATCTGGATACTGAAGTTTCCAGGGGTTAAGGCTGAACCGTCATAAGACAATATTTCACTACTAGAATTGTAAGAGAGACCATTTGGCATAACTCCAGATACAGAACTATTGGAGTTCCATCCTATGTTTTGCAACTTCTCTTCTCTAGGGTAGCCTTCTAGGTAATTCAAATTTGAAACTACGCTTCCTGATCCATCATATCTTTGTCCAGTATACTGATTGTACACGAAAGTACCAGGCAAATTACTGTTTCCCGCTAAACCATCTCCCTTTCCATAGTATGTCTGGCCTTGGCCCCAACAACTAATCGCACCGTTATCATACATTGCGCATGTATTATACAGAGTATTATGCATTGTAATTATCTTCATGTCGTCACTCTGAGAATGTGGTCTTACCCAAGTTGGTTCATCCATTTGTGTTGCGTTGCCATTTCCTAGATTCCCATAAGGGTTGTATCCCCAACATAATGCTGAACCATTTCTAAGCCATGAGCATGTACTAGAGACTCCAGTGGTAACTCCAACAACTTCGTAAGATGAATCTAGAATTTGAGTTGGATAGAGAATATCTGTAGTATTTCCAACCCCAACTTGCCCGTAGTTATTCTGTCCCCAACAGTATAGGCTGTAATCATCCATAATTGCACAAGCATGATGGCTTCCAACGGAAATAGATGATACAGACAATCCTTGGGGTAAATTAGGCCACTGTATCTGTTCATATGATTGCACAGTTGAACCAATTCCTAACTGGCCTAGATTATTAGCGCCCCAACAAGCCACAGAACCGTTTTCTATCAAAGAACATGCGAAAGAATCACCAGCAGAGACCATAGTAGGTCTAGAATCTCCTAAACCTGAAATCAAATTTGGTCTCAGTTGGTTAGAAAGTGATGAATCTCCTGCTTGGCCTTGGTTATTTTGACCCCAACAATAAACATCCCAAGAACTATCCAAAGCACATGCCAAATATTGCCCAACACTAACTTGTAGTACATTTGAAATTTCTTCTACCTGACTTGGAGAAGTTCTCGTCGTGACATCACCAACACCTAATTGGCCATTGCCATTATATCCCCAACACCACAATTGACTCTCATTATCAATTGAGCAAGACTGATACGTTCCCACATCCATATCTTTGCTTTCAGTCATGTAGTTATGATATACGTTGACAGGGTTGCTATTGTAAGTTGCAGTAGAACCATATCCATTTTGTCCATAATTATTAATTCCCCAACATTTCATTTTATGGTCATAATCAATCAAACACCCATGGTGGTAGCCTGCGCGTACAGAAATCGGATTTTGCGAGAATGTTCCGAATCCTGAATCATAAGAATAAGAATCGATTCGACCTTCTATTTGGTTGTGCTCGAATACTTGTATCGAAATATCCTTTGAAAAGTTCACATTACCATCAGTTACAAAAATCGTTATTGTATCACTAAATGTACTCATTCCATTGTATGTCAAAGTACCTTTTTCACTATCAAGAGTTAATCCAGCAGGTAGTAGAGTCGAGGTTACGTTGTATTCATCTCCCCACCCTGTGAATGAAAGTTTGTTCTCTGTTGCGTAGCCTAAGGTGTAATACAAACTAGAAATTGAGTTGTTTTGATTCCATTTTGTCTCGGTGAATGTAGTACGCGATACAGTAGTAGAGTCACCAAGTTGGCCTGCAGAGTTTGCACCTATACAGTAGATAGTTGATTCATTTGTTAAGATGCAAGTATGTCCTTCACCAGCTGTAACAAGAGTTGCAGATATTCCATTTGGTAATGATGATTGGATTGGAACACTCTTGAATGCATTTGTACCATCTGCTAATTGGTGATTAGCATTCAATCCCCAGCAGTATAGTGATCCATCATTCATGACCGCACAAGTGTGAGAAATACCTACGTCAATCATAACCGCAGATTTTGATGAAGGTAACTGTGCAATAACGGGGGAATTCTTGTCGATAAGTGTGCCATCTCCCAACTGGCCGTAATCGTTGTTACCCCAACATGCAACTTTGCCATCTTGTAAAATGGCGCAAGAATGCGATTGGCCGGAACTTACCGTTACCGCACTTTGATTTAATTGAACAATTGAGCCAGACGCTGTAGAGTTTATGTTAGTGCCATCACCTAATTGTCCAAGGTCATTTCCACCCCAGCAAGTAACGCTTGCATTAGACAGAACAGCACAACTGAAACTATCTCCTACAGATATAGCGACTGCCATACTTCCATCCGGCAGGTTAGTTTTTGTTGGATTTCCGAGGTAGCTAGACTTGTATCCAACTCCTATTTGGCC
>JBJLAY010000009.1:0-8955 GCA_045568475.1 Candidatus Poseidoniaceae archaeon | reverse complement strand
CAATCATCCTAGGCTTGAAATTTGAAAAATCTTTGTTGGCAAGTTCCGTTAATCTATTTTGAACATCAGCCAGTGGCATACTTGCCATAGCACATTTAGTGTGAGGCATGATTATGATTGTACGACAATTTAGCAGATGGCTAGCTAAGATGATGTCATTTTCAACCTCTGGATTCAATTGTCCGCCCGCATTTCGAATTACCTTTACATCACCCATTTCTAAATCAAAAATCTGGTGAGGAATGATTCTCGAATCCATACATGTCAAAATCAACAACTCTTTTGCAGCAACTCCCGCTATATCGTCACTTGAGAATTCTGATGCAAACTTACGGTTTTGAGAACTCAAAATATCCTGTAATCCTGAATTCGACATAATTGGTTGGCTTTCAAGGTAGCATTTTGTTGTTTTGATTAAGTTCTTTTCATATTGATTGTCTGACAATTCCGTATATCCAAATCATACATCACAATTATATGAGGAAATCAAAGCGACAAATCATGTCATCTATGCGAAGTGCGTCTATTTTTACTGCAATCGTACTTCAGTTGCTAATGTTTGGAGCGATAGCCTCCCCGCTAGCCGATTTGACAAATCCTTACGGTGATGAATCCAAGATGAATAGTGACCTTGTTGAAAAAATCAATGAGGTAGATGGCGATACTATTCTTCCAGTGATTTTTCAATTAAATTCTCCAGTTGAAGATAGTGATGAAGCCTATCTAAGTCAACTTGGTTTCAAGTTGTTAGGTAATGCACCTTTGGTAGATGGTGGATTAATTGAAGGTTCAGCCTCTGATATTCGCCGCCTTTCCACTTGGGAGCGCGTTGAATACTTGGAGTTAGACAAGCCATTAGAGTTCTTTTATCTCCCTCCTGAATGGGGCGGAGATCCTACCGATCCGGGGATAATGATGCATGAAACAACCCACGTAGTCAGGGCTACTGACGTATGGGATAGAGTCATTATTGGGCCATCGGGGGATGTAGAGCGTGAAGTTGACCTCTCCTTCTCTGAATGGGATGGTGACGGAACAGCAATTGTCGATTTAGACACAGGAGTCGATGCAGGACATCCTGATTTTGATTATTTGGAGCCATGGACCGGAGAAAAGGTCATTTATTCTGCTAAATTCAATGGGATCTCTTGGTCTGAAACACGTAATTCAGACACCTCGTCGGGGCACGGCACTCACGTTGGCGGAACAATTGCTGGAAATGGAGATGCTTCAGGTGGTAGGAGAGCAGGTGTGGCTAAAGGTGGACAATTAGTTGCTTTAGGAACCGGAGATGGTGCCTCAATATTTGCCGCAGAACAAGGTCTAGAATGGACATATGATCATTCCATACCAGGTCAGAATCCGTATCATGTACGAGTAGTTTCCAACTCTTGGGGTACCGATGGAGACTATGATCCAAATGGAGTAATAGCCCAACTTACTGACATGCTAACCTTTGACAACGGCGTTGCAGTAATATTCGCAGCATCTAATTCTGGAGGTTCAGGTAGTGAATGTTCAGGAGATTTACGAACCAATGTGTATGCAAATACCCCCTCTGCTATCTCCGTTGCAGCTTTGACGCATGATGGTACTGCAATTACATCATTTTCATCAAGGGGTTGTATGAATCAACAACACACATGGCCAGATGTTGGAGCTCCAGGTCGAGACATATGGGCTACTGCGCCACGTGGTACTGCTATCGATGCTTCAACTAGAACACAAGGAGATTTGTATTACATGTCGATTTCAGGAACTTCAATGGCTACACCGCATGTTGGAGGAATGGCAGGATTATTGCTGAATGTAGCCCCTTCCTTAGGTGTTGCAGATTATCATAGGGATGACCATGATTTCGGCTCCAGTTTAGTAGGTGGCGATGGTACTGCTGCATATGGGCAGTTTGAAGATTGGGATGAGGCCAATTTCAGCCGTGTACATGAAATCGAATTGATTCTAGAATTAACAGCAAGGTATGACGGTATGGCCAATTCTTGTGAAGATGGTAATGATGAAGACGGTTGTTCAGATATTCCTACTGAGTGTTATGTTAGTGCAACCGGCAAATGCCATGATTGGAGAGTGGGTCACGGATTAACAGACACTGATGCAGCGGTTGCTTTAGCAAGAACTCTACAACTAATGAGAGATCAAGACCATGATGGAATTGTCGATCATCCTGAGTACAATGTTTGGGATGCTTACGAAATATATCAGGAGATGATGGTTGATACAACAATTCCAGTAAATACCGACCGTGTTAGACATTCGTGGAAAGGAGACTGGAATCATTTCAACAATGGTGCTACTGGTGCGGTTTACTACACAGAGGATGCCCATTATGTCTGGATTCCAAATGGTACCTCTCGTTTAGAAGCAACATTTACGGCAACTGAATTTGACAGTGATACAGTTCAAGCAGGAGCATTGCAGCTGTCCATTGACCTAGCAGAAGATGGAAGCAATGACGCTCAAGGTGCAGGTATTAGACAATCCGACTCTTGGTATTACGACTTGGATGTAGATGAATCTGCATGGGGCCAGTGGGCTGAATTTGACATATCAGGGCAAGCGGTTACCGTGTTTGGATTCATTGAAGATATAGAGTTCTTTGAATCTAGAATCCCATATACTGTTGATGTAATGTTAACACTTGACCTCTCTCAAGCAGTAGATATTCAATTCGATCAACGTCCTGATTTCTATTCAGATTTGAATCCAACAACTCCATCTGACATGTATGATGCATCTATGGATGGTATGCTAACCTTCACTAAGCCTGCATATGATCAAGCAGGGGTAATCTCTCTTATCGTTCCAAAAGAAACAGAGGGCGGAAGTGATAGTGATGGTCTATTTGCATCGATTGCACAATTATTTACAGATAACCCTGGTACAATGATATTCATTCTTTTACTCATTCTGTTATCGGCAGGCGGTGCTGGATATGCAATGAGAAATGAAAAGGAAGAAATTCAGATGGCCATTCTCGAAGAGGATGAACCCGAAGACGCAATAGAAGATGACGCATCTTGATTATTCTTCACAATCGTATTTTTTGATTTCCAGTGGCATCATGCTTAGGCTAGTTGCAAGTAGCACCGATATGATGATACTAATCGACAATAAGATGCCAGTTTGTTTTGCTGGAGGGAACTCTGCAAAACTAAGCATTAAGAATACTGAAACAGAAGTTATTGCGGCTCCCCATCTAGCAAAATTGTCACTAAAGGTTACCCTGTGTCCAGAACTAGCATGTGCTAGATAATCAGCAGCGAATCCCATTCCTAAAAGTACAGCAGGAGCAGTACTAACCCCTCTCTCTCCAATGACGCTTGCTAAGCCATCTACTGCTAAACCTATGGCTATGGTTCCAATCGAGATTCTAATTGCCTTCTTTGGAGAATTAGTGACCATTGCAGCCACAATGAATACCGCAAATCCTGCTGCAATAATTTGAGATATTCTTGTATCTTCAAAATCTTTAGCTAGAGATGCACCTACTACTAATTCGCCTCCGATTTCGCCAGATAGATCCTTATTTTCCATCAATTCAGCAACGTCGTCGAAAAATTGTAATGCAGCATCTGCGTTACCCCCATCTATGAAAACAGCAATAGCGACACCGGTAGTAATTCCACCATCTTGCAAACGATGGTCCTTCATGATGGGGGTGCCTTCACCGTTCATAGCAACGGAATTTACAGTAGGTGAGGCCTGCTTGTCATTATCAATACTCATTCCCATAACTAAAGGGGACTCAATTAAACCGGTTTCAAAAGATATTACGCTTGGATGATGACCTAATTGTGTTTGAAATTCCAAAACTCGATTATAATCTTCAGTAGAATCTCCTTCGACATCGACAATTATCCATGCGATTGTACTCGAAGCAATGAGATACTTCTCTTTCAACTCTTCAAACTCATCTAGAGCAGGGTCATCTTCAGGTAAGAATTGGTTGATGTCAAAAACTTCAACCCCTTGAGGAGAGGCCAATGTGATTGCAATCAGCATGACTAAGCAAATGGGCCAACTCCAAATTCCAATTTTGTTTTCAGGTGAAAACATAATTCTTTCATCATGCTTGTGACTTGAATTTCTACGGCTTAGATAAAAATCTTCCAGAACAAATCTCGTAAATAGCCAATCAAGGAATATTCCAATCATCATTACAAGTCCTAATGAGCGCTGAGCCTTGATTGGTGAAAATAGTGACAGCGATACAGCGGCTAATGTCGTTACCAAAGCAATTAGCAGAATCGATCTAACTTCATCTTTACTTCTCGATGATTTACAATACCAAAATGCACCATCTACAGCCACGGCCAAAATGATAGGGAACGCGATTGCATCAATAATTGAGATGTCGAATCCAAGTGCGGAAATTAATCCAGCTTCTGCAGTAATTATTAGTCCTACACTACCTAATGTTATCATCGATATCTTCCAATCTCTAATCACCAAATACATGACTAGAGATAAGAATAGCACTGAAGGTATCAATATTGATGTCAGGTCATCTTCCGCTACGACTTTGGCTTTTTGGAATAGCATATTAACGCCTACTGCATCAACTTCAAACTCAGTAGAATCACTGACTTTTTCGGCCCATAAAGTCAGGCTATTCCAGTTAGTGGGGACCTCATCATCTGTATTTTCCAACCATATGAGCCACAGTATCTCATCCGAATTTGGTGCTTGCTGTTCGTTTGCTCCAGGGAATGATGGACAGGCAACTCCGAAATTAGTATCCTTTGGCAGCAGCAGTAATGTTGTCTCAAAAGCACTTGATTCCATGCTATTGGATTGGTTTCCACACCAGCCACCCTCAATTGGAGGCTGAAGTACATCTGCCCATTTGGTAGCATTCTCTAAAGAGCGGTTTCTTGATTCGAAAGCATCAGACCAAGCGTTGAAAGGTGTTTGTAACTTTGCAACAACAACCTCTTCACTATCCAATGATGTACTAGAGTTTGAACCGTCTAACAATTCCGTTTCTAATTGCATTAGTTTCTGGACTAGAGAGAAGTCACTGGTGATTGATCGTCCATCATCATGTGTTATTTTGATGATTAGTTGGCCTTTCTGTTCGTAATCTCCAATTCGCTCTTCTTCCATTCTTTTTACAGCAGGGTCATCAAAAACAGACTCTGTATTCAGAACTAAGTTGACAGGCTCAATAAACAACATTCCAGAACAAATAACCAAACCCACTAGAATAGAGAGTCTGATATTTTCTGGCTTCATAGCAACTCCACGCAGAGTATATGCCATCAACTAATCTGTATTAATTGAGAAAAGATTGGTATTATTTCCATTCTTCCCAACTGCCGGATTGTTGATTTTTCCACCACCAATTCTGGCTACCTGCTGGATACTCTACGACTTCATAGCCATCTTGCATTCGACCTTGTGTACTAGGTGGAGGGCTTCTAGGTTGACTTACTGGTGCAACAGCAGGGATTGGTTTGACGTATTCGTCCGCGAACATACTATCCTGTTCTTGTAGCCAATCATCATCATCGCCACCTCTTCGAACAAATAGTAATGTTACTACTGCTATAGCTATAATTCCAGCAACAATTGCTCCAAATGTCAAAGGAGCCATTCCGAGGATCTTACTTTCTGAAGAATCAGATGATGATTTTCCGTCACCGTCATATTCAGGGCATCCATTTCCTGGTAATGTTTCATCTACGAGTTCTGGATTCCAATATTCCCATTCCTCACATGCCGTCATTCCAGAGGTGTCATCATCCCCATCATCGAGTTGTGAATCTGAACATCCATCTGAGTCTACTGGTTCACCGAAAGGTGTACCTGGACACAAATCATATCCGTCAACTACATTGTCCATGTCCAAATCATCAAGATTATCAGGATTGTCTGGGTCGAATGGGTTTTCATCCTCATCATCAGGAATTCCATCGTTATCATCATCATTATCGAATTGGTCCGAGATTCCATCGTTGTCATTATCTGCTGTTTCATCGATTACTGTTCCATCTTCTGTTACGATAATGGTAATCTCTGCAGGGTTATACATACCTCCTGATGCTCTAATTATTAGAGTCCCTTCTTCTAAAGTGAATGTTGCTTGACCATTGTAATCGCTGAGGTCGCTGAATAAAGTTAATCCATCTTCAAGAACTAAGACCGAAAGTAATTCTACAGGAGCTCCGGTTTCTGCATCGGTAGCAGTTACCAAAATTACATCTCCAGGAGATGGGTTTTCAGGTAGTAATTCCAGTGTGAGGTTCTTCATTACAAGAGGTTCAGGGTTTGGCTCTGCAACTTGTGAACCGATTGCGGCTGTGATTGTTGCAGAATCCCCAGTACCTTGCTGAACAAGAGCCAGTACGGTATAGTTACTAATCGGTGATGCCAAATCAGGTAATGAAAGGTCAGCACTGGAACCAATTCCCCATGCTATGGACTTGACATTTCCGAATAAGTCATCGAACATATCGAATGCTTCTTCTTCAGTCAGTTCATCATCAGAACCGCAATTTTCTTCGTCCCTCCAATCAGATGGTATAACCTCGAATTCAGAGTCGATCTCTGTTCCGGTATGTAATGTGTATTCGTTTTCAGAATCCAGATTGTAGTGCGCTACCATTTCAGTAGAACCTTCCCATTCTAGTTTCCAATCGACATATTCCCCGTCATCATTCATTTGGGGAGCAGGCTGGACTTCGTTTCCATCATTGTCCATTAGAATTGCATTTGAAGGGTCGATAAGGTCTTCAGCAATCATGAATCTATTGTCGTATCTGTGTTCTAATTTGATTCTTAAGTTATAGTTACTCGAATCATATACCGGTTCAGTATTCATTCTTTCACAGATTTCGACTGAATTTTCATCCGCAGCAACCCATCCTACTTCTGGTCTGACGCCTTCATCATAGATGAAAGAAGTGAAAGATGCAAAATCAATCGTTGCAGGATCAAATCCTTCTTTTGGAACAGCAACTGACAAAATCCTAGTCGCTTCACCAAACTCTTCGTTAAGAGCCACGTTAGTGGTTTGGCCAGGCCCTAATGAGCCGAGCATGTCTAACTGTGCAGGGTTGTTTAGAACAATTCCAAAGTGAGCCGCTTCCAATTCTATTCCTTCATCAGGCGCAGTAACTGCAGCACCCATGAATGAAATTGGAGCATCGAATCTAACCTCTTGAGTTCTCGCAGTATCTCCTTGTTGGAATTCTAACTCATGCATTTCAGCTTCGTTAATCGAATCCCAATCAAAGTCAGGGAATGCAACATCGATTTTCAGAGGAGCGATTCCTAATGTGACATTGTACTCATCTGTAGAAATACCAGATGTTGTGACTGTTAAGGCTTGTAATTCAGAAGTTGATTCCCTAGTATAAACCGGGAGTCCTGCAAAAGTTGTTACTTGAGTTAATCCTTGAATTTCCAAAGATCCTCTAGTTACATAAACAAAGTTTAGACCGAGTCCAGTCTTAGTTTCTCCATCATCCATTACTGCCTTTGATTGAACGATTGTGATGTACATTCCTGGGTGGTTTGGACTGAATGTTAGGCTTGCGAGTCCATTTTCATCGACATCCATTACCTGTTCAGTAATCACTTCTACAGGTCCTCCTGTGATGAAGTTGTCAATAATTTCAGGGGATGGCGTGCTGCTATCTTCACTTTCTAGCCAGCAATCCGTATCGCCCATCCAGTCAGTCCAATAGCCGCCTTCATCCGACTCAGAGTCTTCCTGCCAGAATCCCTGGTCGGTATCGTACATTAGATTGTCAGTATGTGTCATACCATTTTCATCTTCGTATTCCACACCGATGTAATACTCTCCAGAGCTAGCATAAGTGTGACCTTCCCAACCACTAGGGTCTTCATCCCATTCACTTACATCATATTCAGTTTCTTCACCATCGCCCCAAGATACTGTTACATCATCTAAACCAGGTTTGTAAAATCTTTCTCCTTCATCTGCTTCAAAGGTGCGATAGTTGTATCCAACATTCACATTATTGCCATCTGCACTTCCTTCAGAAGAAGTACAGCCAAGACTTCCAGGTAGTGGCATCTGCTTCATTTCAGTGAATTCAATTCCCGCAGTTGTAGTTCCTGAAATTACTAAATCAACAACTCCTCTTTCGTTTGGAAGGTAATTACTAGCATCCCAACTTGCACCATTAGATGTCAATTCTATTGCTTCGAATTCATAGGATTGTGGATGATCTCTGTCACGACTGTCGTCATTATATTCTCCCATCGGCATAATTTCAATGGTCATATCTCCGTCTAGGTCTTGTCCAGTGTAGAATCCTTCGAGAGTGCCTGGGTAATTTACAGTGAATTCATGTTCTCCTTGTGGAGACAGGGTTTCAACAGCAGATTGTCCTAGTTGCGGAGAGATACGAAGTATTGCGATATCTGCTTCAGCCTCAGTATATACTCCCGCTGAGTCATAGGTTTGTGAAGTAACTGTTACAGAATCTCCTAATTGTGAGATTTCATCCTGTTCAACTAGAACTCCTAGGGCAGAAACCATGAAAATTTCATCATTATTTTCGATTGACATCGATTCAAGCATAGATGGTCTTAGTGACCTTTCGACTTCGATTCTAGCATAAGATATCTCGCAGCTATCGTAACCTTCAAGCGGTTGCGATAGAGTCCAAGTTGTAGATTCCATTTCTGGAGCAATTAACAATCCTACGTATTCATCGTCCCATTGACTTCTCTTGACTAGTTCAGTAGTAACTTGGTACCCTCTGTCATTAGTCATAGATATGCTAATTTCTTCATCGTTCCATTCTTCCTCAGAGCGTTGTTCCTCTCCATCACAATATGCATCAGTATCAAATCTTAGAGAAATTCCTACTTCTAACAAGTGAGAATCATGGTCCATCGTTTGCATTGGATGTAGTTCATCGAAGAAAACAGGTTCTGGGCCTCCATCATCATTTTCATCAT
>JBJLAY010000008.1:0-32432 GCA_045568475.1 Candidatus Poseidoniaceae archaeon | reverse complement strand
ATAGATTCGTGGTATCTTGATGTTCTAATCAAGGATGAATGGTTCGATTTGGATGAGACTGTTGTTGTAATAGAGGCCAATGCTGTTGGTGAAGAAGATCTCGTTTCGAGTGATGTCAGATGGGGATACATTGGACGAATGAGTGTTTCATTCGGTTCACCCTCTTCAGGCTCAGTTTTGTCTGATACCGTGACATTTACTGGAACAGGACAAGGCGTAGCGCCTAGTTCTTTGATGTACAGAGTTGACTCCGGTGAATGGGAGGATGCTCATTCCTTCGATGAAAATGACAATTCTACGCAAGACTGGTCATTTACCTGGAATTCAAATGAAGTCGACGATGGCTCTCATAAAATCTCGATTAAATTAGTAAATGTTAGTGGTGCAGAATCAGACATAGTTCGTCGAACATTCACTATCGACAACCTACCGGCTGCTCCAGAATTAAGGTTCCAAGGCTCGGTTCAAATCTACGACCAAGATTTACCTGCAGACAAAGCGGTAGCTGGAACAATTCTGGAAGTTCATTTCAATGTAGTTAACACAGGGGATGCAGATGCGGTCGATCTTCACTTGAAGTTAGACGCACCCGGCTCGGAATCAAGCACCTATCCTAGCGAAGGAAAAATACCTAGATTAGACCAGGGTGAGACTATATCTGTAATTTTGTGGTGGTGGGCTACAGAGGCAGGTGTGCACGATGTTACAATTCAAATTGACCCTAATGGTGCTATGAATGATGACCAAAGTGACAACGATTACACATTCACTTTCGAGATTAAGGAACGGCCGGTTGAACCAACTCTTCGATTCCCAACTAGTGCGGTTACCACTTTCTCATCTATACCTTCACCAACAGTCGATGAGGATTCACCTCTGCCCTACACAATAAATGTCAGAGTGGACAATATGGGGCAAACAGATGCTATCGATATCAAAATGACACTTTCCACTTGGGGGAATAATCCCGATTGCATAAGTCAATGTTGGGTTAGAGGAGATACTCGAACCATTTCGATAATTCCTGGATCGACCAGTTCATCTGGAAATGGTAAAGCTCAGTTCACGCATACTCACGATTCGGTTGGAGTAGTAAAACACAAAGTCGTGCTTGAAGGAAATGGTGTAGAGGCCCAGTATTCCGAATTAAGGTTCAAAGTAATAGTTGATGAATACGAGATGGGCTCGAAAACAGGATTAACAATCTCGGAAGGTGAGGCTGTTCTAGGGTTCGTTGGAATACCAGAAAGTGCAGGTGGGGAATCTGGTGGTGGACTATTATTCACTACAAAAGATGGAGAACTACATGCTAGAACTTTAACATCAACATTTGGAATGCCTGGTGATACACTCATCGAAAGGAATTGGGCTGGAGAGTTTGCATTTGTACTCAGAGAAGACAACAGAGTCCATCTTGCATGGACTAAGAGATTTGATGATCAACAAGGATACACTATGGCGGACATCGGAATGGCCAGTATTGGGTTATTAGGCGATTTATCGACATCGACATCTCACCTGACTCCACTCAAACAATCTGAAGGAAGTTACTGGGGTCTTGATCTATCTGTAAGAGGAGATGAGATTGTATTAGCGGGTTACCATCGAGATATCTCTACTGGAGGTTCATGGAATGACATCACGAACATCTTCATGATTCACAACGACGATTCTAAGTCATCCAGTGGTTGGACAACTAGAATGAATATATTGACAGATATTGATATTAAGCCACAAGATGGAGATGCCATCGCCGTGGCTATTGGCCAGGAAGACATCCACATACTGTATCAATCGATGAGGGATGATGTAACTGGAATCGAGAGAGTAGGCCTGTTCTATGCTCACGGTGTAATCTCACAAACTCCGTTTAATTTCCAAGCACCTGCTGGTGATGATGCTAGTATTCCTGAAATGCTAGTCGTTGAAGACGGAGATGATGACTTACTTGTCGCTGCATGGATTGAAGGAAACGGAAGGTCATCGGAAATTGTCAGTGTCGTACAAAACACAATTTGGTCAATCGACGAAGTTCAGAATATATCTTCACCTGGAGCCACAAATATCGTTATGATACGAACCTCCGATGAAGAAATCAAGTTTTATCATGATGAAATCGGAGTATATGGCCCAGTCACAAGATATGGCATGTACGCCTTAGGAGATGATGAAATCGGTCTTTCAAACCTAATTGGGGAAGGCCATGTTATCGGGGCTGGATCAATAGGCGATGATTCGATTGTAATCATGTCTTCACCGTCTGGCCAAATAAGTGCTAAGAAAGTGGCCTACATCTATCTTAATGATGATGATGATTCAGAGGAAGGAATTCTAGAATACCTACTAAGTCCTCTACCTGGTGAAACTAAAGAAGAGAAATTGACTTCTCTTGCTATGATTGGTGCTTTCCTAATCGTATTATTTGGCTCGGTACTAATTATTCTCAAGCGCTCACACCGCCAAGAAGAAGAGATAGAAGTGTCTGCTGAAAGTGGCGATCTCGAATTACTCATTGAAGCGGAAGAGGACGATATAGGACTAATTGCAATTGATGCAGATGGTTCTGAAGAGTTAGTAGTAACTCTAAATCAACCAAAGGTCGTACTGGATGATGAATTTGAATCCGAGGCGCCTGATTTATCATCTGAATTAGAAGCTAAGGTTGAAGCCGGAACTGCTTCAAAGAGATTAGAACGCAGAATGAAGAGAAAAGGGGATAGGGAAGCCAAGGAGAGATTCGATGAAATTACCAAGAATCTACCCCCTATTCCGCTACCTGGTGCTATTAACGAAAAGCCATTACCAATTCTTGGAGATTTACCTCCACTACCTATGCCTCCTGCCCCTGGTGAATTACCACTTCCAAACCTAGGTAATTTACCTCCGCTACCACTTCCTGAATCTGGCAAGTTGCCTCCTCTACCATTGCCGGCCATGCCTGCTCCTGAGAGGAAAGTCACTTGCGGTTCATGTGGAGCCGGAATCACTGTCAAAGATATGACATTGAGAAAGATGCCTTGTCCTATCTGTTCCGAGACAATCGAGATGTGAACACCATGTGTGGTATTTTTGGTTTCATAGGAGAGAGATCAGCGGCTCCTTTGCTAATCGAAGGTTTGCGTCGTCTAGAATATCGCGGATACGATTCTACTGGTTTAGTAGTCAAAAACGGTTCATTACAGATGTTCAAAAAAGTAGGGAAAGTGACAGAGTTATCTAAAATTCTACCAAATCACATTGAGGGAGACACAGGTATTGCTCACACTAGATGGGCAACACATGGTTCAGTTACAGAAACAAACGCACACCCTCACTTGAATACAGACGAATCAATTGCAGTTGTCCATAATGGTATAATCGAGAATTTCCGGAGTTTGAAAGGAAGATTAGAATCTAGAGGTATTAATTTAGTTTCAGAAACCGATTCTGAAGTTCTTGTACACATGATTACCATTGGCATAGAGTCGGGTCAAGAGCCATTAGAGGCTGTAAGACAAACCCTGAACAGAGTAGTAGGGACGTGGGGTCTTTGTGTATTATTCAAGGATCATGATCTGATTGTTTGTGCGAGAAATGGTTCTCCATTGATCATTGGACAAGGAAATGGAGAGTCATTTGTTTCATCAGACCCACATGCCTTATCACACCATACTCAGAATATGTTCATTTTAGAGGATGGCGATATGGCGACCCTAACAAGAAATGAAATCAAAATCTCGAAACTTGATGGAGGAAATTCTTCCACTAGTATGACAGTATTAGAAGATGAGTGGGGCGAAGCTGATATGGCCGGCTATCCTCATTACATGCTGAAAGAGATTCACGAACAACCTGAAGCTTTACGAAGATGCATAAGTGGAAGATTGGATAAAGCAAATGGAAGTGCAAGATTAGGTGGGCTAAAACTCGAACCAGTGAAGTTGAGAAATTCACCATTAGTTCGTTTAATTGGATGCGGTACTGCATTAAATGCTTGTAAAATCGGGCAATTAGCGATAGAAGGATTGGCAAGGATTCCAGCAATTTCGCATATTTCTAGTGAATTTAGGTACAACGAGCACGTAATCAATCCTAATTCAATACATTTCGCAGTATCACAATCTGGTGAAACTGCCGATACTCTTTCTGCTGTTAAGGAAATACAACTCAAAGGTGGCGAAGTTCACGGTATAATCAATGTTGTAGGTTCTACCATTGCTAGGCTATGCGGGCGAGGAGTATACATTCATAGTGGGCCTGAACAAGCAGTAGCATCAACAAAAGCATTCACAAATATGGTGGCTTCATTGATATTATTCGCTATACGAATTGGAAGGACTCGTTCTTTTTCTAGAGAGAGAGGTAGAAGCATAATTGAAAATTTCGAGGAGATTCCTAAATTAATGGAGAGTTATCTTTCTAATCCAGGGCCAATTGATGAAGTTGTTGAATTGGTAAAGGATGCCAAGAGTGTGATGTATCTCGGGCGAGGACTTTCTGCTCCAGTTGCTAGCGAAGGTGCTCTGAAAATGTTAGAGTTAGCTTACATTCCATGTCTCGCTTATCCATCTGGAGAAATGAAACATGGCCCAATCGCTTTACTAGAAGAGGGAAGCCCAGTGATTGTCATTGCTCCTAATGATAAGCACAGAGACAAGACAATCGCTTCGATGCATGAATGTAAAGCGAGAGGTGCTAAAATAATTCTAATCCATGAAGAAGGCGACATCATTTCTGACGAAGCAGATGTATCAATAGCAATTCCTTCTTGCGATCCTCTTCTTTCCCCACTACTCTCAGTCTTACCAACTCAGTTGATTGCTTACAAGACGGCCCTTGCTTTAGGATGTGATGTAGATAGGCCACGTAATCTAGCAAAATCAGTAACTGTCGAATGATTACTTAATAGAAAATCTCTGGTCTGCAGAGTTCCATAGAATTGGAGAGTATCCTAATCTGTGATGAGTGTGTCGCATCTTGATTACACCAATCTTTCGTGTTATGTCGTCTCCAACTCTGTCCATAGTTAGATGCATTACTCCATCTGATAGGTAATCTTCTACGCCATATTCACCGAATTGTTTGTGGTCTTCACCAGTCATTTCACAGATGAAGAAAGAAGTTAGCTCTAATCTTCTGCATGCTTCGAATAAGCGGAAGATTTCGTCACGAGGGTTTTCCATCTTAGTCAGTGTAAAGAATGCTCCTAGTGAGTCGAAAACTAATAACTCAAATCCAATAGATTGGCGGTAAGAGGTAAGTTGTTTGATTAATTGCCCCATCCAATCGATACGGTTGCTCATACCCTGTTCATCCAATTGAACTCGCAAATCGGATAAATCAATGATAGCGATACGGTTTCGGACGCGTGGATCATCAACATTCATTCCCATATTGGACATGTGAGACCTAAGAGAGTCCTTACCCTGTTCTAGTGTCACATAAATTCCACTGGTCTCGCCGTATAGAACAGCGTTATACAATAAAGAAAATGTAACGGAAGATTTCATTGCACCAGACTGTCCTGCAACTATGCAAATGTGCCCCTGCGGTATGCCGCCCTGCATATTTTCATCTAATCCTGCGATGTGTGTTGGAATCCTTTCTATGTCACTCACGTCGTCTCACCGGTACGATGTAACAGCGATGTTCTCTTCAAGGTGACCCCCGAACGGCATGTTATGGGAATCTGGTTGGCGAGTGGTTCGGAGAGACGCGCTCAGATTCTTCGAGATAGGTATGGAACCGTACACGTCGAAGCATTATCCGATGTCGATGAGACTCCTCCAACGGGTTCTGTATCATCTCAAGTACTAGCCATCTGCCGTCGTAAGGCAGAAGCAGTTCCAAGCGGCCATGGCTACAACGCAGTTTTAGTCGCCGATACTATGGTTGGTGACCCTGATGATATCAACGCAGCCATGGGTAAGGCTAGTGATAAATCAGGTGCTCTATCCATGCTGAAACGACTTTCAGGTCGTCGTCATCAAGTATGGTCTGCAACAGGTATCCAAATTTGTGGAGATTGGACATTCTTTGTAGAATTTGCAATTGTGGAAGTAGATGAACTAAGCATTGAAGAAATTGGTAACCTCATAGAATCCGGCTCATGGATTGGTAAAGCAGGTTCGTATGATCTAGCAGGAGACATGGGTAATCATGCAAGATTAATTGATGGTGATGAACTTACAGTACTTGGCTTTGCACCAAGTGCATTGCGACTTCTCGATTAATCATCGATTCTAAAACCAGGTCCTTGATCTGGATGTTTTAGGTATTGGTCGTAAAACATCGGAGTTTTATGCCAGTCATCTAAACTAAAAATCACTTGTCTTATCCAATGTAGGAGTATCAGAACATATGATAATGCATACATGGCGATTCCTATTCGTGGATATTCAATAATTGATTCGCCAGTATACCAGCTGTTCATCATTGCGAATGTTGTAATTATACTGCCTACATTTAGTGAGATAAATATTAACCAAGTTGTTTTTCTTCTATGCAGTGACAATCTTTTGTGGTCATCATGGAGGTAATTTGCGAAGCCCCACAGTGCCTGCATTGCAAATCCAAAAATCAAGATCCATTTGTAAAACGACATCATGCCATCTGTTGTAACAACTAATTCCATTTTTTCCATGTAGGCTGCTAGACCTATGACTGGTAGCCAATACACAGACGCCAACATCATCTTGCTGTAAGGTTGGCCTTCAACTATTTTATCGATTATTTTCTTAGGGTTTAGTGCAATGAAGATGAATAGATAAGGAAACATTGCTAGTGAAGAATAGACTCTTTTTGATATGTCCCCATTTTCATATAATGGTACTGAACTGATTGATAAAAGCATCAATATTAGCAATGTTGCGAATACTTTCCCTATATGTTCAGGATTAATCAATTGCCATTTCAATCGCCTGTTAAAGTGGGAAATAATCGTAGATATTACTGCTAATGGAATAAATAAGTCAAAGATGATAGCCTCCGAGAAATAAATTGAGAAATCATTTCTACGAGCAACCCAAGATACTATGGTTATCAATCCTATAATTGGTAAAATCATACCGATAGCATATGAAAAAGGTCCTAAATTTTTGGAATCGACATTTCTGCTTTTGAAAATCTTTAATGCTGGAGGTCCGAGGATAAACAGTGATGTTGAGAGAAGGGTGATCCCAATTGTAGCCATTGAGTAGAATATTTCTTCATCTCCAATCATTATTCCCAACATAATACAAAGTTGACCTAGCATATTCATTCCGATATAACTTCGCATCAAGCTCTTGTCGAATGCTTTTACATCGTATATCAAAGGAAGCATACTGAAACCAAGTCCAGCTATAATGCACATCATCCATCCAAGTCCAAGTTGAATTTTCAGAGCATGGCGAATATGTTCCGGGTTTGAATCCAGCAACCCATTGCTAGTTGTACCTACCCAAATAGCGGTGACAATGAAAAAAATCTGCATCACAACGGCGGTAAGCATTAGGTCGAGATATGACCCTGCTGCCAGATATTGAGGACTCGCACGCTCCTCATCCATTGACAGGAGCGAATAGTTCTAGGATATAATTGCTGAGTCTGTAATCTGTGTCACATCAGCAATGGCGCTAGCCCAAGGTCATTCCTGCCCTCATCCATTGTGACATCTCTACCTGGAACGAGCAATAATTTGTCAGCATCATCAAGAGCATATATGTCAATACCCAGTTCATCGCCCATTTGTTTGAGACTTCTTCTACACGCATTTGTTTGAGTATCCATGTGAATTAGACCGTTTAGGTCCACGATGATTGTGTCTCCTCTACGTATTCTGTCTTCGATTTTCCGAAGAGGGAGTCGATGCATCTTGTCTGGCTCAACATATCTCAATGCTCTATCTGGGAAATCAGTTGATTTTGAGGAATAGTTCGACAGGTCATGGAAAGCCACACCGTCTGGCGTTACGGGGCCAGTCCATCCTTTGGGCAATGCCGGTGAATGACGAATTGGCTTAGGTATTGGTATAGGTGCTGGGGCTGAATTAACAGCCGGAATCTCTGTGGTTGTAGTCTCAGAGGATTGTAAAATTGGCTCGTCATCAGGACTAACAATTGTTAGTTGCTGTCCAGGCGCTTCAGTTTTCTTCGCCTTCCTTTTCTTGGGTTTTTTCATAGCCTCAGGTGCTGGAACTTCAGGGTCTGGGAAACCGAAGAACTGCCAAAGCGTACCCATATTGTCTCACTGCTCAAATGTCCAAGTCGTCTAGTAGATCGGCTAGGGCCTGAGATGCCTGCGTTGGTGCTGGTTCTTGAACCATCGTCTGATTGAGTAGCGATGGAGCCGGTTCTGTGTAGGTTTGAGTTTGAACCGGTTCAGGTTGAGCATAAGCAGGCGCAGCAGGTTGAGCATGAGTTGGTGCAGGTTCTAGGTTAGCTAGGTATTGTTCACCATAGTATGACCATTGTTCCATGGTCCAACCAACTGGCAATCCTGCTGCAGGAATCGGTGGTCCGCTGTTGGCCAATTCGGCTGGTACAGCAGGAATCGGTTCCTGAGTTTGTGCAGGTGCAGAATCCCATCCATAATCAGTCATGGATTTGGTTTCGATTATCTCAGTGTCACTTTCTCTTCCTCTAAGCAGTAGTACTGCAAGAAGAACAGCCATGATTATTCCTAGAATTGATACGGCTACAGTTGAATTTGTCATTCCGAACAAACCTTCAGAAGGTTTCTCTTCTACTTCTACAACTACAGTTGCAGTATCCATTTTACCATCATCATCGATTACTGTTAGGTTCACGAAGTATTTGCCAGGAGTATTGAATTTGATTGTGTAATTTTCACCAAATCCATCTTGTGTCGCCCCTTCTGTATTTGGGTCATCCCAGATAAATTGCAAACTGTTTCTGTCGGTTAGTGAATCGGATGAATCACTTCCACTGAAGGTAATCGATTCACCTTCTGTGATGACGAAACCGCCTTCAGGTACGAAAATACTTGCAGCAGGAGGGCGATTAACTACGGTTACATCGATTGAGAATGAGTCAGTTGCGTTATCATCATCCCATACATTAGCAGTAATTGTTCGCAGACCAGGAGTTGTCCAAGCATACATTAGGTCAGCTCCTTCGACATCACAATCATCGGTTGCGATTCCATTTTCATCGGAATCGATTGATATGATTAGGTCCCAACAATATCGAAGTTGATCAGCATCAGCAACATCGGTTGCGAATGCACTTAGGTTCAATATTTCGTCCTCGAATAATGCTTGCTGAGCAGGTAGTGAGTCTAGGACAGGTTCGATATTGTTAACTCGAACATATCCTAATACTTCTTCACTTACTATACCATCATTATCTGTTACGAATGCTCTAATTGTATGCAATCCAGAGTCTCCCCATGCTGCATTTATTGTAGAATCTGGACCTGATGTTGTTACAGTCCAATTTTGATCGTAGTCATCAGGATACCAAGTGATTAACAAACTCTCTTTGTCAGATAGTGTATCGTCACCACTAATCTGTAGAGATGCAGTAACATCTTCGTTGATTGTCCAAGTTCCATCTTCTGCAGGAATGTAAGGAATACCGTCTACAGAGAATAACATCTCTCCAATAGTTGGTGCTACATTCAGTACCTCATAGGTCAGTATATCTGAAACCGATGCGTTGTCATCATCTGTGACAACGACTTCAATTTGGTGGACGCCTTCCTCTTCAGGACTAAATGTACAATATGGTCCGTATAACCCTTCATCACATGCACTGTCTGGCCATGAGATAGTCACATGTTGTCCAACCGGAGAAATAGTATCTGTGTCTCCACTGTCAGTGGCATTGAAAGTTATTGATTCACCTGCGTTAACTGCGGGATTCATAGTTGTAAGATTGACATAAGGGTCTCGATTTAGAATTGTAGCATTCATTACCATCTCAACTTCGTCAAGTTCGTTATCAACCACGATAACCTTGACTTCCCATTCGCCATCATCTGCCCAAGCCCAGCTTGCTCTGCAGTTTGGTGCATCAATGAATTCGGTTCTTACGCCATCTTGAATTTCGAAGAAGCATCCTACGCCTCCTCCATCAATATCATATGAGCCAGAAGCGTCGATTGATACATTTTCAAATGTGTAAACATTGTCTAGTAATACCATATCTGCTACAGGCATTCTGCCGATGAAGATATCTAATGACGCACCGTTGTTAGATCGGTTTGCATCAGCGGTTACAGTTTCATCAGGGTCGACCATGAATGAAAGAGTCTTAATTCCAACAGGAGTATTACTTGGGACTGTCCAATTGACATCAACTCTAGCTTCTGAATATGGCGCTAAGGCCGGTAAGACTCCTCTAACAGTTGAACCGCCAGGTGTTGTAATTTCCATCTCGGTTGCTGGAGAAGTCAATACACCTCTATTTTGGGCAGGTACTGAGAACTGAATCATGTCGCCAGGTAATGCGTTGTATCCGCTAGCCAGCGATAGTATTACAGAGTCATTTCCACGAGTGCGTGTAACTATCATTGAATCTGGTTTAGCAACTAAGTCTACTCCAACAACGTTTAGATCCATTACAATAGTTGAGGCGCCAACTATCTTGCTAACAGGGTCCCAAATGATGACACCATTGCTAGTCCAATCATCAGATGCGTTGGAGTGGTCACGACTTGAACCAACGTTGAAGCTTGGATTTACCTTCCCATCACTATCTGTAGTTAAACTCATTATTACTCCATCAATTTCGTAACGAAGTTGTAAATTCTTACCAACTTCATTTCCTCCATTAACTGTCATGTGACCTTCAACAGTGGTGCCTGCATTCGGCAATGTGGCAATGAATTGTGGTGTTACATCGATAACCAGATTTCTGATACCCGGTGATGATGAAGCAACATTTCCTGATGAATCCACTGGTGCATAAGTCTTCAATTTCCAATCGATTTGGAATCCAGCAGGGTTCACGATTCTGTACCAAGCGTAAGACCTCACTGCTGGACAGTACCACTCAAAACCACCTGGTGATCCGGTGTTATTCCAGTTGTTTACTTTGTATGAATCAGAGCAGCCAGTGTAATCTACACCTGAACCATCTTCACTTGGCTCACCATCTGCTGTGACCTGATAGGTTGTATTATCCTCTACATATGGAGTATCAAATTCAGTTGGGTCAAAGTAATCAGAAGAACCTGTGACATTGGTTCCAGATTCGTAGGTGCTAGTCCATTGGTCACCTTTTCGCAACGGGAAATCATACTTTTCTCGCGGTGGCTCATACACAGTTGTGAACGTAATATCTGCTAGGTTCTGGCTCAAGAATCCGAGGTTATAGGGTGCAAAATTAACTCCCAAGAAAAATTCAGAATCCCATACCGATAAATCTCTGACAAGAAGGATATCTGTGCCCTCGTAATCAATGTCTAATCTTCCAGAAATTCCTTCGAGCGAGGCACCACTATTGCCGGAACTGAATTCGCCCTCGATATCTACCTCGTAAACAAGAGTCTGAATTCCTTGAATTGTTTCAAATCTAATATCAACAACTTCGAATGTTGTGTCTCCTGATAATGTGTTTATTGAAGCAGAAACATTCGCTTGCTGTATTAAACCAGCAACGTCGAATAGGGTTTCATACACCCATTTGTCTCCGATTCTCCAGTCTGGAACATCGTGAACGCCTGCGACTTCCTCGCCTGCGAACTTTGTTTCTTCAATGTCCAGATCATCAATCATTGAAAGGGGCCCATAAGCTGTCATCAAGACGAGAATAAAGATGGGGATTGCCTGTCGCATGGACATACGTAGTATGTCCGTTACTCTTTATTCTGTTCGTCACCGGTTTCTTGCATCTCAAGGTATTTGTGGCCGTAATGTTGCCATTGTTCTTCAGTCCATCCGGAGGGCAATCCATCTTCGGGTATCTGAGGTGCATCAAGTAATTGATCAATATCTTGAGCGAAAACCTCTGAACTTCCAAACAGGTCCATATCTGGGGCTTCCATCGGTGCTTCAATTACTGGAATATCGTCATCATCCCAAACTGATTTACGTTTTCTCTGACCTTTTTTGAGGAAAATCACTAGCCCAGATATTACAAGTGCAATCATGACTAACTGAATGAAAGGATTCGCTTCATCTCCTGTTAGAGATTCCATGACTTCTTCGAATGCAGTTCTATCTGGTGAATCTACTTCGATGACGGTACTCTTACTACTTGGTTTGAGTATTTCTTCATCCCATGCAATGGCTTTCACTGTGAACTTTCCAGCACGGGGGAATTCGTATTGAACTACAGAGCCGACTAAATCAGCATCATTGTCAACAATTCCGTCACCGTCACTGTCTACTGAACAATCTACATCCCAGACCACAGTAAGATATTCTCTGTCGATATTGGAATCCATAGTCATCGATGCATCAAGGGTTATCAATTCGCCTGCAATTGCTGAACTAGGGACTTTAATTCTGACCATTGGAGGTAGATTCAGAACGGTTACCGAAGCGGTTGATGAGTTTCTTGCTCCGTCATCATCAGTGGCATGGAATACGACATTGTAGGTTCCGGCATTTTGCCATGACCAAGTAAGATTTGTACCTTCGATATCACAATCATCATCTGCTGAACCAATTCCATCAGTATCTGAACCTGGGTCAACATCCCAACAAATGATTAGTGAATCTAAGTCTGACGATGTGTCCCAAGCTGTACCTGAAAGGCTGATGCTCTGGCCTTCAGCAACCGGCATTACTTCCGGTAATGGTTCGATTTGGGGTTCCAAATTTTGAACATCAATCCAGCGCTCAACCCAACCGCTATCTTCGCCCTCAGAATCAATTGCTTTGACTAGAATAGTCCGCATGCCGGATTCACTCCAAACAGCAGGTACTCTCGATTCACGGCCGTCTGTATCAACTCCAAATGACCATTCGTATCGTAATCCCTCTAAGTCATCTATCGAATCTTCAGCACGTGCAGATAGTTCCACAGGCTGATCTTCTTGGATTTGCCAAGTCATCTGACCTGTGGCATCAATCAAGTTGCCATATTCGTCCCACATCGCCACAGCCACATCATGAGGAGCAATATTTGTGAACTCAATATCTATGGTGGCATATGTCTGATTCCCATCATCATCTGTTCCCACGGCTGTGAATGTTTGCAGACCTTCTTCCCACGCAGTAGTTGTACATACTCTCGTATAGTATCCCTCATCACATTTGGCATTGGGCCAATGTATGTCAACAAGGCCAGGCCATGCGTCTTCTGAGTCTGTGTCATTAGCAAATACATACAGAGTGACAGGGTGTTCTACTTTCACCTGGCTTCTCTGAGATTGAATAGAAACGCTTGGAGCACGATTGTAAATTTCAACTTCAAGAATCTCCTCTGTAGAGTCGCCTTCTTCATCATTGACAGTCACAAGAATAGAATAAATGCCATCATCAACCCATGTCCAGTTGATATAACACCCACTTCGCATAACTCTATGGTGAGCCATCGAATATGATCCATCATCGTATTCAATATCGAACATGCACCAAACATCTCCGCCATCTTCATCAAAACTAGAAGATGCATCAATCAGTATTTTTTCGTTTGTCCAAGCGCTTTGATTGCTAGCAACATATGTCGGGGCACTACCAATAAACATTGGTAGAGTTCCAATATCGTTAGATTGGTCAGCATCATTAGGATTCGAGAGTTGGCGGTCCACTTCCCAAACTACTGTTTGGTTATCGATACTAGCATTGGAATCAATATTCCATTCAATCTCAAAGATATACTGCTCGTATAGTGCAAGTGCTGGTAGCGCTTCTACTATTTCGTAGCCATCTGGGAATGTAATATGTGTAGTAGTTGCAATACTAGTTGTAATTCCTCGGTTGTAAACTGGTAATTGAATCGTTAAATTATCTCCTGGTAATACATTGTATCCCGAAATAGAGTTCAAAGTAGTGACTTCACCACTACGGTTACGGAGAATACTAGCTCTTTCTAAAGCAGCAACTAAGTCAAGGCCAACTATATTCTCATCGAGAGTTATTGTCGACACTCCATACATCCCACCGCTAGATGCAACGATTCCATGGCTTGCCCAATCAACGGTTGTTGCGGAAGTGTCAGTAGCATCGCCTACTGAGACAATAGCCCAAGCACTTCCATTGGATGCGGTTACTGCATTGGTGGTGAAACCCTCTGCCTCATGTCTGATTTCAACATCAAGTCCAGATTGAGGATTACCTGCCGAATCAGTAATGTTAGCCCACACCTCAATAGGGGTATTAAGTGCAGTTATTTGAGTTGAAAGTTCCACGTCTAGATTCATATTCCGATAACCTGGATTGGTATTGGCAATTACTCCTGATGAGGCAACAGGTAGGTATTGTTTCAATCTGAAATCGATAACTAATCCTATGTCTTCTTGAGTGTTAGACCAAGCCAAATTCCTTACTTCTGGACAAAACCATTCGTAGGACGTTTCAGTTCCATTATCGTCATAGGAGGTCAGTTCATAGGATGCATTACATCCACCATATCCTATTTGTTCTCCTAGATCATTAACCGGTTTACCAGTGTCAGTGATTTCCCAATTTGTGTGATTTGCTCCACTTGTTGGTTGGGGGAACGGAGTGATATAATCCGAAGAACCAGACCACGCAGTGGATGAAACATAGGACGTATTCCATGTTTCTCCTATTCTGAGTGGGAAATCATAATTTTCACTCATCGGATCATATGTGGTGCTGATTGTAATATCTGCAACTTGTTGAGTTAGTGATGAGATTCCATACGGGACATATCTTACATTAAGTGATAGATCAGATGACAATTTTGCTAGGTCTGACACTCTTCGAACTTCATCGACTTGATATTGAATGTACAAGTTGCCAGTATAGGATTCAAGGGCTACTCCACCTTTGTCAAAATCTGCTTTTGAAGAGGTCAGGTAAACCAATGTAGAAATCCCATCTATGTCAACTTCGGTAACTGAATCAACAGTTGTGGTGGCATCACCGCTGATTGTTCCAACTACTGCGTCTACTCCGGCGTCCTGAATTAGAACAGTTGGGTCGAAATAACCAGAGTAAATCCACTTGTCTCCAACACGCCATGTGACTACGTCAGATACCCCTGGGTCTTCGCTACCAATACCTCCCGCACTAACTTGCGGGAAGACCACAAGGGACGAAAGCAGAAGGATGAGAGCCATCCCCACTTCTCGGCGCATGATTGTATTATGTCAATGGCGGATAGATATAGATGAGGGCGACACGAGTTTTCCAAAACAGATTGTAAAATAACAATAAAAAGGTCATTCAGCCCTGAAATGCCATAATAGGGAATACACTCATGACAAATGTCAAACTCGGCCAAACATGCGCTGGTTTGCCTTCAATGGCGATGCCGATGGAATTTGTTCTATGGTTCAATGGGGGCTAGTGCATGGTATTGAAGGAAAAATCATTACTGGCGTCAAGAGAGATATCGACTTACTTAGAAAGATAAACCCTGAATCCGGAGACGAAATTATTTGTATGGATATTTCACTTGCTAGGAATCATTCCAGAGCGAGAGAATTATGTGAAAGGGGTTTCAAAATTACTTGGTTTGATCATCACTTAGCTGGTGAGCCAATAGACGGATTAGACGCACATATCGACACATCGTCAAATGTATGTACTGCGAAAATAGTTGAGAATTTTTTGGGAGTAAAATCTGACTGGGCTCAAGTGGCATTACACGGGGATGGACTTTCAGTCCACTCTTCTAAACCCGAATTCAAAGAGTTGGGAGAACTTCTGAATTACAATGGGTACGGCGCTAATTTAGATGATTTACACTTCCATCCAGATGTGTTACTGCACCTTTGCTTAGAATCTAAGACTCCTGAAGACTTTTTGCAGACTCCTACATTTGAGATATTGAAGAAAGGTTTCGCGGATGACATGAAAAATGTGGAATCAATAAACGAAGTCGATGGTATCTATCTTTTGCCTAATGAAGCATGGGCTCGCCGAGTAGTTGGTGTAATGGCTCACAGAATCAATTCAACAGGGCCTGGACCTCACGTCATTGCAATCGATAAAGGCCAGACATTGCAAGTTTCTCTTCGTGGAGATGAAGGGATTGGAGACATATGTTCAATGTTCGGTGGTGGAGGTCGTGCAACAGCAGGTGGCATCGATGCACTCCCGAAGGAAGAAATAACAGCCTTGATGAATGAAGTCAACTCCCGTAGGTCTGCTTGAGGTGTAATTATGCATGACCGAATGACCCATCTCCAACGATTGGAAGCCGAGGCTATCCATATCATGCGAGAGGTTGTTGCAGAAGCTGAAAACCCAGTAATGCTATACTCAATTGGCAAGGATTCATCAGTAATGCTACATATTGCTATGAAAGCATTCTATCCCGCAAAGCCACCTTTTCCAATAATGCATATTGATACAATGTGGAAATTCTCTGAGATGATTGATTTCAGAGAAAAGATGGCTGAAGATTTAGGCTTAGATTTGATTGTTCACATCAATCCTGAAGGTAAAGAGATGGGGATGAACCCATTCATCCATGGATCATCTGTGCACACTGATACGATGAAGACTCAAGGGTTGAAGCAGGCTCTTGATGCCCATGGATTCGATGTGGCATTTGGTGGAGCACGAAGAGATGAAGAGAAATCAAGAGCCAAAGAAAGGATATTTTCATTCAGAAACGAAAGCCACCACTGGGATCCAAAGCGCCAACGTCCGGAACTATGGAACCTTTACAATTCTCGAAAGAACAACGGAGAATCGATACGAGTTTTCCCGCTTTCAAACTGGACCGAATTAGACATTTGGCAGTACATACATTTGGAAGAGATTCCAATCGTTCCACTGTATTTAGCAAAGCCTAGGCCAGTGGTTGAAAGAGATGGTGTTTTGATTTTAGTTGACGATGACCGACTTCCTCTAGAAGATGGTGAAAAACCGATGATGAAAACGGTCCGGTTTAGGACACTGGGGTGCTATCCTCTTACAGGTGCTGTCGAATCTGAAGCAGACACTTTGCCTGAAATCATTCAAGAAATGCTCCTGACTACAACATCTGAACGCCAAGGCAGAGTAATCGATTTCGATAGTTCTGCATCGATGGAGAAGAAGAAACAAGAGGGGTATTTCTGATGGTGCACGTTAGTGATCTCATCGCAACGGATATTGAATCCTATCTTGCTGTTCATGAGCAGAAAGAGTTGTTGCGTTTCATTACCTGTGGTTCGGTTGATGACGGAAAATCAACATTGATAGGAAGAATGTTGTACGAATCTCACATGTTATTTGATGACCAATTGACTGCACTTGAAGTAGATTCAAAGAAGGTAGGAACTCAAGACGGAGAAATCGATTTCGCACTTCTAGTAGACGGATTAGCTGCTGAAAGAGAGCAAGGCATTACCATAGATGTCGCATACAGATTCTTTTCAACAGAGAAGAGAAAATACATCGTCGCAGATACTCCTGGTCATGAAGAATATACTCGTAACATGGCCACAGGTGCTTCAACAGCAGATGTTGCAATCATATTGGTGGATGCCAGTCAAGGCGTTCTAACTCAGACCCGCAGGCACTCATTTATCGTATCAATGGTAGGTGTGAAAAGAATAATTCTTGCAGTAAATAAATTAGATTTAGTAGATTATTCGGAGCACGTATTCAATTCAATAGTTTCTGATTACCATACCTTTGCAGATGAGGCTTTAGAGTTAGATGAGATTACTGCAATCCCAATTTCTGCATTGAAAGGAGATAATATCGTTGGCCCAAGTGAGAATACTCCTTGGTATGATGGTAATTCGATAATGGAGTATTTGGAAAGTGTAGAAGTTTCTTCATTATCACAGGCCCGACCGTTCCGTATGCCAGTTCAATGGGTGAATCGTCCAAATAGAGAATTTAGAGGATTTGCTGGACTCATAGGTAGTGGAGTCGTTTCACCTGGTGACAAAATTAGAGTCTTACCAAGCGGAACGGAATCTGTTGTCGAACGAATTGTTACTTGGGAAGGAGACCTTGATGTTGCAGGCGCTGGTCGTTCAATTACTCTAACACTAACTGATGAAATCGATATTTCCCGTGGCGACATAATCACTGCAGCTGATAATCCATGTACTAGTGCTGATCAATTCCAATCCAGAATACTTTGGATGGATGAGGCTGCGATGATGCCAGGTCGTCAATATCTTCTAAAGTCCAGTACTCAAACTACTTCGATGACTTTAGGTCGACTGAAGCATCGTATCGATGTTAACACACTAGAGGAATTACCAGCAAAGGTATTGGACATGAATGAAATTGGTGTATGCAACATTTCTTTGGCCAATAGAATCGCCTTCGATCCGTATGATGACGACCCCACTATGGGCGGATTCATCATCGTTGATAGAATGACTAACAATACTGTTGGAATGGGTCTAATCGATTTCGCTCTGCGCCGAGCAGATAATATCCACTGGCAATCAATGGATGTTACCAAACAAAGCCGTGCTGAACAGAAAAGTCAGAAACCTCGCTTAATTTGGTTCACTGGACTGTCCGGGTCAGGTAAATCATCAATTGCAAATATCTTGGAAAAGAAGTTGCAAGCAATGGGCAGACATACCGTTTCTCTAGATGGAGACAATGTTAGGCATGGGCTGAATCGCGACTTAGGATTCACAAAAGCAGACCGTGTCGAGAATATCAGAAGAGTAGGCGAGACTTCCAAATTAATGGTAGATGCAGGTTTAATTTGTATTACATCATTCATTTCACCATTTGAATCTGAGAGATTAATGGTTCGCAATCTGATGGAAGAAGAAGAATTCGTAGAAGTCTTTGTAGACACGCCACTAGAAGTATGTGAACAAAGAGATGTCAAGGGACTTTATGCAAAAGCAAGAGCTGGAGAATTGCCAAATTTCACTGGAATCTCTAGTCCGTATGAAGGACCAGTTAATCCAGAGATAAGAATCGATACAACTCAAGTTAGTGCTGAAGAAGCGGCAGACCAAATTATCGATTACTTGAGTAAGGCCTGAATGCGCTTTGCAACTTCATCCCACTGAAGAGAATCACGAAGTTCAATTATTGATTTACGTGAAGAATCCAAGTCATCTTGACTGATTTTAGAAATGCTAGCCACAATATCATCTACAGTTCTACCACGTGTTTTGATAGATCCTGTTACATCATCAAAGATCGGTATTGGCGTCACAGCAAGAGGTACTCCTGCAGCAACTCCCATTCTAACAGCGCCTGATGCTGATTCTTTGGTATTCTGATATGGGAATACTAGAAGTTCGCACTTAGCAAGAGTAGCAATTGCAACATCGTCATCTAAGAAATCAGTGACCAGTCTTACTCTTTCCGTAAGCCCCTTTTTCTCAATTAGCGAATTCATTTTGGCTTCCATTTTGCCGCTACCTTCTCTAGTAGCACACAAAAGTAACAATTCATCCCATCCAGGTAGTCTTTCGAATGCTTCAACCAATTCGAGTTGTCCTTTATGCGGTAGCAGGAATCCGAATGATCCCATGACTCTTCCTTCGACAGGCAAAGCCTCAGCAGAATTAGATGGAGGTGGATAGATTCCATGTGGAATCATAACAACATTATCTTCAATTCCTAATTTCTTCAGATTTTCGACATCCGATTTAGAGTGGACCATTACTGTCGAGCAAGTCTTCAAACCTTCAACAACTTTCTCAATTCTTTTACTCGGGAAAATCAATGACCGGTCTCTTGTGTTGTGCATTGTGAGGAAAACCTTGACATCCATTTCTGATAATTTCAATAACAATTCATTCAGATAAGAGAACCTGAGTAAACCTGGTTGGTGCTGAATGACTACAGTATCAATCCCTCTTCCTGCAATCTGAGCGATAATGCCTCCAAAGAAGTTTGAATCCCTTTTCCAACAAGGAATAGCGCCCTCAACTTCGCCTTCACCACTCTGGCACATTACTACTACGTCATCCATTTGTTCGACCAAGAAGCGAGAATAAGTTGCTATGCCACACCTGATTCCCCAGGTGCTAATCCAACCTAACATAATACTCACTCCTTGAAATCAAAATCAGCGTATGTCTCTAATATCGTTTTGACATCCTTTGAACGAGGAGAATATTTCTTCTTCCTTTCTCGAAGTGAAAAACCGCTCATATCTACTTCTACACCTATCGATTCGAATGCCATAATCGCTTCTTCGTTAGTGTAAGGGTAGCGTAAGAATGCAACTTTGTCAAGATTGTTTTCTTTGGCATTACGGAAGCTCTCTAGAAACATTGAGAATCCTACAGGGTCATTTGGGAAAGATTGTAAGAATCTCGAAAGAGGAATCTCTGGTGCATTTATTCCCATGCACATCTTTGCAGCATTTGCAGTAAGGAATTTCCTTCTATCCATAGAACGAATTGCATCTAAGTAGTCCCCGTGAATTACCAATATGGGTTTGCCAATACTAGTTCCTGGGTGCTGCTTGTGACAAATTAAACCGTAATTTTCAGGTCTTGTTCGCAAACCTTGGCCCTGCATATGGTCGCATAGAGCATTAGATGCTACGCCACCGTGAGAAACCACCCAGACATCGATGCTATCTGCATCGACATCGCTAGGGCCTAAAGGCTGCATCGTAATCACAGCAGGTCTGCTAGCTCATCTTGGATAATCTGTACTGCCTCAAGAATCTCATCCTTGTGGCGAGCACCAGTGATTACCATCTTACCCGATCCGAAAATCAGGCAGACTACCTTAGGATAGTCTAGTCGATAGATTAGTCCAGGGAACTGCTCTGGTTCGTACTCGACCTTATCGAAAGGCAAGTGGAAAGTTAGATTGTTCAGGTTCAACTTACGTGGTAGAGCAGCAAGAGGGTCTCCAGTGTTCAACTTTCTAGCACCAGGAATTACAAGAGGTAGCTTCTTTTCATACAGTTTCTTTGCATCCTTTGTTTCATCTTCTTCAGCAAGGCGAATTGAACCATCTTTGTTCTCGTATACGAATAAGTCCGAGAATTCTCTTTCTGCTACTCCGTCGTAATCTTCAGGGTAGTGTAGAGCGTAGGTTGCAACCATGTTTTGTACTTCAATTTCAACGTCCTTTAGGTCCCAAGTTGTGATTCCTGCAGAGCGTAGATCGTTGATCATGCGCTCGATACCAGTGTGGATGTTATCTTCGTCCTTTCCACCAGTACATACTGCACGTCCTGAACGGAACATAAGGATAGCAAGTTTAGGGTCTGCTACACGGTATACGACACCAGGAAATTGTTCTGGTTCATATTCACAATTCAATTGAATTGCGATATCTGGAAGATCAAGTTCTTCCGCTACTCGAGTGCTGGCAACGACATTAACTACAGTCAAACGGTCCTCATCGTTCATGATTGGGCCGATTATAAACCCCTATTTAAAGAGAGGTACTTATTCAAATGGATTCCAAAGGGGAGAATTATCATCAGAATCGACAATTAATCCGTGTGCTGCAATCTTGCTAATCAGCGTTCTTCCACCTGCTAACTCGATAGCCTCACTGGTTTGCCTGGGGTTGCGAGTTAGTGCAATCATGCAACCGCCACCGCCGGCGCCAGTCAGTTTGACTCCTAATGACGAAGGTGCTGCTGCAGAGATTAGAGATTCAAGTTCTGGGCAGGATACTCCTATACTTCTCAGAAGAAGGTGATTTTCACTCATCGCTCGGCCAACTCCTTCCATGTTGCCTTCTTTTAGAGCAGCAATGCCCCTACGTGAAATTATTCCTATCGTCTCAATCTCACGCATCCTGCCTGGGTCTTTTTCTAACAACTTTGCAACCTTAGCAACCTGTTCAGAAGTTGGTGCATGTATCCCAGTATTGCCGATTACGAGCCAAACATCTTCGATTACTTCTGGAAGTTGCACAGTGTGTACTTCCCAAGAAACATCATTCAATGTTCTTGAATAAATCCAATTAAGGTCAGATTCTACTTTGTCTGATAGAACAATACAGCCTCCATGAGAGCAGGTGCTAGAGTCTAGAGGAGAGGCACGCCCGCCTTGAGCGGATGCTTCCACAGCGTGACTCAAGATTGCACATTCATCAACATCAACAGAATCTTTACCGATCAGTACAGAATCTCCTTGCTCAACATCCCAAGGGCCTGTGTATACTGCATTAGGTCTGGCTGCAGTCCAGCCTTCTGCCCAATCATCATCCTTTATTTGGCGCCCTCTAGCACATCTGAGTGCTGCACTCGCAGCTACCGATAGAGCAGCAGAAGAACCCAAGCCACTAGCCGGCGGAATGTTTCCATTTACCTTGATTGACAGTGGTGGGCCGTTTGCCCATAATCGTTGTTTTAATGATTCAACGTGAGGGTGACGTTCTGGACTAAATCGCATTCCATCTATTCTCCAGACATCGCTAATCTCGAGACTTACAGACATTCGTTGGTCTATTGCAACAGCAACAGCAGGCTGGCCATAAACCACAGCGTGTTCTCCAAAGAGAATACACTTTCCCGGAGCACTGGCCTGCACCATGTTGAGCGGTTGTGACGGTGGTACTTGGCCGTTGGGTTGAAGGAGTGAGTCCTCTTCGAATACCTGATGCAGCATCCACTTGATGTCAACTATGCCGGTATTTCGGGATGGTATATACTTCTAGTACTGGGTGTTGTGTCTGTGGGATTTTTCATATTTCAGGTGCAAAAAGCGACAAGGTTGGTACTATTGGGGTCCAAGGATAATCGCTTCGATTCGTGGGGTGCTCGCCTCAAGGAAACAGCTAGCGTTTGGTTAGGGCAACGTAAGGTGCTTGAAGACCCAGTAGCAGGTGGTATGCACGTTCTGATGTTTTGGGGGTTCCTCATGCTGTCAACCGATATGTTTGACCTTGCTAGTGGAAACAGATTCAGCGAACATCTTCTTCCAGATTTCCTCAACCCTATTTGGAACGGAATGGTTGAACTCGGGTATACAAGTGCTCTAATCGGATGTTTTCTAGCATTGAACCGTAGAGTACTGTTTACTCCTGAGAAGTTGAAAGGTAAGAGTCAACTCGAAGGGAATGTAATTCTTCTACTCATCATGACAATCTGCACCACTGCATTCGTAGTCGAAGCAGGTGAAGGTCCAGATGAGACTTACGAGATGATTGGAGCATGGGTGGCAAATACATTCGATATTACTCAAACAATTGTCAACTGGGCATATTGGTTACACATGGTTGCTATCTGCACATTCTTATTCTTAATTCCAGTTTCTAAGCACATGCACTTAGTAATGGCATTACCAAACGTATTCTTCTTCGACACACAGGCAACAGGTAAAATGCGCCCACTACAAGTTGACGAAAACGGAACTGCGGTTTCATTGGATGAATTAGACTTGGAAACATTTGGTGCATCACAGTATACTCAACTGTCTTGGAGGAGTTTGATCGATGGCTGGGCCTGTACTTCTTGTGCTAGGTGTCAGGATGTCTGTCCGGCATATGCATCTGGAAAAGATCTGAATCCAATGCAAATCATCCATGATGTTCGCGGTTATGCAAACGAACACTCTGAACTTCTTCTGAAAGGCGAGGTGCCAGAAGAGGACATTATCTCAAGGTTTGGAGAATCAGCAATCTGGGCTTGCACAACTTGCAATGCTTGTGTCGATGTCTGTCCAGTTAACATCGAACACGTACCAAAGTTGACAGACGCACGCCGTCACTTGATGATGGAAAGAATGGAATTTGATGAAGCTGTAGAAGACACAGTAATGCCTTTGATGGCCACAATCGAAAATCTAGAGAGTGATTCTAACCCTTATGGAATACCAATGCACGAGCGTGGCGACTGGGCTGCTGACCTTGATGTCAAGGTTGCAGAACCTGCGGAATACATCTACTTCGCTGGATGCGCTGCTTCATTCGATGAACGCAACAAGAAGGTTGCTCGTGATACAATTTCGATAATGAAAGAAGCAGGGTTAGATGTCGGTATTCTTGGAATGCAAGAAGGATGTACAGGAGATGCTGCCCGTCGTGCAGGTAACGAATACTTGTTCCAGATGCTTGCAGAAACTAACCTTGCAACCTTCGAGGAAATTGGCGTAAAGAAGATTGTAGCATCATGCCCACACTGTTTCCATACCCTTGGAACAGAGTACAAGGACTTCGGAGGACAAGACATCGAAGTTATGCATCATTCGCAACTAATCAACCACTTACAAGGTGAAGGAAAATTACCTGCACCTGCTCATGATGGAAATGTGACTTATCACGATCCGTGTTACCTAGGGCGCATAGGTGGAGAATTGGAAGCCCCTAGAGCCGCTATTGGTGGAGTGGATATAGAGACCGAAAACCATGGTAGAGGTTCATTCTGCTGTGGTGCAGGTGGTGCTCAAATGTGGATGGAAGAGCACGTGGATGACGATCATGACCGTGTCAATATCATCCGTGCTAAGGAACTTGCAGAGACTGGTGCAGACACTGTTGCAGTAGGGTGTCCTTTCTGTTCTACTATGGTTACAGATGGCCTATCAAGTATTGATTCAAAGATGGAAGTCAAAGATATCGCTGAGATAGTTTGGGAGCAAATCAAGGCAAATGATGCCAAGATTCAATCTGCTAAAGCAGAATAAGAGTGAACTGGTTAATTCTAATTTACATCAGCATAGGCGTTCATATCTGCAATTACCTTGTCATCTTCATTGCCTACACCAACCTTGGTTATTGTGACGTCCACTGTGCATCCCCCATTACTTCCATCACAGAGGTCAACAGAAGCTCCTTCTGAAATAGTAATTTCTTCTCCAACACTCCAGTATTGGTCCTCATCCATTGTATACGTACAGTCAGTAGAATCATCAGCATAATCATACTCCACACAGTGGTAAGACCGACCATCATCAACTACAATCGACACCTTTAGTACAGCCCAACTCAGGTCGGTTCCTTGTGTCATCTGGATGTGTATTAATGCATCTCCACCAGAATCAGACATGTCTCCTGCAGCATCTCTATTACTGAATGCGAAGGTATCTAGGCCACCACTAGTTTCAGCTTCTGATAAGGCTGAATTAATGTCATAGCAAGAGGGAGCATCATCGTCATCCAAAATTTCTTCACCGATGTCAGTCCATTTATCCATCCAATTATCCATCTGTTCTACATATTCATCATATGCATCTTCTGAACTATCATCATATGTTGGTGGATCATTAATGTCACTAACAAATGCCTCACATTGCCCATCTACTTTCAGGATCATTCCTCTTTCAAAGGGGTAAACTTTGATGCAATCCTCACCTTCATTATCGAATTCAATACAAATTTTGTAATAATCTCCCTTATCTTCTGAAGAATATGAATCATAATCTACATCCCATTTACAGATTCCATCTGATTTTTTGATGTCCATGCCATCCATGCCCATCTCTTCATCTTCGTACGCATCACAACTGCCATCGATTAATGGGTATCCAATTGTTAATCCATCTTCTTCGAAAATATATGCCATGCCCATATCTGTCCAGTAAACTTCGCCATAGAAGTCAGGTTCTGTAAGATAATCGTAAAGGAAATATCCTCCGGTTCCAACTCCTCCAAGAACTAAAACAGAAACAACAGCAATAGTTGCAACAGACATTCCTCCGCCAGCAGCAGCGGCTCCTCCAGCAGCCATACCGCCAGCCGCCATACCGCCAGCGGCCATTCCGCCAGCAGGAGCTCCAAATCCGCCTGCAACCATTCCTCCCATCTCCATGCTTCCCGGAGGTGGAGGTGTCATCATAGCCATTCCTTGGGCAGAGCCATCGAAATTAGGATAGTATTGTTGAGTAAAGTGTGTTGCATCTGCGGCACTGTAACCTTGTTGCATCAAATCTGCGTAGTATTGATTTGGGTCCATAGTTTCCCGTATTCATCAATCTGACTTAGCCTTTGGGTAGGTATTCAAATCGATTTCGATTCAATATTTCTTCACTGCAACAGTGATTTAGTCACATCTAATTCTTGGATACCATCGCCATAAATTTCTCTTTCATCTTGTGTCATATCTCCACATTCTAACGAATAATCGAGAACAGATTTTACTGCTTCGGGATGGTATTGAACAGACTTAATTGGTCTAGTCGGGTGTTCACATACAGCAATTCCACAGTGTTCTGAAGAACCGATAACTTCCATTTCTCCAGAGTTAACAACGTGGTCTTGATGAGTGAATAATTGACGGCCTGTAGTTCCATCTTTGTAACTAACTTCAGAAATGAATTTTGAACTTGAATCCGCTCGGATAACCTCTCCGCCTAGAGCCTTGCAAATTATCTGGTGGCCGAAGCATATTCCGTATAGAGGGACAGTACATGTGCGGATTAAATCAGCAACATCATCCATCCATGGTTCCCACTGCGATACATTTCTACGACTTCCTGTAATCACAATCACATCAGAATCTTCAGGTGAATCAATTCTTTTTCCAAATTGGTAATCTACGCAATCATCTGTGTGCGGAGCCCAAAGAAGAACTTCATGTTCAGGGAAATGACTAACAATTTCTTCAACACCTTTCTTTCCAAATGCTTCTCTTTCTGCTAAGAGATCTACAACGAGTAATTTCTTCATAGAATCACTCTTCTTCCGATTTGGGTAGCACTTCTGACTCGAAAGAATATAGTGTCAAAAAGAAAGAAACTGCTAGCAAATATTCTAATGGGGCAGCCCAATTTATCCATGGTTGCATAGCAGCCATATCCCAATCTCCATCCAAAAATTCAGGATGTTCTTTCAGCCCTAAACTGATTGCATATGACATTCCGAAAAATCCAATGAAACCAAGACTCATTGAAAAATAACGCAAATTTTTGCTTCTTTGATTTCCATCTTTGAAAGCTAAATGCGTGAATATCCCCCATGCCAATCCAAACTGGAATACATTCGCTGCAGTAGCAATGTGAATTTCGATATGGTCATACATGTCCATGAATGCCATCATAACTAAATTAGCACCTACGAATATACCACTTAGTAACGAGAAGTAAATCCAATACCATCTAGTATGTTTTTTGTTGACTTGGAATAATCTCCATGATAAATACATTAGAACTATGCCGGTAATAACAAAGCCGGCGGTGAAAATAATTCGTTGCACGCCGGGATAATCTGCTTCAGAAATGAAAAACGGAAATGCTCTGTAATCTCCCGATAATATGTGCGCTACTGTCGATAAAAAGATTGTCAACGCAGGGAGCGCCCAACCCAATCTGGCAACCAATCTATCTTCGATCATTGTAAGCCTCCACAGTATCGTGAATCATATCGTCAAATGGTTTCCATTTCATTCCTAATTCATCTTCGACTTTTTTGTTCGAATATTTTGAATCTCCATTAGAGAACGATTTTGCAGCAGAGCGAGTCATCAACCTCTTGCCAGTGAACATTCCCATAATCCAATCTTGAAATACGACAATTGGTAACATCCATAATGGAATTCCAAGTCGAGGGAATTTCATTTTTGGATACAATTTCCTTGCCCTTTTCAGTAGGTCGTGAATGGTTCCACCTTGGTGTGGGGCCAAAAGATATCTTCCATTAGCATCATCATTTTCATACGCTAAACGATGTGCAGTAGCAACATCGTCGACATGTACGAAAGCAAGAGGAATCTTTGGAACAACTGGATATTTGCCTTTCATTGCGTCTCCAATAATATCTGTCGAAGGAGTCGGTCTAGTAAACGAGCCTCCGAGAACTCCACTTGGGTTTATTACTCTCAAATCAAGACCTAACTCTTCTGCTAATTTCCATGCCCGTTCTTCAGATTCCGTTTTGGCCCTAGAGTAAGGTAGGGAGAAGTTGCTGTTCCAATTTGATTCATCCTTTACTATTTTCCTTGGAGTAGAGCCGATTGCAGCAACTGAGGATGTGTAAACGATTCTTTTGATTCCAGATTCAGCAGCGGCTCTGAATACATTTTCAGTTCCTATATTGGCAGTGTCTAGAATAAGTTGACCATCACCACTGGTAGAGTAAATTGTAGCAAGATGGAATAGACCTTTAGCGCCTTTGAGAACTCCAGGCCAGTCTTCAGATTTCAATACATCAGCTTCAACAAATTCCATGTCTAAATTAGGGGCCTTATCCAAAGAGCGAACAGTACCGCGAACATTGTAGCCCTGCTCAAGCAATTGACGGCATAAGTTGTTGCCAATATGGCCGTTAGCACCAGTAACGACAACGACCCCATCCATGGCAGGGCATTGGCCTCACCGCTTTGAATCATGGCATTGTTTGAATAACAGTTAATCTACGCGCAGGGTAATGCCTCTACGTGTGCATGACACCCGCCGCCGGGAAAAAGTGGAATTTACCACTATGAATCCGGGTGTTGTGAACATGTATGTGTGTGGAGTTACAGTGTATGACTTGTGTCATTTGGGACACGCTCGATGTTATCTGGCATTCGATTTGATTCATCGTTGGTTAGAAAAGTCGGGTTATGATGTCAATTATGTTCAGAATTTCACTGACATTGATGACAAGATCATCAAGCGTGCAAATGAGACTGGCGAAGATTGGCGTGAAATCGTTGAGAATAACATCGCTACATACTACAGAGATATGGATGCGCTAAACATTCTTAGAGCAGATAAGTATCCTAGATGCACAGAATATGTCGATGAAATGATTGCAATTACTTTGGATTTAATCGAGAAAGGAAATGCCTATGCTGCCGACGATGGTGTTTATTTCAGCGTCGAAAGTGCTCCTGAAAAGTATGGCGAATTAACTGGTCAAAACATCGATGCAGTTCGAAGTGGCGCCGGAGGAAGAGTTGGCAAAACCGGTTCAGGTAAGCGTGATCACAAAGATTTCGCTCTCTGGAAAGCAGCCAAGCCCGGCGAGCCTACTTGGGATTCACCATGGGGGCCTGGGCGCCCAGGTTGGCACATCGAATGTACTGCCATGTCTATGGATTCATTTGGAGAGCAATTCGATATCCATGGCGGGGGACATGACTTGTTATTCCCACACCATGAAGCTGAAATCTTCCAAGGAGAATGCCACACTGGGTGTTCACCTGTAGTCCATCATTGGTTGCACAATGGTTTCGTTAACATAGATGGAGAAAAAATGAGTAAGTCTCTAGGCAACTTCTGGACTATTTCCGATATACTTGAGAAAGTAGACCCACATGTTCTGCGTTTCTCTTTGATAAATGCACACTACCGCTCACCAATTGACATGAATGAACAATTGCTAAAGGATGCTGAAAAGAACCATGTTCGCTTGATGGGAGTTTACAAGGCTGCATTGGAATTGATGGGAACCAATTGCCCTCCTCTTCCTGATGGAGATATTACTTCACAGGTACCATTGGTCAAAAGCTTAGGGCTTCTTGAAAAAATGGCTCAAGGATTTGCTATTGCAATGGATGATGATTTCAACTCTAGAGAAGCCTGTGCGAAAGTATTGGGCGCTCTAAGAGAGATGAGCAAGATGCTTGGAACTCTAGAAGGAGATGACTTAGGGGCATATGCTCAGCACTCAGTTGAGTGGTTAGAAGATACTGCGGGTGCTGTTCTTGGAGTCTTACCGTCACGCGAACAGACTCTAGCAGAGCCGGAAGATGACCCAAGGCGTGCTGAAATCGCTGACCAAGTTGAAGCTTTAATCATCAAAAGAAGTACAGCAAGGGCAGAAAAAGACTGGCCAGCAGCAGATGCAATTCGTGATGAACTAACTGCACTGGGAGTTATTGTTACCGATACAGCGGAAGGACCAATCTGGGATTTAGTCTAATCTTTAGGCGGTTCCATTGGCGGTAATTCTGGTACGAATTCTGCCTCCTTTTCAACAGCCTCAGCTAATGAATCCTTCTCTTTTGACATGAGGATTACAGCAATCGCTGCAACTAGAATCACAATCATCACCACAGATAGCATGACAATAGGATCGCCCTTTTCTGATTCTGCAGAGTCCGTTACATCTTCATCACAAATTCCAGTGCATGTGTCACCGTTGTTGTTAGTTTCACCGTTATTATCGGTTTCACCGTTATTGTCTGTACCGCTATTGTCTTCGTAAGTACAACTACCGTCATCAATATCTGCTTGTGAATTGTAATTCAGTGCATCAGAATCTTTGCATCCCAGTACCGGGTCTGGCTCGGTGTTTGAGTTGTTTGTGTAATCCGAGTCTGTGATGTATGGTCGCTCACCATCAGCATCGTAAGTTATGTCATAATAGTCGTATAGTTTTGACATGTCGATGTGATAGTTAGCGTGTGCTGAGCGATTGATGACATCGAAGTATCTTTCATCATCTACAGTGTAAATTGGATCTAGTGTCATGTTTTTTAGGCGATTTACATTGTCTCTGTAATCTCCATCGAATGAAGACCCTAACCAATCTTCTAATTCCGAATCACTCATATCTGCTACTTCATTCCAATGCTCTTTGATATCATCAAATTCATTTCTCATAGCCATTGATAGCCCTGATTCAATATTCTCCCAAGTTTGCATTCCTTCTACTTCTGATGTAGAGGTTACATCCACTGCCTTAGAGAATCCACTACCATTGATGTATTCCCAGTCATCACCATTCATCGCAGTCATCAAGTCTACGTCTCCGAAAACAGCCTTACCATTCACAACCGTGAGCCTAATGTCAGGGTCTATCGCTTCAATCAAGTTTCGATATGGGTTCTCATGGAATGTATCAACAACCACAAGATCTGCGTACATTCCTGCACCAATTTGACCAACAAATGGTTGCCAGTTTGCAATCTCTGCAGCATTACAGGTTACCATTTCTACTAATTCATAGTCACTGAAATGTCCATCTAATGATTCTCTGTTCCACATGTCTGCAACTTTCAATTCATGTAGGTTATTCTTCGAACCACTTGGCCCCCAATCAGGGGCAAGAGAGATTGTTACTCCTGCATTATCAGCAGTTACTACATCGGTAGTGTCTCCGTAAAGTAAGAGGTTGGAAATTGGAGACCAAACAAGTCCGGCACCTTTCTGGCTCATCTTTTCAAATTGGCTTTGGTCGAGTGCAGTGCCATGAATTACTACAGTTTCATCCATGATTAATCCCTTATTGTAAAGGGCATCGAATTCTGCTTTGCTACTAGGGTCAACCCCTTCAGCGAGGTGAACAAACCAAGCGTTTAGGCTTCCCGACTGGTTTTGGGAGATTAAGTGACTTCCAGTATAGTCGTCTTCATTGGCTCCACAAACAGCACAGGTGCTCATTCCATCTTGTCCGAAATTATACAACTCGACATTTCGTGATAACATACTGTCCCATGAATCGGTTCCGCTACTCGGAGACCCTTGGACTGCAGTAACTCCTCCTGCTACTGCTTGAACTTCTGCGTACTTCATTTGCTCGGAAGCCATATCCCATCTATTGTAAGATTGAACATTAGTCTTCATCCATGTGATGCTAGGTCCGTAATCCCAATTGTCACCCCATTGGTATCTATTGGTATATCCTCCCTCGTCTGATCTTTTACTAGTTCCTGCATTTCCATCATCGCATCCATCTAAACAAGGAATATCCCATAATGGGATGTGATTGTAATGCATATGATTGTGCAAATCGATTAGACCAGGGTAAATTGTAGCCTCAGTGTCGTGAATTGTTATGCCATCTGTATTCATTGGAGGGATTTGTCCGTCTGCCCAAACAGCAACAATCATCCCATCATCAATCATGATGTTTCCATTTTCGATAACATCGTTCTGACCAGTCATTGGAACGACCCTGCCTTGTAGAATGTAAGTTGATTCAGAAGAATCCGCCACCCTGTAACAAGTTCCTTGTCGGTCCGCAGGGTTAGCATCATTCTTTCCTAGTGTCCCATCCTCATTGAGGGTGTAGGCAACGTCGTAGAAGGAATCCTCTGCCGGATATGAAATCATACTCTGGATTGCACCACTGCTATCCTTCAAGACAGCGAAATCATCTTCAAAATAGTCGAATACAATTTGTGTTTTGGATCGGTAAAATGTAATCGATTCGCCAGCAGATAACGTTGTGTTCCAACCTATTGAGCATGGCGCACTTCCACCTGCTAAATTGTCATCTAATATCCAATCTGAAATGTCAACATCAGTAGTTCCATCATTTGTCAGTTGGATATATTGCTCGCTGTTAGAGAATACTTCTCCATCTCCGTCTAAATCAACACCGCCAAAATCTTCTCCAGATGATGAAGCAAGAATCTCTGAGATTTTTACACCGAGGTAATTGTCTTCGTTAACAGTCCATTGGCCAACTCCTTGGGAAGAACTACCGCCGCCGTTGTTGCCATCGCCGCCACCTTGGTTTTGGTCTTCTCCAGGAGTGCATGTTCCTTGGGTTGCAGCCGGACTTGGGTCAACCTTCTCCAGCATGCCGTTCGCTCCTGTTGAGTACACTTTATCCCATTCAGAATCGCTAGCTGGGTAAGTGAATGTACTTT
>JBJLAY010000007.1:0-33337 GCA_045568475.1 Candidatus Poseidoniaceae archaeon | reverse complement strand
GAGATATCCTCGTGCTGAATTACATCTTTGAATTCTGGAGTTTCGAACTTAACTTTCAATCCGACTTCTTTTTGAATTCGAGACCATTTTCCTTTTTGCGGGTTCTGAACTAGGCTGATAACGTTACCAGAGCCACCTGCACGAGCAGTTCTTCCAGAACGATGCTTGAACGCCTTACCGTTTTCAGGAGGGTCGAAATGAACTACACAATGCACTCCTTTGATGTCGAGACCACGTGCCGCTACATCAGTAGCTACGATTGCATGAGTTTTACCTTCACCAAACTCTTCAACCGCTTGTGAACGCTTTCTTTGAGGCATACCGCCGTGAATGCTTGTTACTCTGAGGCCTTCGCCTTCTAATTCGTCTGCGACTCTGTCAACACCTGCTCTTGTACGACAGAAGACGAATCCTCGCCCTGACTTGCGAATTACTTCTGCTGTAATTCTACTCTTCATAGAATTCGGCATGAGCCAGAAATGATGATTCATTTCTGTGACTGAAATTTCTTCAGGGCCAATCTCGATAATCTGAGGATCGGTCTGGTATTTATCTCGGATTTCTGCAACTTCATCATCTAATGTAGCACTGAACATGACGGTTTGTCTTTCAAGAGAACATTCCTCGAGGATTTGACAAACATCGTCAGTGAATCCCATGTCGGCCATTCTGTCTGCTTCATCCAAGATAACAATTTCAACTTCGTCGAGGAAAACATTTTCTCTATCAATTAAATCCAACAAGCGACCTGGACATGCAACTACAACATCGACTCCTTTGTCAAGCCTGCGTATCTGCTTGGTGTAAGATACACCACCGTAAATTGACATTACTTTGAGATTCAATCCCCAAGCGATTGGGTCGAGAACTCCGTGAATTTGTTCTGCTAACTCCCTTGTAGGAGTTAGAATGAGGGCTTTAGGTAGGCTTGGCTCTCCTCTTCCAACCCTTTCTAGCATAGGTATACCGAATGCCAGGGTCTTTCCGCTCCCAGTAGGTGCTCGACAGCATACATCCCTTCCTAGAAGCATATCTGGAATTGTCTCTCGCTGAACCTCAAATGGTTCATCGAAACCTGCTCTTTTGAGTTCGTGGCACATTTGGGCACTTATGCCTAAATCAGCGAATCTTACCTTCACAGCCATTTCCTCCAAACCGTGGCCGTCTGCCAACCCTATTTAGCATGGTCAGTTAAATCAGTCCCAATCTAGCGAACTGGGGGCCTCTAGAGGTTTTTCGGAGGCCCATTCTTCTTTATCCAATAATTCTGGGTTTCTAGAGCGTTTGAATAAGAATATTCCACCAACAACAATCAGTGAAATTACTAACAGACTAATCAATACTCCAGTCCAAGAGTCCATACTAGGGTTCGTTGGGAAAGCATCTACTGAATCCGCAACACCGTCGCCATCACTGTCCCTCTTTCTGCTTGGGTCGAGTGGCCAAAGATCAGAATTATCTCCAACTCCGTCGCCATCGCTATCGATAGTCTCTGAAGAATCATAAGGATCGAAATCAGAATTATCTCCAACACCATCGAAATCACTGTCTGCCCACTCCAGTGGGTCATTTGGCCACGGATCAGAATTATCTCCAACTCCGTCTAAATCAGAATCAACACACTCAGTGCTATCATCAGGGAATGCATCCATGTTGTCCCCACAGCTATCTAAATCCGAATCCAACCACTCTGAATCATCTAATGGGAAAGCATCTCCATTATCTCCGAAACCATCCATGTCAGTATCAAGCCACTCTTCTGGATCATCAGGGAATGCATCGTTATTGTCACCGAATCCATCAGAATCTGAATCATACCAATCTCCAGCATCATCTGGGAATTCGTCTACATCATCTGAAAAACCGTCTGAATCCCTGTCTGGGCAACCTTTCGGATAAATTGAGGTCCCAGCAATTGAGGGGCATATGTCAGAGTTGTCTCCAAACCCATCAGAATCGCTATCATCCCATTCTGAAGGGTCATTCGGGAATAAATCAGAATTGTCGCCAACATCATCGTAATCCGAATCTACCCATTCACTAGAATCGTTTGGGAAGGCATCAATATTGTCGCCATATCCATCACCATCACTGTCTTTCCATTCACTCGAATCCATTGGGAATGCATCTTGGCCATCCCAAACATTGTCACCATCACTGTCAACATTAAACGGGTCACTACCAGCCGCTGATTCATCAATATCTGACAAACCATCGTTGTCATCATCTAAATCTTCATCATCGTGACAACCGTCTTGGTCGAAGTCAAAATCATGAACACCGATCATCCCGTGAACACAGGAATCATCAATGTCCATTACCCCATCATCATCATCATCTTGGTCAACCAAATCAATACAGCCATCAGAATCATGATCATTGCCAGGCACATCCTCAGGGCACGGGTCTATATCATCAGAAAGTCCGTCCTCATCAGTATCTTTTTGGTAATCTGCACAGCCATTGATATCGACATCATAGTTCTCCAAAGTCTCTAAGCAATCATCTTGACCATTAGCTACTCCATCATTGTCTTCATCTTGCTGATTCCAATCACATCCAGTAGAATCTACGCTACTGGAATCATTCGTCCACTCACATTGATCTAATGAATCGATTATTCCGTCGCCATCTGTATCTGCATCGCCGATATTCATTATTGCAAAATCGCCGATAATACGGTGCATGGTCGCAGTTGGATGTGCTTTATCGAAGAATAGATACTGGTCAACATTTGCCACAACATTGGCACCAGAGCCACAAATGGGAAGTGGAACAAGTGGTACTGTAGCACCACCAGTACATGCCTGGTCTTGAGTATTAGTGATTCCAACATGGTCGGAATTGCTAACGATTTGATTGAATATTGTCCATGCATCGATTAGAGTTATATCTAGATTCATGGAACTCGATAAGTTGTTAATTTCGACTGACAATTTGCTATTGTAACTAACTATCTCGCTAGCCATTGTAGCTTGTTGCTGAGCAGTTCTTGAGGCCCCTTCTGGAGTTAATTCAAGAGGTGGTAAATTAGCAATTACAAAACGACTAGCCCCCGCTAATGCCAATGCTTGAACATGTGAGGCCATATTCTGACTGATTAAATCGGAATTACCTGTTCCGTAAAGGAAATCATTCCCCCCAGCCCAAATGAACACTACGTCTGAATTTGTAAAATTAGACTGAACATTTGCGAGATAACTATTGATTTGTGAACCGGTATTAGGTAATGTCAGATACGAGTATCCTTGTCCGGTTTGCGAACCACCAAATGCTCGATTATCCCCCGGTGAGATACCATTTCCAAAAGTTGTATTCAATCCATATTCATCAGAGATATGCTCAATCCAAACTGGACCATTGGAAAACCTTCCATTCCAATATGGAGGTGATGAAAATACTGCTGAAACAATCAAATCTGCATTTCCATTTCCCATATCGGATAGTGAATCGCCAAATACAACGAGATTTGATGCGGTTTCTAATAAGGAATTTCTTAGAACTGTGAATGGCATGTTATCTGATGCAGATGATGAGTCTAGAATCACTTCTACTGCAAGATCATGGAAAGTTCCACCGGAAAAAAACTGACTTAATGCAAGTTGAATAATGTGAGTAGAACCTCCCATCTGGAAGACTTGTGAGCCATTGATGATTAATCCATTCTCATCACTAAGTTCCCAATTAAGAGTAATATTTCGATTGAATGGAGCTCCTGACACATAGATATCTGCCAAAACTGTCTCTGAAGAGACCCATACATTTTCTGACATTACTATCTCTGTAGTGATTGCCCTTCCAGAGGTTGCTTCCACCTGTATTGGAATAGTAGACATTAGCAGAATCATCACAAGAAGAATAACCCGCATGATGAATCGTTTGCACTCACAGTAAATAGCACCATCCATCGGAATCGATAATACAAATTTCAACGAACTCAATATACGATAAGCTGGTAGCGACTTTATGGAGAGAGCTATTATTGGAGGAGGCTGCTTTTGGTGCGTCGAAGGAGCATACAAGGATATGCGGGGAGTAGAGTCTGCCCTACCAGGATACGCCGGCGGGCATGACCCTAATCCAACATACAATTCTGTTTGTGCAGGGATAACAGGCCATGCAGAAGTTGTGGAGATAATTTTCGATTCAACTATAATATCATATGAAACGATTCTAGAAGTATTCTTCACGGTTCATGATCCTACACAACTGAATAGACAAGGTAACGACATCGGAACTCAATATCGTTCTTCGATATTCTATGTCGATGAAAGTCAAAAAATAATTGCTGAAAATGTATTAGAAGATTTCAAGCAATATTTCGATGATGAAATCGTTACCGAGATAAGTGAACTAAACAACTATCATGAAGCCGAAAAATACCATCATAATTACTTCCAATTGAACCCAGGAAATGGGTACTGCCAAATGGTTGTAGCCCCAAAATTGTCTAAAGTTAGACAGAAGATGGCACATCTTTACTGATGGGCATTATTTTGAGCCACACCCCTTCGGGGTGGATATGGTGAACAATGTCGTCACGCCACCGACCCCCGTCAATGAACCGATTCTAGGTTACCTCCCAGGTAGCAAAGAACGCGATGAATTGAAAGCGCAAATAGCAATTCAAGAAAAGGAAATTATAGAGATACCATGCATTATCAATGGTGAAGAAATATTCACTGGAAATGTGGTTGAACAAGTAATGCCTCACGACCACAGTCATGTGATTGCAAGAGTTCACCTAGCCGGTGAAAAGGAAGTTAATGCTGCAATTGATTCTGCGCTTAATGCTCACCAGATGTGGTCTACAATGCCTTGGGAAGCACGTTGTGCTATTTTCCTGAAAGCTAGTGAATTACTTGCTGGGCCTCGTAGAGCAGAAATCAATGCATCTACAATGATCAATCAATCAAAAACTTGTCATCAAGCAGAAATTGATTCCGCTTGTGAGTTAATCGACTTCTGGCGATTCAATTCTGATTATTGTAGGCAGATTTACGAGGACCTACAACCACCAGTTTCCCCATCTAGCATGTGGAATTCAAGTGAAGTTAGACCTCTCGAAGGTTTCGTTTTCAGCGTAACACCATTCAACTTTAGCAGCATTGCTGCAAACCTTCCATCAAGTGCTGCAATAATGGGCAATACTGGAGTTTGGAAGCCATCAAGGAACTCCTATGTCTCGAACTATAGATTAATGAAATTAATGATGGATGCAGGACTTCCTGCAGGAGTAATCAACTTCATTCCAGGTAAGGCAAGCGTTGTTGGAGAAATTTGTATGTCTCACCCTGAACTTGCTGGTGTTCACTTTACTGGTTCGACTGGAGTTTTCAGAAAACTATGGAAAGATGTAGCGAATAACCTTGAGAATCTACGATCATACCCACGAATTGTCGGAGAAACTGGTGGTAAGGACTTCATTGTCGCTCATCCAGATTGTGATAGAAGAGCATTGGTAGTTGCCTTGTTGAGAGGTTCCTTTGAATTCCAAGGCCAAAAGTGCAGCGCGGCAAGTAGAGCATACATCCCACAGAGTGTTTGGGACGCTATTGGAGACGAATACTGTGAAGAGGTTTCCAAAATTACAATTGGAGATCCAAGAGACTTTTCGAACTTCATGTCTGCAGTTATCGATAAGAAATCATTTGACAATATTGCAGGTTATATCGATCGTGCAAAAGCAGACCCTGGTTGTAAAATCGTGACAGGAGGAGGATATGATGATTACACTGGTTACTTTATCGAACCTACAACAATTCTTTGTGAGGACCCAAGATATGAGAGTATGGCTGAAGAAATATTTGGACCGGTTTTGTCAATACACATCTATCCAGATAATGAGTTTGAAAGCATATTGAAGGTATGTGACTCAACTTCAGAATATGCGTTAACAGGCTCGATATTTGCCAAAGACAGAAGGCATATTGAAACTGCACTTGCAGCTCTTAGATTCAGTGCTGGAAACTTCTACATCAACGATAAACCAACCGGTGCTGTGGTTGGACAACAGCCATTTGGTGGTGCAAGAGGAAGTGGAACCAACGACAAGGCGGGTTCACCATTGAACCTCCTAAGATGGGTCAGTCCACGTTCAATTAAGGAAACCTTCGCACCTCCACACGACTGGACTTATGGATTTTTGAACTGATTTGGTAGTCTTCCTTTGGATTCCAAAGCGCCCCTTACCTTAGGAGTTAGAAGTTGAACATCTCTATCTTTAGCGACAATAGATAGAAGATACCAACCAACTGAAAGCAATGGTGTAGATACAAGAATCGTTAAACCAAACCACATTACAAGGTTTTCACTTGCTGTATCCCAAGCCCAATAGCCAACTCCTGCAAGTGTTACAATTAGGAATAATCTAGATGCCTCGCTAGGAGTTGACCAACCACGATGATCAATCCTTGGTGCAAACAACCGATCCGCCCAACTCATACCCCTAACTCTACCATTTCCCTTTTGAATAACTGTTTTTGACAACCGGATGATTAATCTCCATAAGTCGGCAGGAACAATCCCTGCGATGATGAGCGCACTTGAGCGGACTGCTGTTTCAGTGACGAGTGATGGGCGAACTGAGCGGGGACCAATCTAATCATCACAACCTTGGTTTAGTCAATCTATTCTGGCTTGTCCATGCAAGCTATGGTGGCGCCTTTAACCCCGCCACCAAAAGGGCTAGCTCTAGCAAGTAAATCTACAACTTGGAGTGTCATATGGAGGATGCTTGGGATTGTAGTACTGTTGTATGTAATAACCCAGGTAGCGATATTGGTGTTATATGGAATGATCGAAGGTGATTCATCACTTTCTATTTGTTCTCTAATATTCTTAATACCACTGTTGCTATTATTCACATATGTTCGAAGACCTAAACTAACTCATGTTGTAATGGCTGCTCCTGATTCTGCAAACGGTACTGTACAGCACAGTCTACCCAATTCCAGAATGTTGTTTACACCTGTTCCAACAAGATTCTCTCACCATTTGGTTAGGGATTCCCCCCCACTAGAAATGCCACCGACTTCTACTCTTTGGATGGTTTTCTGTATCACTGTACTTGCTGCATTCTTAGGCTTGCTACCTGTAATGTTGAGTGATGATCCAATTTGGATAATACTGGCGATTCTAGTAGGAGTGCCAGCATGGCTCTTCGGATTCTCACTCCCAGTCCATGCATGGTGGGCATTCTCGACAAGACATTTCCAGTTAATGACAACAAAGAGGGATGGCGAACAGATGCTTGTAGCAGGTATGCTTTCTACAATACCAGCCATTGTAATCAACTCCTTACTATTCCCACTAATGCTACTATTAGTAGGAATTGAATCTATGGATCCTGGCTCATTAGGAGAATTTCTTATTCTCACAATTAGCGCACCTGTAGGTGAGGAATTGTGCAAAGCAGCATTTGTATTTAGCCTGTACAAATTGATTGATTCCCCGAAACGCGGATTTCAAATCGGCTTTTCTGTAGGTCTTGGATTCGCATTGCTCGAGAATTTACAGTACATCATGTTGTCATTGGGTGGAGGGGAGTACGCCGCTATTTCTTATTCTATGACCACAGTGGTTCGAGGAATTGGCTCAATACCCGGGCACGCGTTTTGGACAGGTTTATCAGGAGTTTCAATTGGTTGGTATCTTTGTACAACTGGAGAAACGGTTGATTGGAAAGAAGTATCACCCGGTGAGTACAAAATAGCCCTGACAAAACGTGGCATATCTAACCAGAACATTCAGAATGACGACACACAATGGGTAGTATTCGATGGAGATACTGGCCAGTTAGTTAATACCCAAAGAGAATTAACCAACATTGGAAGAACTGTTAGAGGGTGGTTGTACAAACCTTATGACAAAGTTTGGAGTTTACCAAGATCACCGCTAATTGGAATTTCACTTGCAATAATTGGCCATGCTGCTTGGAATGGCAGTAGTTGGGTAGTATCTTGGATATTCAGTGAAACTGATATTGTAATCCAGTTTTTCGCTAACATTACATGGATAATTGTGATGGTTGTTGGCTTATGGATTATCGGAAGAGAGATTCTAGCTGCAGTAATGCACCTGCCTTCTTGATACCTCATTGCAAATAATTTCTTCTTAAGCGAAATATAGGGGCAGATTATAGACGGTGATTATCGTGGGAAGGAAAGAGGCTGACTGATGATGGACATCATGCAACCAGGTTTGACCGAGGGTAATCTCTTGGTTACCTTCGGTATTGTTAGCGTGCTAGTACTCATTTCAGAGAAATACCGAGTCTTGGACAGACTCGGAGTATATGCTGCTGCTGCACTTGGACTTGTAGTGGGAGGATTAGGACACTGGACTTGGTTGGTAATACTTCTTGGATTCTTAGGAACATCTCACAAAGCGACAAAGTGGAGATTTGATGAAAAGGCTGCCAAGGGTTTGTCAGAATCTAGTGATGGTCACAGAAGTTGGGGGAATGTCGTAGCAAATGGTGGACTTCCAGGACTTGTGGCAATCATTTCTTGGTCACTTGGTGACCACGAGAATGGCCTATGGATTTTCGCAGCATCGGTTGCGGTTGCTGCATCAGATACATTCGCTTCCGAAATTGGTTGCCTAGACGAAAGAGTAAGGATGATCACAACCATGAAAAAATGCGAAGCGGGGTTAAATGGAGGCTTCTCTCCTAACGGGCAGATTGCCGCTTTTGTAGGCTCATCGATTATTGCAGTTCTAGCATTTATTTCAGACCAAGACATCGAATTAGCAGCACTGGTAGCCATTATTGGATGGCTAGGCTGCCAAGTAGATAGTGTCCTAGGTGCATTACTGGAGAACAGAGGTCTGATGACCAAAGGGACTGTAAATGCTGCAGCAATTACCTCTGGTATTATTGCAATGTGGTTGTATCTGGGAAGCCCACATCTATGATGTGGTTTCTTCAACCCCAAGTGCTTGGGGTATTACATGCAGAGGAGGTGGATTGCACTTTTTGCACTTTTGTGCATCATGATTCCTACCTTCACATCTATGGTGACAAATGCATCTGCAGATAAAGAAACATATGAAGCAGGATTCGTAGAATGGGACATCAATAATGTCCATCGAATTTACATCAGTGGTGCAGGTAATGATGTTAATCTAACTCGTGATTACCAAGGTGCTTCGATGGGGAATGTGTTGATTCGTTCAGGACAGAGTGCCTCTATAGGGCCATTATCAATGCCTCCTTTGGAAATGGGTTTCAATGGTACATTCAACATCTCAACCTACATTGCAGCTTATGTCCAAGCAGGTACTGGGTTTCCACTTGCACAGTGTCGAACAAATAATCCAGTAACAATAGACACTCAAGTTCAAATCGGAGATTTCTCTTACTTTGGTACTGTTGTTGATTATGTCTATGAGTCTTCATCTGACGCACACAATATGAGTACAGAGGTATCAATAGGTAACATTACTGCCAGAGAAGGCGATGTTATCACGTACTCATTATCAGCTTCTACAAATTGTCCAGCCAACATAAATATCGAATGGGGTGGAGCGGGTGAATTCAGTGGAGGAATTGTGATTCAGGGAGATTTATTTTCTCCTGAGTTCGAGGTCACTGTTGATGATTCAAAATTAGCTCACATTCAGATGGTTGCGACTCTACCCTGGGGATTCGATGATTTAGATGAAGATTATACTTCGATGAATATCTATGGGCCGGTTGAGCCCGATGAAAAAAGAGTATACGACGATGACATGCGTCCTGAAGGATTTACCGCAACTAGCACTTATGTCGAAAGAACTGATGATATGGGAAGGCCGTCAAAAGTATTCACTGGAAAGAACGAGTTGCCAGCAGGCGATAACGTCCTGGTTGTCTGTCTCAAGACAGTAGATACACAAACTACTGGAATCGCAGGTAAAAACTGTGATCATGCTGGAATTATTAGATTTAATGTTGAAGGGGATGCTGAGCCGATTGCAAGCGCATTCTTATGGCTTTCAATATCGGGATTTGTTGCAGTAATAACATATCTATTCGTCCTAATTCGACAAGGAATTTTGCTACCATTACCGTTGATTGGCGCCTTGATAGTCATGGCGATGCTAATGATTCCTTTAGCCAGCGACATACCTGATTTGGGAGGTGAAGCGATTGTTGCAGATGATGCTAGAGCGCCATCTTTCATCCTTCATCAGAACGAAAACGGTTCATCTGTTTCCCTTGATGAATTACTTGATGGGAAAGAAGCTGTGATAATTGGTATCACATTACCAGCATCCAGCAATGCAGTAGACCAGACTAAGCAGATTGAGAGTGCTGTTAATAGATTAGACGGCCGGGTAAGTGCAGTGCAAATAGTCACTGGTGAAAATGTACGAATGGATGATTTAGATACAATCGCAGGAATTACAAATGTATCTTGGCCGATATTGATTGATGATGGTGAAAGCAGATTTGCTAGTCGGATGCCGATGGGTGTTTCAGATTCAATTGTAATCATAGATTCATCTGGCCATGTAACTTATTCAGTTAGCGGAACAACCAGTGCTGAAAATTTAGTTGATGCGGTCGATGAGATAGGATTAGGAGGTCAACAATCAATCTTTTCGACTCTAGGATTATTCTGGGGACCCGGATTAGCGATGTTATTTGTAGCGCTACCTAGGAGAACATATGATCCACCTGAAGAATCATTGATTCCAGGTTCGCTATGGGGCAGTGTAGCACTTGCTGGAGGAGTTGGATTCCTCATGGTAAATTTAACTTCACTAATCATTTCATTTACTCCGGGAGATAATGACTTACGAATTTGGGCAGATATTGCGTTGATTGTTTGGTTTGTTAGTGCTGCCATAAGGGCTGCAATTAGTGGAACTCCTTGGGAAATAAGGTTTGTTTCAAAACGGTTACATAATCTATATTCCAAAGGATTCAGGGAATGGCGAGACATCGAAGATGTCGAAAGAGATCTGCTGATTGGATTTTGGATGGGGTGGTTCATTTGGCTAGCATACCCTGCATTACTTTCTCAAGGAGTGGCAGCATTGACGATGACAGGAGGCGTCAATTACTTATTCGGGCCATTCATGCTGATTTTACATACCATGATGGCAGGCCTGCTCACACTTATCATAAGATTTGTAGCGTCGTGGGGAGGCCCAATTTCTCGCGCATTTGGCTCATATGGTTCAGGTCCATTCTCTGAAGCCTTGGGATATGCACTCATACCAATTTCACTTTGGGCTTTAGCAAACATCATCATTAATGCATCCAATATTGGAATAATTTGAGTGTTGAACATGGCAAGACAAATTCCCAGGGACCACCTTCCATTCCCTATGCCAGAAAGACCTCATGCACTGGTACAGGAATGGAGAAATTTGACATTTATGCACTGGGAAGTCAAACCTGAGGATTTGATTCATCATATCCCTGAAGGTCTGGAAATTGATCTATTCCAAGGTAAAGCATATGTTGGAACTATTCCATTTGTTATGAAGAATGTTAGGCCAAGACTATTGCCTTCTTTGCCCGGAGTATCCACATTCCCTGAGTTCAATATTCGAACATATGTTACTAGAAATGGTAAACCAGGTGTCCTTTTTATCACTCTAGAAGCTCAAAGTAGAATCACTTGCTGGCATGCTCCGAGGTCATATGGTCTTCCATATCGTTATGCTAAATGTAATTTGGATGTTAGTAATGACAAATATGCATGGAAATCGCGCAGAAATAGTGATGGAGTGGAATTAGAAGGAGAATGTAAGATTCACGGAGTTAGCCGAGTTGCTGAAAAGGACTCACTGGAACATTTCCTTTTCGAAAGATATTCGCTCTACACCGAACACAAAGGCAAACTCCACATGGCATACACCTTACATGCACCTTGGGTGTTCAGAGATGGCACCGTAAACATAGTGAAAAACACTCTAACTGAATCATATGGATTAGGAATTGATGTGATGAATCCACAGCATGTCCACGCTTCAGAAGGAGTTTACGTCCAGACTTGGCCAATAGAGGAAGTGGTTTCATGACCGATAGAGACTTTTTGTTGCTAGACGGGGATTGTGGACTATGTCACAGATTAGCGACTTTCATAGACAAGCGCTTGGCTAAAGGCCAAGACTTAGGATATCGCCCTATTCTTTCGGATGATGCTCAAGCGATGATTGCTAATTTCCCTGAAAAACAACAGAATGCGGATTCTGTTTACCTTCTAAGAAACGGAAAATCGTACATTCGTTCAGCGGCTGGAATCCGATGCCTGCTATACATGAAGTGGTACTACTCAATGTGGTTTCCAGTGTTGTGGATCATCCCCTTACCAATTAGAGACATCGGATATCGCATTATTGCCAAATATAGACACAAGTTCTTCAAAAAGCCAGCAACATGCCTATTCAGAATAGATTGACTTAGAAAACAATAGGCTAAGTATGATGCTTTTTTCTCAGCAGACATGAAGGGGATTACTTTAGTTGCTATTTTGCTTGCAGTCATTGCTAGTCCAGCTGTTAATGCAAGTCCTGCAGATTCATTGCATGCAGCAAACCCGGATACCATAATTACGGTAGATAGCACCAATTTGAGATTCAGCCCTTCCACCGTTACCATCGAAGAAGGAGATGCTGTGCGGTTCTTTTGGGATGGACAATTACTTCCTCATAATGCCGTTGAGGAGAATGAAACATTCGACTCAGGGGATACAAAGTCTGACGAAGACTACAGATTTGTATTTACTCAAGGATTGAATGGAACATTCGAATACTACTGTGAGCCGCATAGGAGTTTAGGAATGATTGGACAAATAATAGTCAACCCTGTACCTGTAGTGATGGAAAATAATTCTAGCACTGAAGAACCAGTAATGGAAGATGAAGACGAAGATGATTCTTTCATGCCATTCCTATCATTCCATGCAATTACTATTGCAATAATGGTTGCAGCTTTAATCAAAACTAAAGAAGACTAAATGATTTCACTGGCTTCTAAAACCGGTCTTTTCAAACTAGGTGAGAAGTCTACTAACTTCACCCACATTTTGACATCATCTCCTTCGCGCATAGATAGTATCTGTTCATCAAATGACACTGGAACTTTGATTACTCCAACATAAGGGCCTCCATCTATCAGTCCGTGGACTGATTGCCCACCTCGATAAACGGGATCTCCAAGAAGAGTTCTTTCCATCGACTTGATTCTCAGATTCACTAAGTATTCACTTTCTTGTTTATTCATTAATTCTCTACGTTCACTTGAGAATCTTGCACCTTCCATTTCAATAATTAATTGTTCAAACTCAGTATCGATACCATCGGTCAGTTCAACATTAGAGGCATTACTACCTTCATCAACGACCTCTTCGATGACTATTTCATCATCGATTTCGTCCATCACCGAATCAATTTCGGATAGTTCATCTTCCATTGGTTCTTCTTCGATTGATTCTTCTTCCATTGGTTCATCTTCGATTAAGTCTTCTTCCATTGGTTCATCTTCGATTGATTCTTCTCCCATTGGTTCATCTTCGATTGATTCTTCTTCCATTGGTTCTTCTTCGATTTCGATTCCAAGGTAATTCCATAAGCGGTACAATTCAGCTGAATCTAAAGTGCCATCTCCGTTTGTATCAAATTCTTTGATCGAGTCTTTAATGATGAAAACAGGGATTGCCATTCCAGTTGCAGCAGATAGCGCGCCTGCTATTTCCACAGGGTCAAGTTTACCGTCTTTGTTGAAATCTCCAAGTTCGATAAGTAGCTCAGGAGTAAGTTTTCTTTCCCGGATTTGCTTTGAAAGTTGGTCCATCACTATATTTCCAGCAACCTCTGTTGCCGTTTCACCTTGTTCATTCTTAGGGATCTTTTCATTTATCTTGTATTTTCCTTCCTCGACATTCTGACGTAACTTTTCTCGACCTTCCTCGCGTAACTCTTCAGCACGCTCAATTGCTCTTTCACGACCTTTCTTTACGATCTTGGATGCCCCCACTGCCCCCAAACCACCTGCTGTGACAAGGGCGCCTAATTGCAGACCTTTTTTGGCGAGGTCAGACTTATGCAGTGCCTCAATTTTTTGAGTTTTAGAACCACTGTCAATGCCGTAAGCACTCGCAACAATATCTAATTCTGAAGTTTCTAAGTCCTCTAGTTTCTTTCCGCCACGTACTTCTGATACGACTCTTGACATAATCTGGTTTGATTGGTCATTGTATTGGGCAGCACGACCCTGAGTCTGTTGGTCAGTTCCATGCAAATCATCCCCTACCCATTTCCATTGTCCAGAAGAGTCTTGTTTTAGCACCATATTTCCTTGAGCAGTACTTGCAGCACCTCCTGCTGCAGAAACAATTCCTCCCAAAACAAGGCCACATACTCCTAGACCGCAGCAACCTGAACCTAAATCTTCGATTCCGACCATTGAGAAAATTAGGCCGATTAATACTAGACCACCGCTGGCCAACTGTATTGCAGACTTGGCACTAACATCTTCGGACATAAACCTACGATGATAGACGCCCTCAATAAATTGTGGGCGTCAAGGCCATTTGGGGCGAGGCCAATCGTTAGGGTCTCCATGTGTCCATGAAATCGTACAAAGCGCGGTCTCCATTTGTGAAATTTGAGTGTATCCTCTCTCGATTTGAATTCTGAAAAGCCAGTCTTTCAAACGTCCAAGTTTCATACCGGGTTCTAATCCGGTTTTAGACATCAACCAACTACCATCAATTAGGCATGATACTTCTGTTGGATAATCTAATGATTTAACTAAATCTGAAATATCAGCACCTATTGCATCCATCAGGAAAATATGTGTCTTAACTTCTTCTCCGAGTTGGTTTCTATATATTCTTAAATCATGCTTATCTGGAGTCTTATGCAATAGGAAATGCAATAATTTAGTTCTTCCAATTAATTTGTTTGAACACTTAAATCGGTTCAAAACTGCAGATACTTCATCTAACTTAAGATATGTGAAAAGCATAGCAATTCTAGCCTCCAAATCCTCTGGAAGTTTTTCTATTAAATCGAAAATCTCTTTGGCGAATGGATAGCCAAAAATTGCAGATAGAACCCCATCGTCATTCATTCTTGAAAGTATTACATGTGCATTTTTCCCAACTATAATTCGCTCTAACTCACTCCAAACCCGTTCAATTGAAACTAGGCTGAGCATAGCTCTATTGTCGATTAGGGCCAAAGATAATTCATTATCTGGATACCAAATTCCTTTTTCCTGACGATCCATGAAACGATAAGCACGCATTATTCGTAAACCATCTTCAGATAGCCTTCTTTTTGCTTCCCCGACTGCCCTCAAGACACCTGAATCTAAATCCGATTTACCGTTAAAGGGGTCATGTAAGAGTCCCCTGGCGTAATCATATGCCATTGAATTCATTGTGAAATCTCGACGTGAAAGGTCTACTGACAGGCTTTTACCCCAGTCTACAGTGTCAGGCCTCCTACCATCGCCATAACCTGTTTCGGTGCGTAAAGTAGTAACCTCAAACATAGATTTGCCACTCTTTACGGTGATGGTTCCATACCTTTCACCTGTGGGTATTGTGTCTTCAAATGATTCAATAACTTGCTTTGGAGTTGCGTCCGTACAAATATCATAATCAGTTGGAATCTTTCCAAGGATGCAGTCTCTAACTGATCCACCGACTACCCAAGCACCATATCCTCCGGCACAAAGCACGTCTAAAACGTGTACTAAATCCTCATTATGAGGAATTAGATCTGGCATTTCGATGCCAGGGTCGTCGGCGGCTCTGCCCTCCTCCATACTTTGTGTCGCGCTCACCCTTTCCAAAGCATTATCCCAAATATCCCCTTGGAAAGGCCCATGTCGTGGGAAGCAGACGAGGTCACACTAGTTGCTTTGGATTGGCTAAAACCCCATGAAGAAATCAAAACTAGGAACAGAGATAAGTTGCTAGAGATGACAAAAAGATGGGGTGGATTTACCAAACCACTACTGGTCGATTCTGAAACTGGAGCAATCTTGGATGGGCATCATCGCCATTCAGTGGCTACATCATTGGAACTAAAACGAGTTCCTGTAATTCTAATCAACTATCTGCAAGATGAAGAGATAACCGTAGACATTTGGCCGGGGTGTGGGCTAGATAGCATCTCTAAAGAGGATGTAATTGCAATGAGTTTGAGTGAAGGTTTGTATCCTGCTAAGACGAGTAAACACACTATTGCTAGCCACATGCCTCCAATTCACATTTTGCTTGAAGAGCTAATGAAAGAGGAATAATCAGCGCCTTGAACGCTTGATTTCTTCCCAGATTTTATTGCCCTTTCCTTCAACTTTCACTAGGTGATTTGGATCTTCCACAGGAGTGATACCAACTTCCATCAGAACACCTTCTCTCGCAATAGTAATACTAGTCAATACACCGGCATTAGCGTATATTGCTGCTGAAATTTCTTTGGAAGATTTAACTCTCAATCCATCTATTGCTAAGATTTCATCACCTGTGTGGATTAGTTCTCTACAAGGCGAACCAGTAAGGTGCGTCCTAACCTTTACACTTCCATTTGAAGTGCTCAGATTTACCCCTAACCATGCACCGAGTTTCTTCTTTTCAGGAACCATATTCAGACCTAGTGATTTCATTGCAGCTGTAGTATCTGGAGCCTGACGACTACTTACTAAAGTGTCTAGCATAACTCCCAACCTTCTACCTCCAGGAAGGTTAACCAGTGTTCTCTTGATGTCAGCGTGTGTTATTCCTGGAGTATTTGATTCAAGTTTGAATTCATGATAAAGAAGAGCCATTACGTCATCCATTCCATACTCGCCTTTTGATCTCCTTCTTAGTTCAACATCTAAGCAAAATATAGCCATCTCACCTTCCAGGTAATATGAAATTTGGACTTCTCTACTGTAGGAATTAGGTTTGTACAAATGTATCCATGCATCATGACTACTCTCTTGTAAGGATTCATGATTCATTCCATTTCGGTCATTATGCCTTTTCATCTTCCTAGTCCAATCTTTGTTCCAGTCTTCCTCAGTCCAAGCTCCACTCCTAAGGCAAAGAATGTCCCCTAACCACGAAGTTAGTCCTTCAAACCACCATAACAGATCGGTGTGGACCTCGCGCTGTAAGTCATATTCGAGGAAGTTTCGTGGACGGAGTTGCTTAACATTCCATTGATGTAAGAACTCGTGGCTAAACAGTGAAACCAAATCGCGCCATTCCTCTTCATTGCCTTCTTGCAAGCACTTGCGTGGCATCATAGAGGTCTGGCTCCTAAGATGTTCTAGTCCGCCGCGTCCCGATTCAGTTAGGTGAATAACTGTCCAGTATTCTTTCCATTCTGGAACTCCGAACAAAGCGTAATGCTCTTCTGCAATCAATTTCATAGATTCTAATAGTCTATTTACTCCCTTTTCAGGGAATGGAAGACTTCCAGAGTCCCATAATTTGAGGTACTGAGTACAACCTTGAACTTCGAATGAATACATCGAGTTCGCATTTGATTCCATAATTGCATCAAGCAGTTCATCTCTACCTTCTGCGAACCATTCTCCTTCTTTTCCATCTAATTGAATTGCAGTTTGCCATTCATCAGGCTTAGCAAGGGTGACTTTGTGTGTCCCATCCATTCTTTGAGAGTCTATACCTCTTGTAGGAAGCATCCAGGTATAAGGTGGCATAATATGCACATGTGTATTATCGAGATGATTGGCTCGACAAGTCATTTCAGCAGCCAATACTTTGTAAGTAATCACTACTTTACTTGCACTACTGACACCTCTAACTCTAACTCCATCAACATCAATTCTTTGAACTTCAACATCATCTCCATCACAAGTTGCAGAAAGGCTAGTCAAATGTTGCATAGGCTCTCTAATCAAGTAAGAACCTGGTATCCATCGCGGGAACCTAAGTTCGAGAATATTACCAATGAATGGACCATTTATTTCGATAGATACACCTAGTCGTCTACTAGCACCATCTGTTGCATCGGCGTGGAAAATCATACCTGACTTCATGAGTCCTCACCTGCCAACTCAGCGATGGAGGCTGATAGGTTGTTCGCTGCTAAACGGACCAAAGTTGAACTATCTTCACTAAGATCAGATAATTTATCTTTATCAATATCATTTCTTCCTTCCATTTGCTCAATCAATTTAGAACGTGTTCTAGAATTTAGTTTGGTATTTTGAATCATAGACCATCGAAGAGATGTTGAATTCAAATCATGTCTAGACCTTAGCCACCTAACAATAATGTCAGGATTTACCTTAGCGATTAGATTTATTCTATCATCAACAACTTCAACATCGCTCCTCAATGTATCTGCAATCGCTTTACGAACTTTAGGATTTAAATCCAAACAAGCTCTTGCTAACATATCTCCTCCTGCTTTCACCGCTAGAGAGGCAATTAGTGAACGAAGAGAGGGGTCACTGGATGAAAGACCGCGCTCCAAAGTTTCATCTTCTAAATGAAGTCCTTCTCTAGAAGCCGTGGCTATTGCTGCCTTTCTAACGGAGGAATGGGGGTCCTCAATCAATGAAGAAATAAGTTTGACATCAGCGGAATTATTAGCAGCAACAATTCTGATTGAATGGTGTATATCATTGGCGAAAACATCGTGTAAAGTTTCTTCTTGAGAAAGACTCTTTGCAGCGAATGACCTTGTTAAGTAATCATCGTTTTCCAATAGTTTTTTTGCAATTTCTGGTGCATCAACCTTCTCGAGCAATTCACCTGCAATACGTTGATTACTCTCCATCAATGGCACTAAATCCTCAGATTTTTTCGCCCATTTACGATGTGCGTCCAATGACTTATTTCTGAACCATGGGTCTTTATCATCGAGTAAGTCAACAAATCCTTTCAGAGCCAGTGGGTTATCATCTTCGAAAAGATGTCTAACTGCTCTCCTTCTTATTTTCACATCTTTATGTTTTAGCCGAGAGATTTCTGTTTCCATACCAGCCATATTATCACCTCAAGGAATAAAGTCTGAATGATTATCTCTATCATCTGTGTGTTCTGATGATGCATATGATGCTATTTCAGGCTCCATCATAGATTGAATCATCGGCCAGAGTTTGACAAACCACTCGCCTTTTTCCAAAATTAATTGCATCATTGGATGTTCAGAAGGGTCATCTAGTTCTTCAGGCGGAGGTAAATCGTCTGGTAATTGTCGTAATTCTGCAACTAAATCGTATAACTTAGATCTATCATCTTGCTCTATAATTCCCACTTCACTCATCAATTCAACTACCTGCTCGACAAGTTCTGCCATTTCTTCAGGAGAAGGGGTTTGAACAATTGTGTCCTTAATGTTCAATGGACCGAAGATAACACTTCCTAAATCTGTTTCAAAAAAATCATCTCCCTGTCTTTCTAATTTCAGTAGTCTTTGTGAACTAGTAGTGCCTATAGGGGCTATTGCGAACCCGCCATCTCCTATATTTTCCGATAACCAAACCGGTAAATTCAATATTTGCCCAGTGACTAAAACTCGATTTAGTTCAGGCATATCAAGTTCTGAATTTTCAGTAATTACATGGCATTCAATAGTCGGATAACCACGTAAATTGTTTGATATGAATTTTATTACATCCTCTGAGGGATCAAGAATTGTAACCTTTCCTTCTTCACCGATGACATGGGCAATTAGAGCGCTAATGTATCCACCTTTGGCTCCATATACAACGATATGTTGGCCCTTTTCTAATTCCAAATTATCCAATAAAGTAGCAATCATATGAGGTGCTGAAATAGTTTTTATTCCCCCCGACGGAGTTTCTAGAAATACAACTGGTCGGTCATGAAAAAATCCTTCTGAATTATGGTTTGTAAAATCTGCTATATCGACCTTCAACATTGCTTTTTCTACATGTTCAGGAATTGGAACACCCGAGGCTCTCAATTTCTTGATGAGTTCCACGGTTTCTCTCATATCTATGCCTCGTAGGTAGTGTCTTGTAAAGTTGCAGTATATTGTATTCATTCATCAACAGACAAATCCTCATCCTGCATATTTTTGTGAATGTTTGCGAGTAATAACTTAAATTGTTCATCTTCGCTATAGCCTAGTGATTGACCATCAGAAACTATCATGTCTTTGAACAACTCATACTCACTAGGAGTAATTCTGATATTACTGAAAGAACCAAGCAAATCATCCATTACAATACTCTCAATTCTTGTTAGGTGCTCTGCTAGAGTTGCCCTTGCTAGTTTCATTTCTTCAGCCATATCTGAGATTCTAACTTTCTTATTAGGGTCATACCAACCTTTGTCGTATGCAAATTTTGCTAACTTAAGTTGCTTGGAGTTCAAAGGTCCTGAATCTTGATTAGAGGTTATTTTGAGACTCCTGGCTGAAATCCGATCTGGTTTCGCCATTAACTTGGCCATTGCTGCAACAAGCCGTAATCTTACATTTCCACCGTGCAACACGTATGTCATACCCTCGGCATCTAAACAGCAACCGGGAGCAGCCGAAGTTCCCCCTGTCCGGGCATTAAAGTTTGAAATGGGATGAGATAGTCTCACATTCACAACGTAACTATCATCGGTATCATCTGGAGAGTGGTGTATATCCAGCAACTCTAGAAAGTAAATTGAATTAAGGTCTTCAGGCCCTTTTCCTGGTTTGAAAGTTGTTTTCATTAACATCCTTACATCACGCGGAGTTCTTTTGATATAAGCGAGGAATACGACACTATCCACAATATCGAGCAATGGCTGGATATCTGTATCAATCAGGCGGGACCTCTTCCAAAACAGAGTTATCTCCCGCATAATTAATCTCAAGACTAGTGTAGATTTTACCTCTCCGGTAACTATCTACCTTGATTGGTGACGATTAACATTCCTAAAACGGCTCCAGCAGTTGCCCCTATGAATACAAGTAAAGGCTGGCCAGGTGCAACTGAATAGAAACCCATCGAACCAGCAACCATAAGCGGCGGGCATAGCATCATCACCCTTGTTATTATTGTTGAACGGTCGATATTAGCCTCAGGAACAATCGTCAGAGATTTTGTTCTACGCTGTATTCTAGAAGATGACACTTTTTCTTCTAATATCAGCAATGTTCTATCTCTCAAAGAGGGGTCACTTTTCGAGAATCGGAACACAAGTTTACATTTTTCAGTGATTTGTAATGCCTTTTCGATTATAATCAATGGATTGGAAGCATTCGACAGTGAGATGGAAACTCCCATTCCCTCGCCTCTAATATGAGATAATGTTCTCCATCCGCCAACTCCTTCATTAAATTCATCAAGAAGCTCACGAAGTTTCTTCACGTCTTGATCGGTATTTGGGATACCTCTTTTGCGCCCCATAGCGAGTAAAGGTGTCAGTAATAGAGCACACAATACAATCGTAAGACCCCATAAGAAAGCCGCTAATTTGAGCCCACTATTGCCCAAACTCATTGCTATTGCAACTGCTAACATGAAACCGGAATACAATCCGAGTACTACTGAAGCAGAGAAGGCCCTCCTGAAACCAACCTTCTCCTCCATATGCCATGCCACTACAGTTCTAGGCAAAACATATCCGCTCAATCTCCTTGGACCCACCATGGAACGTAACGGACTTGATAATCGCAACCGTGAACGAAAAGTTGGAAATTGGGTTGGAGGAATTTCTTCATTCTTTCTGATTTCATTTTTCTTAGTACCTGCATACTTGCCAGCAGATAGTGTCCCTGAATTGTCAGGTAGAGCAAATGCATTTGATTACTATTCAGAAGACTCGTGGGGTAATACACAAAGCGATAATTCTAACAGCGCGGGTCATAACCAAAGTGAATACGGAGTTTTTGCATGGGGTGATTTAGACCCATATGCTGCTTTCATCTACGGTTTTGGAGATTTAAATTGCCATAACAAAGCCGAGCGTTCATGGGAAATAAATGGCAACCAAATGCCGGTATGTGTTAGAGATATTGGAATCTTTTTTGGAATAGCTATTGGTGGATTCTTGTTCTCAAGAAGAGGTTTGAATCGTTGGACAATTAGGGACTCATTCCTATCATTATTGCCAGATAATTACATGCAGAGTATTTACAAAAATAATCGACGCACTATGGCTATGATCGTTATTGCAGGAATTTTCGTGCTACCTATGGCATTAGATGGTTTTTCACAACTTCTGATTTCCTCATACGAATCCAACGCTCTATTACGACTGGCTACAGGAACTCCTTTTGGCATATTCATAGGAGCATTCATCGCAGCATCATTTTCAGCAAGACCAGCATTGTTCTCCCTCGACCCTACAAGAGTTATTCTTCCATCTGGGAGTCGTTTCCAAATACCGGCACATGAAGAAGAGTGATTACTTCGGTGGCTCTGTTGCCCACCAAACCAATAATTCTTCATCGGTAGAAGGGACAGGACATTCTGCATGCCCACTAGATATCAAGTGTAATCTTTGTACTACATTCTTTACAGCACGGCGGATTTGTAATGGGACTTTCTTATCCTCTCGGTCTTGAATTATATCCCTTAAAGCATCCTTCCAATCATTATCTGGATTAGACCTTCTCCAGCTAGCAAGTGCAGACCTCAAGGGCCACATTGCTAAACACAAGCGCCCATAACCTAGTCTGCTTTTGCGCAACTTAAACATCTGTGCTTCTGCAAATGGGACATGACTCTGCTGGCGGTGGATCCATCTCTCCTGTTCCAGCCACTTAATGAGCCTCTGAGTATGTCTTTTAGTTACTGAACGCACCGGACCTAACTGCCTGTGCAAAGTAGGAACATCAGTAGTATCTGTAAGGGAAAGAGTCCCCAATATTGCCCAAGAAGAATGGGCAATTGGACGGGCTGGAACATCATTTGATTTGGCTTTCTTCTCATCCCATTCATCCTCTGCAAGATCCATCCATTGGGCAGGAGACATACCATCCAACCAATCCTCAAGCAGTGAAATGTGTTGTGAAGGAGCCCCAGGTAACCTTTGTTGAGTTTGAACTCCTGTTGTCAGACTCTTCAGAAGGTGTCTGTCTACTTCATCACGACTTACATTTAGGGGCTCAGGCCTACGGTTGAAGAACGTACTAAGAACCTGTGAAAGTTGTTTTTCTAAATCATCTAAACCGCTCTCATTCAGCACTGGACCCATAACAGTACAGCGGCTAAAGGGCGGAGGTGTTTCTATTTCCCCCGATAATATACCTTTGAAGCCAGCACGGATTCTAGTCTGAATTTCTGTGGTTTCAAAATATTCATGTTTTTGTCCCGCCATCCTAAGGGTGCCTGAACTTATCCGTTTCATTGCTTTTTTAGGGTCGCAGTCAATCCATATTACCAAATCTGGAATCATAGCCGCTGCATTCATTTTTGCAACTTGATCTAAACCTAAGTCTCCAACGACTCCTTGGTAAACCAGACTTGAGTGGATATTACGATCAGATATTACTAGGTCGCCTTTCAATAATCTTGGCCTAATCCAAGTATGTGAATGATCGACTCGGTCTGCTGCAAATAATCCAGCCTCTTCCAAAGGAGTATATCCTCCCTTACTTACTGCATTAAGTGCCAATTTACCCAATTCACTATGCCTTCTAGGTTCATGGGTAATATGCACATTTGGGAAGGCCATTCTATTGGCAATATTTCCGAGAATCCTAACGGCTTCCCCTTTACCTGAACCATCGCCACCCTCGACGGTAATGAGGTACATTGTCAGAACACCTCCAGTTCCTTCTGGTCTTCGAACTCATCTCTATTGAGCATTAGTAATACCATGCTTAGGAGGATTAGCGCTGGACCAAATATGATCATCCCTCTGCTGAATAATGCAATCCAACAAAATGCTTGAGTCCTTCGGTAACGCTTTTTCCTCTTGATTTCAAAGGATGCATGAACGCCAACAAGAGCACAACCAATTGTGAATAGCCCTTCAAATGTTGCTAATGCAACCGCATTTTCTAACGACCATCCTTGGGTTTCTGAACGCTCATCTTTGAGCCTTTCACCATCACCTTCAACCATCGTGATAGGCGATATACCAATAGGTTCAGGTGTGAAATATAGAATAACTGTAGTGTAATTCTCTTTTGAGAAATGCAATTCGTAATCTTTCACAGAAACTGCGTCTATCACATATCTGCCGTTAGAATCAGAAAAACTACTTTTTATTGTTGAACCTGTCTCAGCGTCTACAAGTTCGATTGATACTAGCTCAACTGGATCGCCATCTGGGTCTATAACCAAACCATGTAAATCAAGGGCATCATTACTCTTGAATATTGATGAGTTAAGCAATCCTGAAGGGTTACCTTGCAAAATTAGAGTTCCTGACAGAATACCCATTAAGGCCCCAATCATAACTAAGGATGCCGCGATTTTTCTCCTACGATCGCCATCTGATGGGATATAACCTTCCAAATCTAATAATTCTGACTCTTCTTTTTGAGGAACTTGCACAACAATTTCTTGTTCAGCCTTCCTTTCTCTTCTACGAGTCGCTATTCTAGAATTAACCAACTTTGATTGCACCCTCTGGCGCAATGCTGCGAGCCGGTTTGCTTTATCATCGCTAATATTTACTCCCCCGGCTGTGTTAGCGGAGGTCGTGCGCGGATTTCACCCCTCCCCTCGGTTATCCGCGAAAATGATCCTATACCACATAAACAAAATACATACTATCAGAAGTATTCCAATTACCATTTCATCATCTTGACTTTCTTCTATTTCTTCTATTTCTTCAACTAATTCTGGATCAGATATAATTTCTTCATTCTCAATTTTGTCATTAACTCTTATGTCAGACCAAGTACCCGTTAAGAGACCAGATTCTAAGATGAATCCAATTTTCTCTAATGATTCAGCACTTACTTTGTCTGCAGTATCATTGTGAGTATGCCAATGACCACCTAAATATGATGCATTTTCACCGTATCTTGTGTCGATAATATCGATTGCAGGTATACCTAATTCGTGTGCAGGCACGTGATCGTCGTATATCCCATCTACACCCTGGAAGTCAAAATAATCTGAAGAACCTAAATTGCACACATTGTCCAAAAATAATATTTTTTCTTCTGTACGATCCCATAAACTGGAATTACCAGGGTGGGTTTTCCGAAGCGTAAGATCTGAGTCTCCAATCATATCGACCAAAATGAAAGATTCGATAGAATCCGCTTCTTCAGTAGTCAGGTTCTCGGCCCATGCCTTAGCTCCTAAAATCCATCCTGAATGGCTCATGTAATCTCCTTGATCCTCACCATCGGTAAAGAATAACGTCACTTCATGGGTCAAATTCATCGACGGTATGTGTCTTGCTAATTCGATAAGTACCGCCACACCACTCGCACCATCATTAGCACCATCTATTGGCTCGTCATGACGGCTCTCATTCCAATCTTTATCTCCATGAGCTCTAGAATCATAATGAGCAGCTAACATTACAGTAGAGCCGGCCCCCTTATTCCACGTAGCAAACAAATTAGTCAGAACCATTCCTTCAGCATGATGAGTAGATTCAGTAATATGCCAACCAGTAAGGTTCGATTTAATCGACTCACGCAATGCAGAACTAGCAGCTGAACCGGGAATCCTTGGACCAAGGGACGTCTGGAAACCTACTGATTCATTTGCAAGAGTTCCATCAAAGGAAAGTTGGCAACCCAAAGGTGCCTCAGTGGCCTCTTGTGCTCCAGAAATTGGCAGTGTTGGAGCAATTACAAGAAGTGCCAAAATCAGGGTAATTCCCATTCGCATTGATGATGCCACATTCGCCGACTATTAAATACCTCATTTGAACTCGGTTATTTGTAATGCAGTGATGCGTTTCCCTAGAGGTGTGATAAATGTCCGAACCGTGCTCTACTCGTGCTTACACACTTCTCCTAGTATTCATGCTCTCTGTAATGTCTCCAATGGCATCAGCAGACCCTGCTGAAGAGCCAGTTATTGAGCCAGATGAATTCACCCCTGTATTTGCAGACATTGATGATTTCTCCCCCACTGGCGCTCACCCATACATGATCCCTGACAGTAATCAATCATTATACAGCGCTACAAGAATGATGAAGCAATCATGGGTTGATGAGGGAATGCCCGGAGTTGACATCGCAACTTCGCCACAAGCGAAAACAAGCGGTAGAGCGTGCACCCCTTACAGTGAAGGGGATACCGCTACTGTCCCTACTTCGGGTGGCTCAATTGATGTAAGCATCGAGAAGACAACATCAACTGCCGCATTCATGGTGCAGACAGGAAGAACTGTTTCTTCGACAGTTCTCAATAATTGGGCGAGCACATGGGATTCAACTGTATATCCAACACTAATGACTTACTTTGGAAAGGATTACTTCGATGGCAGAGGAATTGCTGCACCTGATGTAGACAATAATTGTCAGATTGAAATTGTAATCTATGCCATAGATGGTGCTTACAACATAGGAGGATATTTCTCACCTGGAATGTCTTCTTCTAGAGAAGCCATTTTCATCGACATTGATGATGCACCACTTGCATGGTCAAAGGTAATTCTTGCTCACGAACTTCAACACTTAATGCACAATGCACTCGATCCTTATGAGAATTTGTGGATAGATGAAGGGGCAGCAGACATGGCTGCCTTCCTTTGCTTTGGAGGATCATCAACGCTTTACGGTCACGTCAATGCTTGGACTACAGCCAGCGAAATATCTGTTCGATGGTGGAACCAGAGAATAGCAGATTATGGAGGTGGATTCATTTTCCTACTGTATTTAGCAGACCACCTTGGCGGAGGCCCAGCAATTAGAAAACTAGCTCAGGATTCATCTACTGGAGCTTCAGGAATAGAAGACCTTGCTAGAAACCCAATTGGTGCAACTCCTGGAGTTATAGGGCGTGATTTCATCGACATCTACACGAATTTTACTATTGCTGCAACTCTTGATAGCGATCAAGGAATTTACGGAATGTCAAATCTTTACATGACACCTGCATGTGGTTCGAGCGACTTCTGTCGAATACAACCTGCAGACTCCAATAGTGATTGGATTGGGCCTTGGTCATCAACCGGAAACACAGTAGAAGGCTGGGGTGTTCAAGTGTTCAAATTCACCCCGGGTTCTGCATCACCCGCCCCTCTGACCATGCGCTTCACGGGAGATGTTCCTGGAATGGATGGAGTCATAATGAGCAGAGCATCTGCTGACGGTATTTACACTCGCTCGGACATAAACTTCAACGGAGCAGTAGGTACAGCATTAGTACCTGGATTCGGAAACTTGACAGATGAAATTTGGGCAATTACATGGTATGCTGCGAACAAAGGCGACTGTGATTACACATCCTGTGGCGGTTCATATCCTCAAGCAGTGATTGATGTAGAAGCTGCTCGCATAACTTCTCCCGCTACTTTGAGCCTCAACTCTACTGTTCTGGCTGACAGAGATGGAGATTCGTTGATAGATACCGCTGAGATTGAATTTAATGTTCTTTCAAATGCATTCTTTGAAGATTTAGATGTAGAAATAGAAGTCAGAAATGCATCTGGTATTGTTCTAGACACAATGGAAACTAGAGTACAAGCAGGTGGAGGTGTTGATGTCTCGACCAAGTTCTGGTATACTGCTAAGACCAGCGAAGTACACACCTTCCATCTTACTATGAAGGATATGCTAGGTGATTTGATTGACAATACTCAAACTGGAGCACAGTTCATGGATAACATGAAGCCAGTATCCAATGCAAGTATCGACACAGTAGATGCTCAAACATGGGATAATATTCAATTCGTTGGGAATGGATTTGACGCGTGGGGGCTATCACTAGCAAACAACACTCTACCTTACTTAGACGACCCTGTGGCATATGCATGGGATTTCGATGATGGTAATACCTCGTCTTTGAAGAGTCCTGTTCGGCCTTATCTTGACGTCGGACAATACAATGTTTCTCTAAGAGTAATGGATCAAGGAGGCACATGGTCGCAATCTGATGTCAAGTCAATCAATGTCACTGACATGACTCCGCCAAATCCAATAATTACTGTTAATGGCCTTGTAATTGAGGATAATCTTTCGATTCTAACTGGACAGATTGTTCAATTTGGTGCTGAAAGAACCACAGATAACGTACCAGTAAGTCATCTACAATTCACTTGGGATTGGGGAGATGGAGATTTAGAGGGTGGAAAAGGAGTTTCTTCAGCATACCATCTATGGGCTGATGGATTAACAGCAGTGACAACATATAATCTAACATTGACTGTTGGTGATGGAGTTAATACCGCGTCTAAAATTATTCAAATATTCGTAAACAACCGTGCCCCTGGGCAAATCAATTCTGATGTGATAATTACTGAGACATTTACTTCCACAATGTTACCAGACGTATTTGAAGATGAAGACGGAGTATTGGTTTCATGGAATTGGGATTTCGACGAAGGAGTAAATCTTGATGGTGGAATAGTTGACAGGACCGATCTTTTCGTTGAAATGTTATCCGCCAACCAAAACCCAATGGTTGCATGGTCGACCCCTGGTATCAAAAATGTCAATATCACCGTCACAGATAATGATGGAGCTACTGCAAGTGCTCAGATGATAGTGCAGGTGTTGAACCAACTACCAGTAGCACAATTCACTGTACGAGACTCTGGAACTGCCGGTAGTCCAATTATAGATTTCAGAATAGATGATGGCCAAGTCGATATGCCATACACCTTCGATGGAAGGTCGAGTTTTGACCCTGATGGACAAGTTGGGGATTCAACTGACTTGACATTTAACTGGACATTCTCGGATGGTACAACTTCTGAAGACTCACTGGTAACTCATAACTTCTCGACTCCCGGTGAACACTTTGTAACTCTTTACGTGATTGACGAAAATGGAATGTCCAGTGAACAAAGGACATTATCGATTAGAATCCAAAATCCTAAACCAATTATCTCTGTAAAGATATTCGATGTTTGGTATGACAATGAATTGGTCACCTCAACAACTCCAATTTCAGAAGGAGCGTCATTCGACTATTCACATACTTTTGATGATGACGAAAATGTGGTGACAACTCCCAACCAAATTCTATATTTTGACTCATTGGGGACCAGAGATGGAGATAGATCTTACGAAGGAAGATTCGTACCACTTGAATCAAATAACTCTGGTTGGAATGGAATTGTAGAATATTCATGGGACTTTGGAGATGCAACTCCTATTTCACACGAACCAATGCCTTGGCATTCATTTGAAAGACCGGGAACCTACAAGGTATCTCTAACAGTAAGAGATTCCTACTTGACAGGCGACGTTACTAGAGCAACTTTCACAGTAGTAGTAAACGAGCCTCCAGCTATCGGTGATTTCGACATAGTAGAAACAATCTATGTTGGTGATTCAATCGTTCTGGATGCTAACATTACAGATGCCGAAGATATTTCTGAGTATGTCATTTGGAGAGATCTAGATGTAAATGACGGATTACACACGGATAGAGACGAAAGAATTTCTTCTAATATTGTTGTAAGATGGGAATTTGATGTCAACTTTGATGAAGACGGAAATGGAGACACTGCCGATGACTGGGTATCTCCATCAGGTGCAGATGGAATTAGGGTTGCTGCAAATTGGGATGATGAAGGGATAACCATCATCCGAGTTTCTGTATGTGACGGAATGGGTGTCTGCGTAGAAAAAGACACTGAGTTAACGATTCTGGAAAAAGAAGACGCTGAAACAAGTCTCTCGGACTTCTCAGTTCAAGACTGGCAAGATTGGCTAGTAGATGCAAGCGGTGAATCGATGGTTGTGCTAGCACTGATTGTTGCAGTATTAATTCTTGGTTGGGCAGTAATGCGTAGTCCTACTGAGATTGAGGAAGATGCAGAACAAGCAGCAGCAACATACGAAGTTGATGAAGTTCAATCCTATGGGGGAGTTCTGGGAATGGATCAACATACGCCTCCACCTGCTCCTGGCATACTTTCGAAAGATGAACGCCGCAGTGACTCATCTGGCTATATTAGGCCACTAAGAAGAAGACGCTGAAGGTAAAGGAGATTAACCTCCTACTACCTCTTACCCTCCGTAGGAGGGTGTAAGCATGAGAATGAGGCTAGCAGTATTTTTGATGCTAGTATTCATGATACCGTTGATTACCCCTACAGAACTGTCTCCTGTCACAGAGGCTTCGGCAGAATCTAATTGTGATGGTGGTGAATTTGTAACTCCTAATTGGAACAAAACTGTCGAAAGGCATGCCAAAGTACCCAATGTAAAAGACTTTGAAAACGACTACGCAAAAAACAAAAGGAATCGTGACAGAGATAATGACGACGATGATGATGGTCCAGAAGATGAGCCAGTAGATTACGATGGTCCAGAAGAAGAATGGATGTCATATGGATTCAAGAATGATCTTGCACTTCTGCGAGAAGACTTCCAAACTACAATGTTAATTGGTAAAGATGCTGTTGGGACTTTAACAGTAAACCTAGACCACGAAAGGCGGACTACGATTTGTGTAACAATAGAGACTACAAATAATTCCTATGACCCATCAGCAGATGTTTATCTGATGACAGATACTCAATACGACAGGTACACAGCTGCATATGATGTAGACCATGGCGCATGGGGAGGAAGAAGTTACGAATCTGAGTTGAGTGAGATTTCTCCTGAGTGGCGAAGTTTCAACATAGCAGGTTGGCAAACTTTCAGAGATTCTCACCAATATGAAGATGTCAAGGAAGTATCCTTCTCGGTTTCGCTAGATGGCCCTGAAATTAGCAGTAGTCTTTTCGGAGGAGATTCAAATCAATATTTCAATATCGTAATTGACAATACTAACAATTCTCATTCTGGAGATGCATTACCTGAAACTACTATTGCAGCATATGTCTCGGTAGTTTCAGAAGAAAGAACAACAATACTCCCAAACTGGACAGTATCACTAGTTTGTTGCGGATTGATGATAGCAACAATGGTAATTCCAATTCTTATGAATAGGCGCTACATGGAAGCAGGCCTGAGCCTAACATCTGAAAATCAGCAACTTGACAAGAGCCTAGTCCCATCATTGGAACAGACTGAAAATAATTAGTATTCCAGTAATGTCCATGCATCACGAAGATCTCTAACATTGATTAGACCTTTATCGGAGATGCGGAATTCATTTCTCATAGTAGCATATACTAGACTCTGATCAAGCATTGGAGCGTGTACTCTTGCCCAATCTCCTCCACCATTAACAGCCATCAGACTGTGATTCAAACCTTCACCTTTCAGTTCTACTGCAGCCTCGACAATTTGAAGAGCATCACTTGGGTTGTGAGCAGTTCCGCAGAACTTCACAATATCTCCGAATTCTTGATTTTCCTTAACCAATGAAACAATATCTGAAGAATCTGGAACGCCATTGATGTCATGTTTAGAAGCAATTATTTTGCATTCGTTCTTGGAAGCTGCTTCGTGCAATGATTTGCGGACTGATTCTTCGATTGATAATTCAAGGTCAATCCATGATACCTTTGAATCGATTGCCTTCTCCAAAATTGCGATTCTTTCGGATTCAATTCCAGGGAAGTAACCACCCTCTGAAACAGGCCTAACTGTGAATACTACAGGAAGTGGCAGACCTTCTTTCAAGGAAGAAATTGTGGCATCCACATCCACATCAGACATGTCAATGGTGTCCCACTCATTTTCAGGAGGTAGTGGGACATTATCTCCTTCTTCTTCTTCTGAAATTGTAGGATCTGGACGAACTAAATACAAGCGGTCGAATCTAACTTCGACCATATCTGCACCTGCTAAGTTCGCACGTGCCGCTTCATCTGTCATCTCTTCGACGGTTATGCCATCTAGAGCAACGCATACTTTCGGGTCAGCCATGCTGTCGGCGACCTAACCTTCTTCATTAACGGTTGCGATTAATTATCTAATCTAAATCTAGCCGATTTCGAGTATAATTGACAAAAACCGCCCTGATTTTATTTCTTCAAACAGGCGTATCCATAGCTGGTTTTTGGCTATGTTCATATACCCCCTTTGGCACCCTATTGTTTGTGTACGAGAAGACGCCGGTCAATCGCCGGACTGAGGCAGTTTTAGCACTGGAATAAGTAGTGTGGAAAAAGCCAAAAAGAATGCAACGAATTACAGCAAAAAAATGTAACAAATCTAAGTTTTTTCATTACACAAAAAATAAACAATTAGGTGAGTCGATGACTGAAGACTATAGTGCACAGAGTATACAGGTGCTGGAAGGGCTGGAAGCCGTGCGGAAAAGACCAGGAATGTACCTCGGAGATCCTCATGACGGTTCTGCACTTCACCACTGCATCTGGGAAGTAGTTGACAACTCTGTGGACGAGCATCTTGCAGGCCACACCGATTTAGTCGAAGTTGGTTTGAATCTAGACGGCTCCCTATCGGTCAGAGACTACGGAAGGGGAATACCGGTTGACACACACGAAGAGTTCGGCATATCGGCTGCTGAAGTAATCATGACCAAATTACACGCTGGAGGAAAGTTCGATAACAGCTCATACAAAGTATCAGGAGGTTTGCACGGAGTTGGCGTTTCGGCAGTAAATGCCGTTTCAGAGTGGATGGAAGTAACCATTCATCGCGATGGGGTCATCTATCACCAAAGGTACGAGGCAGGAGTCCCTACTGGAGACCTTGAAGAAATTGGCGTCTGTGACGACACAGGCACTTCAATTGTGTTCAAACCAGACCTGGGGATATTCACCAATATCACAGAATTCGAGTTCGAGCAAATCGATACTAGATTGAAGGAGACTTCTTTCCTAAATGCAGGATTGAAAATAGAAATCACCGACAATCGCTCAGAAGACCCGCACGTCAGCACTCACCACTATGAGGGCGGACTAAGCGAATATGTAACTCAGATCAACTCCGGAAGAGAAATTCTGCATTCTGAAGTAATTCATATAACGGGTGAGAAAGTAATTGAGAAAGGCGAAGTAAGTATCGAATTGGCACTTCAATGGTCTAATGCTTTCAGTGAATCCATCCGTTGCTATACGAATATTATTCGTAACAAAGATGGCGGAACTCACATGTCAGGGCTGAGAACGGCGCTAACAAGTTGCTTGAATTCTTATGCCAAGAAAAGAAACATGCTGAAAGGCGATGCTCTTTCAGGAGATGACGTAAGGGAAGGGCTTGCAGCAATTGTAAGCGTTAAACACCCAGACCCGTCTTTCTCTTCGCAAACAAAGGATAAACTGGTAAGCAGTGAAGTAACTGGAATTGTTCAAACTGTTGTTTATGAGAAACTTGGAGACTTTTTCGAAGAGAACCCTTCGGTTGCAAAAACAATTATCGAAAAAGCACTTTTGGCATCCAAAGCAAGGAAGGC
>JBJLAY010000006.1:0-9541 GCA_045568475.1 Candidatus Poseidoniaceae archaeon | reverse complement strand
CCAAGGCAAAGAGATACAATTCCGCTCTTAGCCTCAAGTCTACGCATTACTCCAATCATTGTGATTAGACAGCGAGTTCCGCTACTTCCGAGCGGATGGCCCAGAGCAACGGCTCCACCGTGAAGATTGAATCTGTCATCTGGAATTCCTACGTCTTGAGCAACTGCGCATGATGCACTTGCAAAGGCTTCATTGTGTTCGTAAACATCAACATCCATTACATCCATATTCGCTCTCTCAAGTAACATCTTGATCGCTGGAACTGGGGCATACATTACACGGTGAGGTTCTACACCTGCGGTGCAGTAGTCCTCAATAATTGCAATTATTTCCCAACCATTTTCCTTAGCGAAATCTTCGTCTGCAACCAATATTGCAGAAGCACCGTCATTGAGAGTTGATGCGTTACCTGCAGTAACCATTCCATCATCTTGGAATACTGGCCTGAGGCCTGCTAATTTTTCTGCAGTTGTTCCTGCACGAACTCCCTCATCTGTGGAAAGTTCAGGCATATCGAACCTCTCCCAGTCAAACCAGCCGTTTGCTTCAGCTTCTGCTGCCTTGTTTTGTGAACGTGTTGCGAAGGCATCCATTTTCTCACGAGATATACCACACTCATTAGCGACGATTTCTCCAGTGTTACCCATGTGTACATCGTTGTAAACATCCCATAGTCCATCATGAACCATTGTTGAAACCATTTCCTTTTCTTCACCATTACGCTTCTCAAACTTAGGAGCATTTGTCATACTCTCCATTCCTCCAGCGATTATGGCTTTGTATTCACCAGCCTTGATACTGTTAGCAGCCATCATTGCTGCTTTCAGAGAGGAACCGCATACTTTGTTGATTGTGGTTGCAGCAGTAGAGTTTGACAATCCAGCACCGAGAGCAACCTGGCGGGCTGGTGCTTGACCGGCTCCAGCTTGGAGAACTTGGCCGAATAATACCTCATCGATTACACCGCTTGACGGGTCAATATTGCATCGACTCAGCAATTCCTTAACCGAACGAATGCCTAACTCTACAGCACTCAAATTGGAGAGACTGCCTCTGAATTTACCAATTGGAGTACGTGCGACACCGCATATTGCGACTCTGGGCATGGCCTTCCCAACAAGAGGCGATTCTTCAACCTGCGCGCGAACGGAAGTGTTCTTGTGTAGTGGTTGCTCGCCCGAACATGGCCAAGTTCAAGACTGGGATTGAGACCGACCGTCAAAAAAATGAAATGAGAAATATTGAGGTCGAAATCGACTTCACTCCAAATGCACTTGCAAGTATTCTATACCGGCAAGGTGAGACTCACATTCTATGCTGTGTAACCAAAGAATCAAGATTACCTGGTTGGTTCCCTAGAGATGCCACTAAGGGATGGGTTCATGCAGAATACTCCCTACTACCTGGTTCAACAGATTCTCGTTTCCGTCGTGAGCGCAGAGGCGCTAAAGGCCGTACTCAAGAAATTGAGAGATTGATCGCTCGGTCACTTAGAGGCGCAATCGACCTCGAAGCATTGGGACCAATCGCACTTACTGTTGATTGTGACGTTCTAAATGCGGACGGTGGTACTCGATGTGCTTCTATCACTGCAGCAAATATCGCCCTTAGATTGGCAGTTAGAAGATTGATTGCAAGCGGTGACTGCCTACCAATAGATCTACGTCCAACTCGCGAAGACCGTGATAATGGATGGACTGCTCCACAACTATCTGAGACTGAAGCACAAAATCACGAAAACAAGGTTATTCCTCACGACCTATCGGCAATATCTGTTGGATTAATCGGAGAAGATGTATTCCTTGACCTTGATTACATTCTAGATTCCAATGCCGATGTTGACATGAATGTCGTAGGAACATCGGATGGAAAATTCGTTGAAGTTCAAGGAACTGGAGAAGAATCTACTTTCTCTTACGATGAATTACAAGCATTGCTTGACATGTCCCGAAACGGACTTGCACAATTAGCCGAAATGCAGGCAGCAGTGCTCGATGATGTCGTGTGAATGAGCCGTAAGACTTGAAATGCTGATGTGTGTGGCGAGGTTATCCCGGGTTAGTAGCTTAGTTGGGAGAGCGCGGCACTGAAGATGCCGAGGTCGCTGGTTCAAGTCCGGCCTAACCCACCATTTTCGTATCGATTAGTTTTGTTTACAATTCTGAATCATCTAAATGAAGCTAATTTTGGGGGCTTGATTTGTCTAAAACAGCATAGCCTTCATGTGCTCATGCCCCGTAGGGGCAAATATGGGGTCGAAGAATATCGATAGCGATATTGACCCCTCTGCAGAAGACGCTGTGGAAAACAAACCTATCGACAAGGTTTCCAAGGAATTAGCAGGGATTCGAAAAAGAAGAAATTCTGACTCAAAGAGAAGATTCCCCTCTGCCATAGAAGATTGGACATTACTTGCAGGACTTGGATATGGAGCACTGTATGCAATGCTTCTCTTCGGAATGTCTGGCGGAGTATTTGGGGAATCGACATCATTAGACCATTGGGCAAGTGGGACGATTCTTGATGCTGGAGACCAATGCGAAGAGGTTATTGATACTCCTTGGATACACGCTTACCCAGATAATGACGCTGAAGAATTGAAGATTTCTGGTCGTAATTTAGCACAGGGAATTGCTGTATTGAATTGGACGGTGTCGGCGGCGGGTGATGTTGAAGATCCTAACCCATCACAAGGTGAAGTTGAGAAGAAATCAACGCGTATAGATTTCGAAAAATGGGATATTGGAGTCTATGAAGTAGTTGTAATAATCGATATGTACCAACTCCAAACGAATATGAGTAACAAGTCCGATGATGACCGGGTTAACGGCACTGAAAGGATTACTAAAACTCTAGAATTTGAAATTACCACCAGTGAAAATGCACTCTCATTCCTACCGTTTGTAGATTCTGAAGTTAAGCGTGAAGCGGAACTTGTTGAAGATGGACCTCGTTCTTGTTGGTCTGTAACCGACCTGGGTAATTGGGGATTCGTTCTGATGGGAGCTGAATTAGGAGGAGGTAGAGAAACCGCTATGCTAACTGGCGGCGCTGCAGGGATTCCTGCCTGGTGGATGGCTTTTGTCTCACTGTCTTTGTCGGTTATTTCGTTATTCTTGGCTTATCCTGTAATGTACAAATTATACCATCAAGAAACTGACGATATGCTATCAAGAACCCACATAAGAAAAGTTGTTGCTGATGTATTACGTAATACAGAGAGGAGGCTACATATCTCGATTGATTGGGATTTATACAAGATTGAAGTTCGGGACTTGTCAATTGACATTATGGTACCTTACTCCAACACAGAAGGGACTTTTTCCGACTCAGCAGATGTCAGGTCCGACATCCTAAGAGAAGTTCTTGAAGAGTTTGCATTATTCAGAGTGTTCAAGCCAGTTCAATTGACTGTTCGGTCAATAGGAGATAATCAAGCGATTGATTTCGAAACCGGTGTCGGAGTTGGCAGCGGCATGGTTGAAGATGAAGATTTGGAAGACCAAGATTACACATCTTTCTTCAGAGATCTGCACATGTTGTCTAAAGTTGAAGACGAGGTTAGAGAATCTGTCAAAGGATATTTCCGCTCGAAGAATGAGTTACTTCTGCAAATGGCTACAGTTACTAGCGAGGACTCGATCATATTCGTTAGAGTGGCATACAAGCCAAATCAGAGATTTGCTTTCTTCAGATTCAAAGATTCAAATGCAGATATTGAAAAGCATCTAAGAAAGTATATTTCACGAGAGAACCCCGAATTGGTTGGAACTCAAGAATTAATTGTCAAGGGTAGAAACCTTGTCTCTACTTTAGCAGACCGCTCTGGAGCAGGAAGGGTTGAGACATTATCTTCCAAGGATAGTAAAGATGCACGTGTAGCAGCTGTTGCGAAGCAAGATGGCCTGGGTGGCAGAGTTCTGCAGACCAAACTATTCGGCGATATTCTGTCAACTGTAGAATATACTGCAAATGAAAAGCGTGAAATGATTAACAAATGGGGATTCTGGGGATTGATAGTATTCGTTTGGATTCCATTTATGGCATCAGGAGTTCTAGTTGGTGCAATGTTAGGTTTACTTTCTCGTATGAAGTTCATGCGCGTACTTTGGGCGACATTTGTTGGCGGGTCGATTGCATCACTAACATGGGCATATACTGCTGAAGGAATTGTTACTGTCATGCACAAGTACAAACTCGAAGCTGCAATTCCTATCGCAATTATTGCATTCATTGGAATGGCATTCCTCCACATGAGATCAACTAAGATTAGGAGACAAGCAGAATTATTCGAAGATACCCTACTAGATTCATTCCACGCCGACATAAGGGACAAATACGGCAACCAGTGAGGCGATTCAATGGTCGGAGATCCTGCTACCTTTGGTATACTAACCGTCTCAGATAGAGCCTCTAAGGGAGAATATCAAGACGAAGGTGGCCCAGCAATTCTAGGTTTTTTCGAAGAAGCTATTTCATCGGAATGGAGTCATCATTACAGAGTAGTTCCCGATGAAATTGAAGCCATTTCTAATGTATTGATAGAGATGGTAGACCAATTAGGGTGCAGCGTGATAGTCACAACTGGTGGAACTGGCCCTGCTGCTAGAGATATTACTCCAGAAGCAACTGAAATGGTATGTGACCGGATTCTACCGGGCTTTGGAGAACAGATGCGTGCCATATCTCTAGAATTTGTACCAACAGCGATACTATCGCGACAAATAGGTGGCACAAGAGGTCAATGTGTCATATTCAATTTGCCCGGAAGGCCAAAGGCAATTAGAGAAACGATTGATGAAATTTGGAAAGCAGTTCCTTATTGTGTAGATTTATTGAATGGACCATACATCGATATGAACGATGATGTATGCAATGCATTCCGGCCCCAAAATGCAAGAAGAAGGTGAAATTATGAATGGAAATATTTTGATAACTGGCGCTAAGATGGTTCTTCCAACAGGAATCGTAACAGGTGATTTGAGAATAACTAATGGAGAGATATCAGAGATTTCAACAGATGAAAGTCTGATGCCACTAGATGGTGAAATGGTTCATGATGCAGCAGGATTGTATCTACTTCCGGGTATCATTGACCCTCAAGTTCACTTCAGAGACCCAGGGCAGCCAGAGAAAGAAGACTTGCACACAGGTTCACGTGCCGCTGCTAGTGGCGGTGTAACTTCATTCTTGGATATGCCAAACAATGTCCCTAGCCAAACAACATTACAATCGATGTATGAGAAATTAGAAACAGCATCAAATCGTTGTGTAACTAACTATGGATTTTTTATTGGGGCTACCGAATCGAATGTTGAAGAATTGCAAAAGGCAGTAGGGACTCCTGAGGCTCCGATTGCAATCCCAGGTATATGTGGAATCAAGATATTCATGGGTTCATCAACTGGTGACCTATTGGTAAATGAGTCAAATGCTCTGAAGACTATTTTCGATAATACAGCAGGTTTGATCGCAGTTCATGCAGAAGATGAGACTAGAATGATCGAGAGAGAAAAGATGATTCAAGGGCGCACTGATATGGCTGCGCATGCTGAATGGAGAGACGAAGAAACAGCCTTAATTGCAACGAAGAGAGCAGTAGGATATGCTCAAGATAGTGGTCATAGATTACATATTCTGCACCTAACTTCTGGAATCGAAGCTGAGTGGTTAAACGGATTGACTTCACTAACTGGTGAAGAAGGTAAACCACATATTACTACAGAAGTGCTACCTCAGCATTTGACATTTGATGAAACTGATGTTGAAGTTCTTGGAACTCGATTGAAGATGAATCCGCCTATCCGATATCAAAAGGATAAGGAGATTCTATGGAAGAGGTTGCATGACGGCACTGTAAATTGCATCGCTACAGATCACGCCCCTCACACCCTTGAAAACAAGGCGAAAGGCTTCCCTCACGCTCATAGTGGAATGCCGGGAGTTGAGACATCACTTCCTGTAATGCTAACGCATGCAACAAAGGGCGAGTGTACAATAGAGCAAGTTGTTCAGTGGATGTCAAGTAACGTTGCAGAATGTTATGGGATGATTGGTAAAGGAAAACTTGAGAAAGGGTACGATGGAGATATTGTTCTTGTTGATATGGATAAAGAACAACTTGTTGAAGATAAGAATTCATGGTCTACTGTTGGATGGAATCCATTCGCTGGAAAAACGCTAGTGGGATGGCCGGTTCTAACAGTAGTTGCAGGTGTTCCTGTGTTTGAAAGAAACGACTCTACAGGACCAAAAGGAAGGTGCATTGTTGAACCGGGTCAAACAGGAAGTCCGTTGGTAATGACTCCATGGAATTAAATATCAATGTAAAATAGAATAAAATTCCGCTAAGTTTTTTACTAGAAGATGTTTCTTCGAAGCGGGGAAACACAATGAGTGGACTAGAAGAAAAACTTGGACCTGGGCATCAACAGATAATACTTGGCTTGCTAATATTCGCAGCAGGCGCACTATGGGGCATCATGTTAGCTAATGGAGAAGATACTGATTTGAAGGATCTTTTCGTTTCAGCAGTGATCATGTTATCTGGTGCAATGATAACACTGTTAGGTATATCATTTGGTACAGATAATGAAGAAGACAGAACCAATGATTTGCAAGATGCTATCGCTGAACTTACTGGAATGTTGAACACACTTCAGGCAAAGGTTACCGGTAGTGATGGCGAAGATGAATAATTACAAGTTGTAAAGCTTGGAATATTTTCTCTCGACATAGTCAAGGAATGGCCCAGGGCTTGGGGCTTTGCCTGTCGCAGACTCTATGAGTTCAGCAGGTGTCATTACTGAGCCTTGCTGATGTATCATTTCTCGTAACCAGTCAAGCATACTGGACCAATTTCCAGAACCAATTATCTGATCGATATCCCCCAAATCATCAGACATCTTATCGAGTAATTGTGCAGCATATAGATTGCCTAAGGTATAGGTTGGGAAATAGCCAAATGCACCCATAGACCAATGGATATCTTGTAAGCATCCCATTGAATCATCTGGAACTTCAATCCCAAACCAGTCCATCATCATCTTATTCCATGTTGCAGGAATATCTGCAACTTGAAGACCTTCGTTGAAAATCATCTTCTCGATTTCATATCGAATCATGATGTGGAGATTATATGTGACTTCATCCGCTTCAACTCTAATGAAATCTGGCTTCACTTCATTCGCAACTAAATCCAAAGTTTCGAAATCCCAATCTGGACAATCTGGGAACTGTTCTCTAAACCACGGCATAGCAATTTTCCAAAATTCTGCGGTTCGACCAATTTGGTTTTCCCAAAACCTACTTTGGGATTCATGGACCCCTAATGATACTGCCATACCTACAGGAGAATAGCTGTATTCCCGTGGTAGACCTTGCTCGTACAAACCATGCCCAGATTCATGCATTACTGCATAAAGACAGGAAAACGGATCTTTTTCATCGAATCTAGTAGTGAATCTCGTATCATCAGGCCACAAACCTGCACAAAATGGATGGGTTGAACGATCCATCCTTCCCGCTTCGAAATCAAAGCCCATTGCTTGACTAACACGATTGCAGAATTCTTCTTGTGCATCGATAGGGAAAGTCATCGATTCAGGTAATCGTGGAATCTCGACATCCGAATTCATGATTTTTGACAATAAAGGGACCAGTCTATCCTTCAAGCCTGAAAATAATGGATCATAGTCGTCAACTTTCATACCGACTTCATACTCATCTAGAAGAACATCATATGGCGTGTGCTGGCAGCCCAGAAATTCAATTCGCTGATGTGTTAATTTGATCATGTTCTCGAGGTGAGGAGCAAACTGAGAAAAGTCACTTTCACTACGGGCTTTCTGCCATGCAATGAGGGCTTCACTACGTGCTTTGGTAAGTTCTGAAACAAACTCTGTAGGTAACTTCACTGCTTCATCATATTTCCTTCGCATTTCCCTTACGTTGGCTGTAAAAAAGTCGTCATAATCTCCACCTTCTAATTTTGAAATTAATTCACCTAATTCAGGATCGATTAGCCTATTATGGCGTTGCCCGGCTAGCCAAGCAAGGATTTCTCCTCTTGCTTTAGCTCCTTTAGCAGGCATAATTGTCTCTTGGTCCCAGCCTAAATGTCCTTGAATCGCTTCAAATCTGTATAAGTCATTAACTCTAGACATGAATTCTTCCTTGTCGCCCATATACCTTCGAATAGTGATTCCACCTTCAAATTTTCATCGCTTGCTGGGCACAATTTCAAGTCGTAGTCGCGCATCCGCTTAACATGGCCTCTCCCTTCCGCCGCAAATCGAAGGGTGGAAAAGCCAAAAAAAAGAAAGAAGATGATTTAGAAATTGAGGAAGTCGTTTTAGCCGAAGTTCCTGAAGAAGAACCTGAAAATTCATCAGATGAAATAGACATAGAAGCGGCGTTGTTGGAATCTGCTAAACGGGTCACTCACACATGCATGGACATCAGAAGAGGAGAAAATGTACTGATTGTTTGTGACCCAACTACTGGAGAAATTGGACAAGCACTTCATCGCTTAGCAACCGAACGTTCGGATAGAGTTCTTCTAATTGTGATGCCCAAAAGTAGACATCATGGTGAAGAGCCACCCGCCCCGGTTGCTAATTTGATGCGTCAACAGCAAATTGTAATCGCTCCTACTCGATATTCACTAACTCACACTAGGGCAATTCGAACTGCTGTGAAAGAAGGAGCAAGGGTTGCTACAATGCCTGGAATGACGCCAGAGATGTTCATAAGTGGTGGAATGACTGCTGATTTTAATGAAATCAAAAAGAATCTTTCAGAATTATCCGGTACTTTGAGAAGAAAACGTTTGATTCATGTCAAGGATACAAATGGAACCGATGTCGAATTCGAAGTTTCCTGGAGAGATTGGAAATTGGATGACAATGGGATTTGTAATAGACCCAGAATGATTACTAATTTACCAGCAGGTAAGGCATTTGTCTTACCACGGGAAGGGACAATGAATGGAACTATTGTCATCGATGGCACATGGGAATCCACAATGCTAGAGGAACCTCTGGAGTTAGTTGTAGAAAATGGAATAGTAATCGACATCAAAGGCGATTCTACCGCATCTCACATCCGACAACAGTTTGGAGAAGCCGCTTCTAGATTAAGATCAAAGGACAGAGAACTGGTTTGGACTGTTGCAGAATTTGGATTTGGGATGAACCCTAATGCAGAAATGATTGGTCATGTACTTGAAGATGAGAAACAGTTGGGTACATGCTATTTCTCGATTGGAGATAATACAAGTTTAGGAGGAAATGCTGCTGTTGTAATTCATATCCCAGGAGTAATTACCAAACCATCTGTTTGGCTTGACGATACACAAATTCTCGATGATGGAGTATTTGTTGAGTAATCAACGATTCTGAGTGCCGCATACTGGACAGAAACGCCAATTGGGGTCAACTCCAATTCTACACCCTCTGCAGTGAAGACCTGAGCGAATTGTTGGTTGCATTGGTTGTTGTTGCTGTTGTTGCCAAGCCTGTTGTTGCTGCTGTTGCTGCTG
>JBJLAY010000005.1:0-10080 GCA_045568475.1 Candidatus Poseidoniaceae archaeon | reverse complement strand
CGATTGACTTGACTTCAGCGGACTTCTGTGATGGGTTGAACATTACTGTCTTACCAACGTTTAGAGTTCCGGTTTCAATCTTACCAACTGGCACTGTTCCAATACCGGAGATCTTGTAGACGTCCTGTACTGGTAGGCGAAGTGGCTTGTCAATTGGCTTGTTTGGCATCTGTGCTGCGTCAATAGCCTCGAATAGTGTAGGTCCATTGTACCAGGAACACTTGTCAGACTTATCGTAGACGTTGTCTCCGTTAAGACTGGATGCTGGAATCATTGGAATACGGTCTAGTTGCTTAGCGAAACCTGCAGTCTTCAACAAGTTAGTAACTTGCTCACATGCAGCCTTGTACTTGTCTTCTGACCAGTCAACACCAGAGATGTCCATCTTGTTAACGTGAATGATTAACTCAGCAACACCCAATACCTTAGCAAGGAATGCGTGCTCCTTAGTCTGAGCGTTTACACCGTCGTTAGCAGCACATAGCAGTACAGCTGTATCTGCTTGGCTAGCACCAGTGATCATGTTCTTTACGAAATCACGGTGACCTGGAGCATCGATGATAGTCCAGTAGTACTTTGGTGTGAAGAACTCTTTGTGTGCGACGTCGATTGTGATACCGCGCTCGCGCTCTTCTTTCAGACCGTCCATGACGTAAGCAAGACCGAATCCAGCCTTACCCGACTCAGCGGCTAATTTTTCGTTCTTTTCAATAACGTGTTCTTCGATATGACCTGAGTCCAGAAGTAGGCGACCTACTGTGGTCGACTTTCCGTGGTCTACGTGTCCGATGAACACGATATTGCGGTGCGGTTTACTCTTATCTTCCCATTGAGATCCCATATTGCTCTCTCCTTTAGCAACTTGCCGACATTCCACCCCTATTTGAAGAGCGCGACGCGTAAACAAGGTATAATTAGCCAAAAAATAGTGAATTAGACTTGCTCAGTGCCTCATTTGTAGGTGAGACGTATGGTTAAGGATTCGATATCCAAATCATTTACCTTTTCGTTACGTACTGTCATAGTCCATTCACCATCTTTCCATTGGCTTTCACTGAAGTGATAGGAACCTGTGAATTGTAACCATACACAATCTGTGTCTGACTCACAATCACCGGCTTGTCGCTGGTCTACTCCAATGGCGCTGGTATTTCCTGCTTCTTCATCGGTTGAATTGAAACCGTAAAGATCGAGTTTTGCTCTACAGTTATTAGTTCCAAAGACTGGTTGGCAATCGCCATCTTCTTTCAGGTAAACAAGCTCACCAGTGGCTCTTCGGATTGTGTTACCTGAATCCGGGTCCTGTGTTGCAGGGAATGAGAATTCGATATCAATTGGGCTGTTAGAGGTGTTTCCTGCAATAGAAAATTCATTCCACTTACCTACGTAATTGACGTAAACAGTTGTATCTTCAGTACTGGTTAACCCTTCTCCATTAGTAACTGTCAGGGCTATTTTGTACTCACCGGGTGCTACTTCTTTCCAATCAACTGTTTCTCCAGTTAGATCTTCATCATTCTCAGAGTTGCCATCCCCGTCCTCGTCTCTTTCAAGGTCTAGGTCCCAAGTCCATTCTGAAATGTAATCATCACATGGCCCTGAATCTTCACAAGGTTCTGAATTGGAACCATCTAGTTCCACAGTTGTAGTTGCTAAGATATTCTTGCTGGAAGTACTACGGTCCATTTCGCAGATGTATACAATATAGTAATTACCTGAAGAGACTGATTCTCCGTCACAGTCACTGTTTGGCGAATATGATCCTGGCTCTGCACTAGGCTCAGATGCGTCTGCGTCTATGACTCTAATAGAACGTGTTTGTGAATTTGAACTGGTTCCATCTGATACAGTCAGCGTAACATCATAGCTACCTGAATCAGGATAGGACCATGTTACCTTTCTTCCTGTTTCATCATAAGAGCCATCATCTTGGAAATCCCATTTGTAGGTCAAAGAGGCCCCGGATGGAAGCGATGCCCCCCCATCGAAGTCAATTTCCATGCCAGTTCTGATGTTTTTATCAGGGTCATAATCGAAGATTGCTTCGACTGTAGAAGAGGTTTCTTCGTCTTCAGAAAGGCATCCCGCAAGTCCAGCTGAAATGAACAACAGAGCCATCAAGATAGGTTTCATCACTACAAGGTGAGCACCTAGTCCCATTCAATGCTTGCCCTTGATGACCCATGAATCAGAACGAGAATAGAGATGTTTGGCGATTCCCAGCAAGCAATTCTTTTGCATTCCAGTTGAACGCTTCTGTAACTCTGCCAAATGCCGTGGCTAGCCTGTCAGCATAGAATTGGCCATCATATTCAGTTACTGGGTCTTCTTCTAACCAAGGTTGTATTTCCATAGGCCGTTGGCGGGCATTCGTTACTATGTAGGCGATTTTCATACCAGGAGTGAAAGGTAACCCCTTGTCAATTAGTGCTCTTGCGGCCCTAACTTGAATCATTGAATTTGGATTTGCATAATCTTTGGTGAAATCCCATTTTGCTCTTTTCTTATCCCAACGACCTTTGCAAGATTTACTCATAATCAGTTCCCTAATAGGTACTGAACCACTCTTTGCAGCAGCAATTGTATCTATTGCTAAGTTGATTGCGGCATCGGAATCGTCTGCCAATACATGTCTGAACATCTGCTTCATTCCGTCTGTTAGGTACCTGAAAGAATCGGTGCGCTGAGTTTCATATCCTTTGATCATCATTTTCTCTTCTGGCCAAACGACTTGCCCCACATATCGCTTCTTTGCCCCATGGCTGAAGAATACCGACATCCCAGTTTCAAATTCTAATTCAGCACTTTCCTCACTGAATCTTTCGGCCGTACTATGCCCGAATTCAATCATCGCTTCTTCGGGGTTTGCAACGCCTTCAACTGGCGTCTTAACAAATATTGAATCTGTATCTGAGTACACAACGTGTTGACCTTCATCGCCTAATTTCTGAATGATTGTCTTGATATTTTGGCGAGCCCAAGCGGTAATTGATTCACCTAATTGCCTGTGTGTGAAACGATAAAACCCACTTGCAAAAACGCCGTAAAATGAATTCATGAGTATCTTTACCGCATATTGCATTTGATCGTGATAAGATCTTTTAGCATCGTCACTGGCTTCTCTCATTCCAGTTTTGTGAACATCTCTTTGTGACATCAAATTTTCAAGGAGTGTAGGAACCATTCCTCTTCGGCCTTTCTCGTTTCTGAACTTTGCACCTGTTGGGGACTCATACGAAATCTCATCTTCGGCTGGTTGGTCAGTGCTACTATCATCAATTCTTGTAGTATAACAGATGTTTTTGCCTATCATAATTGAAGGATACATCGATTTGAAATCAAGAATCGCAACCCAGCGGTGAAGTCCTGCTTTTACATCGTGAACATACCCCCCTTCGATTTGACCTTCTTTCTTGTCAGCAGAACCTGTTAGAGGAACGCCAATTCCAGTCCTGTCTGCCATCCTAATAACCAATGAGTCGATTAGTTGTGATGTGGTCCCATTTGCACTTGTGTCTAGAGAGACTTTTGCTACTGCTGCGACTGCCTCTTTACGCCTAAATGCTTGAATTGCATGCATTATGTCCAATGGTAATTCAGCATCTCTCAAGCAATATTCGATTACTACTTCTGGCCGGTTTGTCCATTCTTCATCCATTTTTGAGGCGTCGACGTCCATCTTTTGCATATCTTCATCATCAGGGAATAATAAATTTGAGACGAATTTCAAAGTCTCTCTTTGAGGCCTCAAAGCCTGTCTTGCCTGCCACCATGCATCCATGACACATCTTCCGCCAACATTCCAGGCCCTAGATGATCCTCTGGTTGGGAATAGTGTATCTCTGCGGCGCCCTTCTTCGGTTGTAGAAACTCTACCCCATCCCATGGTTGAAATTTTCTTGGATTTATCGCGCTTAGAAACTAGATTTGCCCTATCTACAATCCGCCCCATATCGAAATTATCGATGTTGTATCCAGTGATTATGTCAGGGTCGGTTGACCTTACCAGTTCTGTTAATTTTTTGAGTATAGTTTCTTCATCCTCTGCGAATGTGTGGTGTGTTCTTTCTCCACTCCCCATATCTTCTGTAACAACCGCTGCACAGAGAATCGTATCATGAGCAATCGATGTCTCTAGATCGAATGAGAATATTTTGAATGGCGCAGGAAATGGCTCGCAATGACTGACATCATCCATTGTCAGTTCTAAGCACACATCTACAGGATGTTCGGTTTGACCTACTTCACCATCAACAGAAACGTGCATCGAAAGATCCCCATCCAAGAAAAAGCGATTGACGAAGGGTATATCTCCTGACAAAACAGTCCACCTTCCCGACAAATCTTTTCTTAGCTTTGGTACCATAAATGGTTGACTAACATATACTTTCCAAACAGGTTTAATTCCCAAGTCAGTCCATTTCATAACGGGTTCTGATATTTCGACTACTTCTTCGAAATCATCTGGGAGAGTTGGGGGTTCATCTCCCTCCGCCCATCTGCCATTAGGAGTAATCTCAAACCAAGGTTTCACACCGTGTACTCGTAACAAAACCGATTCACCAGAACGGGCCCGCGACCACAATTCCATAACTGTTGAATCCTCAATTGATGAGTAGCGCCCGGTAATGATTGCAACATCACCGCTCCAGCGCATGTTACCTCCTAGAGTCAATAGGACAACAACTTGTCGAAAGAGCACTTTGGGTTGATTTGCGCACAATCATTGAATACCGGCGAGCACTGGTCTGTCATGATGAGCGAAGCACCTGTGGATTGGGACTCTTTGACATTCTCTATGACAGAGACTGATTTCATGTACATCGCTAAAACCGCTATCGATGCACCATGGGCCCCTGGTGAAATGATGCCATATGGTAACATTTCAATCTCGCCTGCTGCGGGAGTCATCAATTACGGACAGGGTCTATTCGAAGGTATGAAAGCATACAGAACCAATGCTGGAAGAGTTGTTCTATTCCGTCCTGAAGAGAATGCTCGAAGAATGCAAAGAGGCGCTGACAGATTGAAAATGCCACCAGTTCCTGAATCAATATTCATTGATGCTGTTGAACAATGTGTTCAACAAAATGCTCGCTGGATACCTCCAATGGGCAAAGGAGCATTGTATGTTCGTCCATTACTGAATGGTAGTGGGCCAGTTCTCGGTGTTGCACCAGCTCCGGAATACACCTTCATGATCTACGTTACACCTGTTGGGCCCTACTTCAAAGGCGGAATGTCTTGTATTAATTTGCTAATCAGTGACGACCACCACCGTGCTGCACCTGGCGGGTCTGGTGGAGTCAAAGCCATTGGAAACTACGCACCTGGGATGATGCCATCTAAGAATGCGAAAGCAGCAGGATACGCTGAAGTCATCTATTTGGATGCTGAAGAGCACAAGTATGTCGAAGAAGTAGGTGCTGCCAATTTCTTCTGTCTCAAGGATGGAGTATTGTACACACCTGAGTTAACCGGAACTATCCTTCCTGGAATCACACGTGATTCTATCATTCATCTCGCTAGACACATGGGCTATGAAGTAGTCGAGAAAAAGGTAGAGGCTGAATTCGCAATGAGTGCAGAAGAAGCATTCTGCTGTGGAACTGCCGCAGTAATTTCGCCAATTGGCTCAATCACACTAGGTAACAAAACGGCCACTTATTCTGATGGCGTAACGCCTGGAGAATTAACTCTCAAATTATACAATGCATTGACAAACATACAGAATGAAATCGATGAAGATACATTTGGATGGGTACACCCTGTGCCTGGTCTTGAATAATTGTATAATCGATTTCTCTTGTAGAAATTAGTAACCAGTACAGCCTCTCGCAGACCTTATCACTCACAGTGATTACCGAAGAGTATGCACAGGAGGTTTGTTTTTGCAATCCTCCTTGGACTGTTGATGATTCAAGTGTCCCTCTCGAGTGCAATTGCATATCCAAATGATGCCGATGTACAGGCTCAAGAGACCCCTCCCGCTTGGCCTGAAGGAAGTACTGCATACGATAACATGGTACAGATGGCCGATTTTGGATACAGGAAAATCGATACGCAAGCGAATTTTGCTGCTAGAGATTGGATCGCTGAAGAGTTAGAAGAAATGGGGTACTATGTTGAAAGGCAAGCATTCCAAACTCAAGAATGTAATAACTGCGAAAACTTGGTTGTTACCATAAATGGCACATTAGACGATGAATGGATAGTTGTCGGTGCCCACCATGATGCGATTTGTTATTCCCCTCCACCTCTAATTGGACAGACATATACCGGTTGCAGTAGTTCAGGCGCATATGATGATGGAACTGGAAGCGGCTCGTTACTAGAATTAGCGAGAACTTTTTCAGAATGGAATCAAACTCCTACACATACATGGAAATTAGCATGGTGGGACTATGAAGAATGGCAAGGTTCGTCTTCATCAGAAGGAGGAGGGATGGGTAGTCTCCATTTCGTTACAGAACAAATCCCTGAAGATGTCGATGTCACTTACGTCAACCTAGACATGTTTGGCCTAAACTGGCCAGTTCCAACTCCACTTGCAAGCCAGTTATCGGGCTGCGATGAAGATTATTGGACACTATACATGTTCACATCACCGGTTTCAGATTGGTCTTATTATGAGAATAATGGATTAGAAGTTACAGAAGATATGCGTTCTGATGCTGAGGATTTTCAAGGCCAACTCAAACAAATCAATTCGGATCTTTCACTTCCTGACGAATGGGTTCGTGTTATTGACGATACCAAAGGAAATTCTGACCATTATAATTTCATAATGCATAACCACACAGCCACATGGCTAAGAGGTCAACATCAGTACTTACTGGAAGAAGGAGATTCCTGTGAACAAACTCCTAAACACTCGCAAAGCGATACTGTCGCTGTAATTAATGCGATGGCAGGAGGAAGAAATAATTTAGAATCCGGATTGCAAACAGGTTTAGACATTGTAGCAACTCTTGCATGGCTTGATTGGAATAATAGCGATTCAGATACGACTGATGAAGATGATTCTACTTCGTCTATGTCTATTGGTACAGGAAGTATTTCGGGAATATTGTTTTCACCTTGGTTCTTAGGAATGTTCGTAGTTGTTGGATTCATTTCAATCAGGCGTGACCAATATCAATTGGGCATGATATTGGAGGAAGAGTCTACAATATCTGGCTCTGAAGGGTCTGAATCTGATGGTAAAACATTGGTAGATAATTACCGTGCAAGAGTTTTGACATTGTGTGCGCTGTATGTGGCCCAAGGAATACCCTGGGGATTCATCACTGTCACGTTTGTAACATTCCTTGCCGTAGAAGGAGTGGCTGCAAAAGAGTTAGCATTCTTACTGACTTTAGGGACATTGCCCTGGTCATTGAAATTCCTATGGGGTCCGGTGATTGACAGATATCAATATCGTCAGTTAGGAAGAAGAAGGCCGTGGATTTTAATCGCACAAGCAGGAATGGTATTGATTCTGTCTTCGATGTTATTCATTCCTAATCCAGAAAACAATGTTCAGTTAGTAGCTGTTATGTTTTTGGTCTACAATATATTCACCTCTCTACAAGATGTCAGTACCGATGCTCTTGCTGTTGACATCCTAAAGCCTCATGAAATGGAGAAAGTCAACAGTTACATGTTCACATCAAAAACCGTTGGAGGAATGATCGGCGGAGCCGGACTGGGCACTATTATTGGGAAAATTGGAATTACTGGTGCGATATTACTGCAGATTCCAATTCTGTTAGTCATCATGCTGGTGCCCTTATTGATGAGAGAGCGACCTGGTGAGAAATTGTTCCCTTGGGATAAAGGAGTGACAATTGAAGTCGTAGCGCCAAATGGAACAATGGAAGAAGAAAAGCGAAGTTTCAAAGAAATCTTGTCAAATGTCAAAACCGCATTTTCTCTTCGTTCAACACAAATTGGTATAATATTGAGTTTAGTAATCTCGCTATCGTTCTTCCTAATACCTGTTCTACCACAATTGTTCTTGGAAGAATTGGGTTGGTCTCCAGAAAAATTCAACGCCACTAAAGGAGGGATTATCCTAGTTGTAACCATGATTGGATACATTGTAGGGGGCCAACTTGGTAAAAAGTTTGGAGGCAAATCTGTAATGATTTATTCTGCACTTGGGGCTGCACTTACCACTGCATTTTGGGGAATGAGCGAATCACTTTGGAGTAGTAGTTTATTCATGATGTCTATATGGTCGATTCACACATTACTTTGGGCAATGGTTGCAATCAACGTATATTCATTGATGATGAGGATTACCTGGGGGGAGGTTGGTGGAACACAATTTACTGCATACATGGCGATGATGAACCTGTCAGCGATTATTGGTTATCAGTTAACTGACCCCTTAGCTAGCAGATTTGATTATCCTACACTATTCCTTATCTCGGCTGTGTTGGAAACGATAGTCATTCTAGGGGCTATCTTCATCGATCCTAGTGAAACAAGAAGAGTTCTAGGTGAAGATGCAAGCATTGTTTGAAAGTTGCAACTTATCCGAATCGATTAATTGCAACTTTCAAAGAATTAGTGCTTTGAGTTTGAGGTTCGCTAGCAACACTAAGTACTCGCTGCTCTAAGGTTTTCACATGGAAAACGAAAATAAAGGTCTGACATTGGAATTACTGCTGAAAATAAACGCTGCCTATCTCATGATTTTCGCTATTGGGCTGATATTTGGTGGTAAGACATTCCTTGAACTGATTGGGCACTCGACCACATCAGAGGGGATGATCAACGTAGGTATGTGGGCAGGAGGTGCGGTGTTCGGTATTGCAATGCTGAATTGGACCGCTGAATCATTCACTGGTGAGAACCTGAAGCCATTTGGAATGATGCAATTCTACATCTGGCTTCCATTAATCATCATCAATATCTACACCCTTGCAACAGGCGTCATCGATCCAGGTATGAACATGGTCACAGCAAATCTACCCTGCGTGCTCATTATAGCTGGCCTCTTCTACATGAAGTCGAAAGATTGAATGATTATACAACCCATATGAAACCCTCTAAAACGACGGGTGTGTAATGGGTAGCGTCTGTATCGGCCCACTGAATCCCCTTTGTATCGGAAAATAAAATGTAAAGGGGTTTGGGATAACCCCTTACAACTTATCCGAAACGATTTGTTGATACACCACTGTCATCTCGGAGTGATGTTCAAGTTTTGTGAGGTTGGGAAAATGTTGCAGTATATAGGAGATTCAAGTAAGATAAAAAATCGAGTTAGGCAACATTGTACAGGAAATGTTGAATCGTCTGCATTGAGGAAAACAATTGCAGAAGAAATGGGATTTGAGATAGTGACTGTAAAGAGGCCTTCTGGTTCGCGAAAAAAAACTGTTAATCCTTTATCTGCTGAGAAGTTAATCTCTGATTATATTCAGTCTGGAAATTGGAAAGTCGTACCATGCCAAACAGTAGAAGAAGCAAGGGATTTCCAATGGTATGGAATAGATAAGATGCGACCTCCGCTAAACAAATATATGCAGTTCTGGGATTTGAATAATGAAAGCACATATCAAGCGCTTCTAGATGAGATGTTAGATTCAGAATTTATCGAATTCGCATCTACACTTAACATTACAAAGGAGCCTGGCGTCTATTCCCTTTGGCATGAACATAGTCCTATGGATTTTGTAGAGAAAGTTCGAAACAATTAATTTACTCAACAAATCCATTGGTCTTCAGAATCCTTACAAGCTGTGTATAATCGAATCTCTTCTTCCATATTTTTGACTGTTAGCCAGCGTGTTTTTTCTTCACCAACTACTTCGACAGTGATTGACTTACTGTATGTTTTGATAGTTACTTCTCTGTTACCCAACGTTATGGTTTCTACCTTGATTGGTGTTGTCATACATTAATGGATGAAGAGGTACTATTTCTCCATTTACCCCATCCGACACCCACGCGTGAGATGTGTGTCGCTAGGGTAGCGTTGTGAAGGGCCCACTGCAAACCCTTGACAACAGGCTGATTGTGTACAAGGGTGTTTAGCATAACCCCTTGAATATATTCGAGAACTAATCATTTTAATCACTAACCTCT
>JBJLAY010000004.1:0-10205 GCA_045568475.1 Candidatus Poseidoniaceae archaeon | reverse complement strand
TGGATTTGGGATTACCAGTAATAATGACTGGTTCACCCGAACAAACTGCAAGATTTGTCTCGGTTGCTGCAAAAAGAGAAGCAAGAGTTCTCGATTTGTTGATGAGTCATTCTCGAAAAAATCCTAAAGACGCAGAAAAGGCTGCAATCAAGGCTGCATCTTCAGAGATCATGTCAATAATTAACGGCGATATAGAGAGTGGAGTTTTGTCAAAGAAATGGAATCAAGAAGTTCTGAAACAACGCACCAGAATACTTGGAGAATTACCTGGCATAGGGCCAAAAACTGCTGAAAGAATTATGCAAGTTGCAAAAGACATAATGGGATTATGTACGATGAGTGAGCACGAACTAACTAAGATAGATGGAGTATCTTCTATACAGGCCAAAGACCTATTCAAATTCCTTCATGGTTAATCATGAACCAATCATCATTGCACGAGTCTTTAGTTGTGCAAAACGATCAGTAAAGTGGCCCAATGCAAAAGCAACTATCTCGGTGAAGTTGACCACTGGAATATTTGTGTCTTTGTTAGCAACACGTCCCGCCTTACCTTGGTAGGAATCAAGATTTGAATGGGACTGTGTACAAGCACTGACCAAAATTTGAGCACCTGCTCTCTTAGCATCATTTAGTACTCTAGCAGTCATTTTCATTACTGAGTCACCAAGAGATAGAAGAGAAGGATTTCCTACACTGGATGTCTTGGTTTTGTATTCAACTGGTCTACCGCCCAAAGCTGTGATTAGTCTCTCCATGTAATCTGGATTCCATGGATCATCTCCTCCACAAGCACCTTTCCTTTGCATGTGTGGTCCGTAATAGCATGCGATATCCATATCCAATGGATTAACAACTGCTGCTTCCACTTTATCCAGGCCAATCTCGTCAACTAATACATGAAGCAAGTGATTTGTAGAAATCTCAGAACCATCTAGAATCATCCCTGTCGTCATCTCTAATACACGATTTGCATTTGCAAGAGCGATTGGATCATTCTGGAATGTCTCAAGAGAATCGTGAAGAATACCTTGTGCTGAAGCGCATGCTGTGATAATTTCATGCCCATTCTTCTCAGCAAGTGCAAGATTTCTTGCATTTAATGCTAGTTGTAGTTCTCTGTTGCCTTGCTTGATAATGTTTCCACCATCACTGTTGTAACCAACAATCTCAATCAGTTCAATCCCTAGACTTTTGCACAATGGCTGGATTGTATCCTCTACTTCTCTAGAAGATTGACGAGCTACATTTCCGGGATAATAAGAATATTTTACCATATTTTCACCTCAGAATCTCCTGTCAAGTTCGTTGAATATAGCAACAACTTGGTGATGGTTAGCTACTTTGCCATTGAACATGTTAGGTATCTTACCAATTCCTGCAGGAGGAACAAGCATTCCTTGGAAACCTCGCATTAGTGGACCCCCGTTTCTAGTAAATCCTAGCATCATTCTCAGCGAAACACCATTCATAATGTTAGAACCAAGTCCTAGAGGGCCCAGAACCGAGCGATACAGAGTGGTTTCATTCACATTTCCAGACATCTTTACCGAACGTGAGTAAACCTTGACTAATCTTCCACTCTTGCCTGAGAACTTGAATTCGGCAAGTAGTCTTGCTCTTGCAGAATAGAGTGAATCCGCAGCCTGTGAGCCATCGATTCCATGTCGTTGAATTGATGAAATATCAGCCTCATCCCAAACTCCACCTTTTCCTTGCATTAAGTCGAACATTTTCTTGACGTGAGAATCACCTGAACGAGGGTCTTGGCTTCTAACCCACCTTTGCAAAGCAATTCCTGGCCCAGAATATACGCCGTCGACATCATAGGTGTCAGACATTGCATTGACTAACTGAAGTGAACCTACATCCGCTAAAGCGTGGAGTGATGTTGCGTCAGCAGAGTCCATAACTCCCATAGCGGCTCCACTTGCCAACCTTTCACCTTGACGAGGATCTGCGACTAACCATGGTTTAGAATCTGCACGTGCAATGTCATAGCGGTCGTAAGATACCATCAAGTCCTTTAGAACATCATATCCTGGAACTGGTTCAACTGTAAGTGTATCACCATCAGTTACTATATCGCAGATTCTTGTTGTGTCAGCAGGTACAATTCTACCATTTGCTTTAACTCCAGTAAGGGGATTCATGCCAGCAATATTTCCACTACGGAAAGTAAGAGAACCATCTGCTTCCCTCTTTATTGCAACCAAGGCATCTTCAATTGTAGCATGACCAGGTAAAGCCACAGCAATCGTATCATATCCGGATTGAGCCATTATTGGATCATATCTGAATATGCGCATTGTTAGTGACATTGGGGCATGAACAATACTTGGAGGACTAAAGTCGCCTTCATCAGCACCGTCGTCTTCATCTCCAGCGCCATAAGCAGTCATTGCTTCTACTAGATCTTCATGGAATACTCCCGTTGAATCTACACAAGCAATTCTAGGTAGTACTTCGTTGACCCACTGAGTCCAAGGCTCATCGAAATCTACATCACACATAGTCATTGCAAGAATACGGGTTGCACCAAGAGCTGCAAACTTCTCATCCCAATCCTCTCCTGCCTTACAGAACTCATCATAAGATGAGTCGCCTATCGCACAGACCGAGTAATGAATACCGGATAGTGAAGGGTTGGATGCACTTGTGGCATTCCAAAGTTCTTCAGCATTATCAGGCATCTCACCTTCACCCCAGGTTGAAGTGATGATTAGAATCCTCTTGTGCGATGCGAATTTAGACTGGTCGAATCCATCCATATCGATTACAGATGGCTCCAAGCCGTATGCAACTGCAAGCTTAGCCGTTTTCTCAGCCAGACCTGCTGCATTTCCAGTTTGTGAACCGAAAAATATAGCCAGACTACGATCTCCCGAAAGAACCCCTGCCAAAACACCAGCATCGGTACCGGCATCAGATACAACTGTAGGAGCTACTGCAACTTCTGCTGCTGGTGCAACTTCTTCGGTTACTTCTTCTGCAACTCCACCTTCATATTCGAATTTGATAATCTCGACTGGACAAGCATCTGCTGCTTCTTCAATCAATTCAGAATATTCAGAACGGAACTCATTTTTAATTGAAGAAAAGCCTGTATTGCGGTCGAAAGAACCATCTTCACGAACATCTGCTTTGATGTAACTTGTCTCGTCAGTTACCTCGAAAACTTCTGGCAAAATATCCTGACATGCATCACATGTGATACAATCTTCCTCTATCCAGACCTTGGCTACGGTTGGCATGAGTTCACCTAGTGCTCACACTGAGCAATACATTCCACTAGGGCGTAGTCTTTGAAGGTTCCTTGCCTCTCCCTTAAGGGAGAGGTTCATACTGGCAAAATTGATTGAGCCGACATCACATGTGGAAATCATCCATTCCACCCATCATATCGCCGCCAGACACTCCCTTTGAAGAGATGACATCATCGATACGTAGAATCATAATCGCTGTTTCTGTTGCAGACTGGATTGCTTGTTCTACAACTCTTTGAGGTTCCAGGACATTAGCCTCAAACATATCCATCACTCCACCTTCTTCAACATTGATTCCAGAGTGTACCTTACCATCTGCATGAGATTTTCTCAATTCAATGATTGTTGTGACTGGATCAAGACCTGCATTTTCTGCAAGAGTTCTAGGAATAATTTCCAGCGCACTTGCGAATGCTTCGATTGCCATTTGTTCACGTCCACCAATTGATTCAGCGTAAGATCGTAAGTCACGTGATAGGGCCGCAAGTACACTTCCGCCACCAGTAAGAACCGCACCATCTTCCCATGCTACTGAAACTACTCCAACTGCATCATCGAATGCACGGCGAATTTCATCGACTACGTGTTCAGTTCCGCCACGAAGTAGAACCGAAACCGACTTTGCTTTAGGACATCCAGTAATGAAGGTCATATCTGATTCGCCGATCTTACGTTCTTCAACTTTGGCTGCTGTACCCAGGTCTTCATGAGTTAGGTCGTCAATGTTGGTTACTACTCGGCCGCCTGTAGCCTTTGAAAGTGCTTCCATGTCACTCTTTTTTGCACGACGAATTGCAAAAATACCCGCTTTCGACATATAGTGTTGAGCGAGATCATCGATTCCTTTCTGACAAACAATCGTATTTGCACCACTTGCCAGAATCTTTTCAACAAGCCCTCTAATGTAATTCTCTTCTTCTTCTAGGAAAGATGCTAACATTGAAGGATCTGTAATCTGGATTTTTGCATCAACCTCTGTCTTCTTGACTTCGATTGCACTGTTTATCAATGCGACCTTTGCACCAGAAATTGAACGAGGCATACCAGCATGAACTCTCTCTTTGTCCAAGATAATTCCATCGACTAAAGTACTGTCCTTAATCGAACCACCTTGACGCTTCTCTACTTTGATATCAGATAGATCAACCATTCTTTCTCCATCTTCGATAGTACCAACTGAATTGACAGCACGAACACAGATATCTGCTAAGAATGACTTAACAGCGCCAGCGGATTTACCAGTAAGTGAAGTCTTGGCAACTTCCATTAAAATAGCATCATCATTCTTGGTTGAAATACCGTGAGATTCAAGGCAAGCAACTGCTTTTTCAGCAGCTAATCTGAAACCTTCACAGATAACAGTAGGGTGAACATTTTGTTCAATCAAATCTTCAGATCTCTTCAGCAGTTCGCCCGAAAGAACGACTGCAGATGTAGTACCATCATAGCAATGCTGTTCTTGTGTCTTAGCGACTTCGATTATCATCTTGGCTGCAGGATGTTCGATATCCATTTCTTTCAGGATTGTAGCGCCATCGTTTGTGATGACTACATCACCCATGCTATCAACTAACATTTTGTCCATGCCTTTTGGTCCAAGAGTACTTCGAACTGCATCTGCTACAGCCTTGGCTGCTGCAATGTTGTTTGATTGGGCACTACGGCCACGAGTTCTCTGAACTCCATCTTTTAGAATGAATATCGGTGCTTGTCCATTTCCATACATATGCAATACCTCTGCAGTTCATCGGCATGAGGGGTATGTCTTCAACCCATCGTTGAATTCGTTTCACCTTTGATTGTCAAGCCATTGCTGACCATAGTGGCCCCACTGTTCCATTGTCCAGCCCTCTGGAAGGCCTGCTGCGGGCACAGGAGGCCCGGTTTGAACCTCTGGAGGTTGAGCCATTTGTGGTGGAGAACCGATATCTGGGACTGATTTTTCCATCGAGCCAATTGATGGAGCCGATGCGACCGCACCGTATGTAGCAGAAATGTTATCTTCATATCCATCATCACTCCAATCTTGCTCCTCTTCTTCTTCACCGTTGATTACCAATAGTAATACTCCGAGTAAAGTGATAATTAGAGCACCGCCAACAACCCAAATTCCAATTCCAACCCAATCCCAAGAGTCTGAACCAGAGGATGCTGAGTCACTACCACTTCCAGAAGTACTCTTTAGAGTGACAGATAGTTCTAGCGAAGCAGCGTCTTCAACAGAATTAGAGATGGCCCAAACTTTGACTTTTGTTTCAATAAAATCATCATCAAGGTTCTCTAGAGTGGAACTCTGTACTTCGAACACGATAGTGACTACTCTCTCGCCTTCAACTTCAAGCCAGAAATCACGATCAGTAGATTTAACATCAGAACTATACCATTTGTTAGTTCCTTGCCTATCCATAGACATCGATACTGATTGTCCTTCAGTGTATTGATTTCTAACTCTGACTTCTAACTCATAACGTCCTTCTTCATCAATTATTGTAGTCTCAGTTGAAATAATTCGAAGCCAATTCTGTGAACCGACTCTGTATGTGCACTTCCCATCAGAAGAAACTGTATCGTCATTAACACTAGTTGCTATGACCTTTAGGATTAATTGGCCGTTAGTATTATCATCGAAAGTGAAAGTAACTGTAACGTTGTATGATGCACCTGGTTCTAATTGTGGAGTGAGATCCCCTTCAATTAGTTGTTCGAATTCAGCATTCATTCCTTCAGGAATGTCCAATGACATAGTAAAACGGTCAGCCTTGTTTCCATCGTTTGTAACTTCAAAACGCATAGATTGTGAATCATCGCCAGGAATGTATGATTGATCAGATTCTTCATCAGATACAGATACTGCAGCCGTGTCTGTAACATCAACATTGATTGTTATCTGTTCCATGACCGTTGGATCATCAAGACTTGTAGCAGTTACTCGGGCAGTGTAGAGTCCCGGTGACAAACCAACTGGCATTGGAAGATTTAGTGCAATACTAGTCTCTCCATCCCATGCATCAAGAATTGGTGTTTCATCAGCTGAAAGATACGCTTCTAGTCTCCAGTTTGATTGCACAAGGTCTAGAGAATAAGCCTCATCGTCATTACCTAGATTCAAAATATCTATGTAAACGACTCTGGAGTTGCCATTTGCTGCAGCCTCTATTTCTAACTCCTCTGCACTCATTGTGAACTCTCTGAGCACTGGAACTTCGATCTTCTTTGAAATTACATCATTACCGAATAGCGACTGACCACATGAAGGGCATACTGCTCTTAGAGAGAATGGAACTTCACCTGGCAATTCATCAGAAGGCGCTGTTACATTCAGAAGTAACTGGACTTCCTCGCCCTTGTCTAAAGGCATAGGCATCTGAACTATGCTATGATTCAAATCTGTAACGAATGAAACCCATTCTTGGTTTTGGAAATTCGATGTAATGGTGTATCCTGCTTCCCTATTTCCAGCATTCTGTAGTTTGAATGGAATGTCAGTCGTTTCTCCAGGAAGTAGTGATGCTGCAAGTAGTGGAGCTGTTGATGATAGGTGCACACCATATTGTTCAGTAATGGCAATATCAGAAGTTATTCTTCCTAATTCCCCTAACTGAGTGCCGCCTGCATCTTCCCACCAGACTTGCCAAACTTGCTGCTGAACATCTGCTCCAGCCGGTATTGAAAGGTTGATCCACATTTCAGAAGTATTTCCGCCAGGAATCACAGGTAGAACAACATTGGTTCCGTGTTGAGTAGGATTATCGCTGTCTATTCTAATCATTGGAAGGCTAGGATTCATCCAAGTTGTGTTTGACACATTCGATTGGAGGCGGACCTGAGCACCCATGTACCCATTGTTTGTAATAGTGCAGAACATTGGAACGATTGTGTTAGGAGGTGTTGTGTAACCGCCAGTTGGGTCATCGCATTCAACATCCAAGGTAAATTCGCTTACCTTTTCGATACCAAACATAACGAAATCATCGACATGCATGCCACTCGCAGCCCCAGAACCATCAGATTGGAAAAGTATCCCATAAGACCACGAATGACCACCCAATTCATCTGTTGGATCCCAAGAAATATTACTCCAAGAGCCAGGAGTGGTGCTTGGAGTATCTTCGACGAAGTTGTGATAGATTGTACTTTCAGGGGCACCATTGCCTCTCCATAATTCTAGAGCGACCATGTCTCCTGCACCCATCTGACCCCATGTTTGAACATGCATTTGAGCAGATACTAAACCTGCAGAATTGAGTTGCATTTTACACATCCACTGGATGTACTGCTGGGAAAGGCCCCCATCTAATGAAGCACCGTAACCACAGTTACTGTCTGCACCACGGAAAGCGAATACTAGGCGGCTTCGTGAAGCCGATGGGTAATCTGAGCCAGAGTTTGCATGGCGCCAGTTAGCAGAACCTACTGCTGAAGTTGAACCATCTTCTTGCCAGATTCCAATTCCGGTAGCATCACTACCATCGATTGGGTACTCTCCGCCATAGAAGGTGGCTTTCGATGCTGTAGGAAGTGCTTGGTCACGAGGGTCTCCTTCTGCATCCATGTCATCTTGGGCCAATGCTACAGGCAACGATTTTTCCATGACATCATTTTCATTTCGATCGTCAGCAGAGTTGAAAACGGTTGCTCTAATGATGATTCCACCTGACAATTCATTGGTTGAAACATCCAGAGATGAATGAGCAACTGTTGCAGTATATGAGAATGAATCTATGTGCGATTGTCCACCGAGCATAGGAACTGTTTCCCAAGATGTTGAATTCATCACGAACCCAATTGGATGAACCATGTCAACAGACACTGTGGAACTAGAACCTGTTAGAGCTCCACCTCCACGCTTCACTTCGACCGATATATCGACCGTATCTCCTTTTGCAACATAGACAACTACACTGCCATCAGGTTGAACCCAATGGTTAGCATCTGAAGAATTGACCATTATTTCTGCAACAGAAAAATCGTCAGATGAGCCCCCTCTACCTGAAGTTGCTTGCACATTATCTGTGGATAAAAGCAAAAAAGATTGCATGAGAAGAATGGTCACCAATAGGAATGGTATCGACTTGCGCATGTGCATCAACGACCATGCGACTGTAGTGTGGCATATGAATGTCCCCGTCAGATGTCCCCGTAGGGGACAGAAGGTTTGGTAGTTCAAAAGAACCCTTTTAATCGCTCTCAAAGGTCATTGATTGAGGGCAACCTTTGAGAAAGCAAAGATTTGCGGTGTACTGTGGGTGAGTACTCTAACAAAGGGCCGATGGCAGCTCGCCTTTGGCTTACAGGACTGGTTTTCTGCCAGATATTTCTGACCCCTATGGCTGCATTTTCAATCACTTATCTGATAAACTTCGAACTTGCTTCAGAAAACTTCACAATGTCATTTCAATCAGAAATGATTCCTTGGATTATTGCAGCATCCCTCGCTTATGGAATGTTAGCACTCTTGCTAGCACTATTGTTTGGTGGATTCACACCAATTTCAGTAGTCGAGAAGGGCGGATGGAAAGCCGCATTGGGTCTGACTAGAGCGAAAAGAGATGCTGCAAGTCTTCGTAATTCAAGAAGGAACCATGCAAGATCCCCTCATGCTAAATTGACAGTTATGGTCAACGATAGAATAACCAAGAGACACTCGCTACTTTCAACTCATGGAGGACTAGTCTTACTGGCGATACCGTTTCAGTTATTGCTAGTAATTATCCCTCTAGGTTTTGTAATTTTTATACCCGAAGAATGGGTTCGAGAAAATAGAAGATTAGAGGTGGCGATGGCCTGTTATCTGATTGTTCTGATAATGGTTATGAGAGTATTTCCAAAATTTGCTCGCAAGCACATAACTATTGCAGCATTCACAAGAAGATGGCTGATATCGATGACAAAATTGTCATGGTTAGCACCAGTCCTTGTACTGTGGCTCATGGGCCGACTAGCAAGCGTGATAGTTCTCTCTTGGGTAGGAGCCGATTTATCTAGCAACTTGCAATTAGAACAATCATTCATGGAAGACCTACTCCGAATCGGAAGTGTCCCTGAAACTTCTTTCCTTGATCTACTAACGGCTCTAGCTGTAATGCCATTAGCCGCATTCACTACTTTGGCATGCCTGGGCGGAGGCTCTGGTACACCGCCGGAATGGATGCGGATTGGTGATGAAATTGAAATCAAATCGCCAGAGCAAGAAGGAGATGGAGGGGCACTAGTAGCAACAGGCAGAGTTGTTGGAGCAGTTGCTGGCGCTGCGGTTGGCATAGGCATAGGACTTGCAGCAACTGCCGCATCAGGTATAGCATCAAAAACCCACAGTGCGGGAGCAACCGCAATTGCAGCAGCGAATTCTGCTCCTCAAGCCATGAGTAGTAGCATGGATGCTGTATCAACTACTGATGAAGCGTTCTCCTTTGTCGACAAAAACAATATTGTTGACGAAGCACCTGCAAATATAGAAACTGCAGTTGAAGAAGAAGAAGAACCCTCTGAGTTCGAAGGCTTTGGGTCGATGTTTGACTAATTATTCCTCTTCGCCTGCCACAATCGGCCGGCCGTCGGTTATCATCAATCGTATGAACCCCATAATCCAACCATCACTACGTGGCCGTCCTAGATCAGGCCTAGGCTTATTCAAAAGATTGGAACCACAATTAGTACACCTTACAGCTGTTACTTCCCATACAGGGTAGGGAAGGTTACAACAGGACTCATCAGAATCTGTTCTATTCCTAACGAGTTGTAGTTCCATTGCCAATTGTTTTGTCCAGTTTGCTTCTTCACCTGCGAAAAAGCCAGTCAAACGAGATAGAATTAGCCATCCCGAAACAGACCACATTCCAAATCCAACTGCTGCAGAACCGTATGCCATACTGAACCAACCGAAGATTAGAGGAATTAATGCAAACACAATTGCCAACCAATGGAAGAAACGCATGTGCA
>JBJLAY010000003.1:0-10224 GCA_045568475.1 Candidatus Poseidoniaceae archaeon | reverse complement strand
CAATACATAGTCGATGCAGTCGATGAAGGATTGATCAACAAGATTTCGTTCACAGGTAGTACTGAAGTCGGTAAGGCAATCGGTGAAGTATGTGGTAGGAATCTAGTATCTTGCAGTCTAGAACTTGGCGGAAAGAATCCTCTAGTTGTTATGCCATCTGCAGATATTGATAATGCTGTAGAAGGCGCCTACTGGGGTGGTTTTGGAACCGCTGGACAACGCTGTACCAGCCTAGGTAATCTAATCCTTCACGAAGACATTTATGATGAATTCATGGAGAAGTTGATGATTAAAGTAAAGAATACCAGAATCGGAGATTCATTGAAACACGATGGGGTTCTTTACGGTCCAATGCTATCCGAAAAGTATGCGAAGGATTTCCTGAAAGGAATCGAAATGGTAGAAGCAGATGGCGCTACAAAACTTTGGGGTAATGGGCGCATTACTACAGGAAACACTCCAGATAATTTCCTCAGTAATGCAGAGGATGGAGTTTACATGTGGCCTCACGTTTATGCAGATGTTACAGAAGACATGAGATGCTTCCACGAAGAAGTCTTTGGGCCAGCGATTACGGTCGTTAAGGCAAAGGATTTCGATCATGCACTACATCTAGCAAACGCCTCTCCATATGGCCTTTCAAGTGCTATTTACACCAACGACCGTCTTGAAGCATACCGTTACAAGGTCGGAATCAAAGCAGGAATGACAGGAATAAACAACTCGACAACAGGCGCTGAAGCCCATCTTCCATTCGGTGGAGTCAAGGGTAGCGGAAACGGTACAAGAGAATCTGGAATCTGGGTCATAGAAGCTTATTCCTATTGGCATGCAGTAAATGATGAATTGTCCGGTAAATTGCAACTAGCTCAGATGGATGTTGATGAAATCGAGATGGTTGAAGCAGAAGTAGACTACACTTCACTTGCCTAAACACCAGCCGAACAGGTCAAAGACCTCAGCACTACTGGCCGACATTATCCGCCCCCATAGGGGGCGTGGTTGGTGTACTTAATGGGCGACGGAATCAAACTTCCAATGCTTAACGGCATGGGACGGACCAACAGAATCGATAATTGGTGGGCACAGCCTGCCGTCATGGCCACTGGGCTTACTATCGCCATGATATGGACATTCTGGCGAGTAATATTCTTCTCGGATCACATCGATTACCACATAGATGGCGCTCATGTCATTTCACCAATGTTTTCTCCAAATGTTTTGGAGTGGGATATGTTCTCTGGATGGGACCACCCATCTTGGGTTAACGCAGCAGTTCTGATTCTTTGGATACCGTTCTCTTTCAGAGGAACATGTTACTACATGCGCCGCGTTTACTATCGTACCTTCTTCGCAAGTCCTGTCGCTTGCTGGGTAGATGAACCGGAAATCAACAAAAAGATCGGCTACAAAGGAGAAAAGAGACTCTTTATTGTCAACAATTTACATCGCTATTTCCTATACATGGTAATTCCAATTCTTCTAATCAAGTGGTGGGATATCACTCACACTATGGCTTTCAACAATGATGGCTATGGAATATCTGGCGGAACAATAATTCTCACAGTAGAGGCAGTTTGTCTAACAATGTATGTTACCTCGTGCCACGCTCTAAGGCATCTTGCTGGTGGAGTTCTCGACCGCTGGGTCAATGGAATCTCAAAAATCAGGGGAGCACTATTTTCCAAGATTAGTATAATCAACCGAAGCCATGGATTTTGGTTCTGGGTATCTCTAACATTCGTATTCGTTGGCGATGCTTGGACAATTGCAGTTTCTAAAGGCATGATTACTGACTTCAGTCTTATTCTAATTGGAGGTGCTTGAAATGTCTGAAGAATATACATCTCACGAGTATGACGTAGTTGTAATTGGAGCAGGCGGTGCTGGATTACGCGCAGCCATAGAAGCTGCAAGAAGTGGTGCTAAGACTGCAATCATCACCAAGTCATTGTTGGGTAAAGCTCACACTGTTATGGCTGAAGGCGGCTGTGCTGCTGCTCTGCAAAATGCAGATCCTCGAGATGGATGGAAAGTTCATTTCCATGATACTATGAAAGGTAGCAAGTGGCTTGCTAACTGGCAAATGGCAGAGTTCCATGCAAAAGAAGCTCCTGACAGAGTTAGAGAGTTAGAGCAATGGGGAGCAGTATTCGATAGAACCGATAAGAATCTCATCAATCAGCGTAACTTCGGTGGTCACACATTCCCTCGCCTTGCCCACGTTGGCGATGCAACAGGCCTTGAACTGATTCGAACTCTTCAGGAAAGAGGAATCCATGAAGGAATAGATATGTTCACAGAAGTGACAGTGCGCCATTTACTCAAAGAAGGTGACAGAGTCACAGGCTGTGTTGCATACACCCGTGTAGACGGCGAATTCCATGCATTCTCGGCCAAGTCGGTTGTTCTAGCAACAGGTGGAATAACTCGATGCTGGTCAGTTTGTTCTGGTTCTTGGGAATATACAGGGGATGGACACGCTCTAGCCCTATGGGCTGGTGCTGAACTTCGCGATATGGAGTTCGTTCAATTCCACCCTACAGGTATGGTTTGGCCACCATCCGTTAGAGGAATTCTCGTAACCGAAGGAGTTCGTGGAGAAGGTGGAAGACTAACTAACTCGAAAGGGGAGCGTTTCATGTTCGATTATGTTCCTGAAATGTTCGCAGGGGACCATGCAGACACTGTTGAAGAATCCGATCAATGGGTTGAGGAAGTAGTATCTGGTAAACTTGCTACAGTTCGCAGACCTCCGGAGTTGCTTACTCGTGACGTTGTTGCTAAAGCGATTAACAGTGAAGTGAAAGCAGGAAGAGGCAGCCCTCACGGCGGAGCATTCCTAGATATTTCACACCGAGGAAAGGAAGCCATCCTAGCTAAGTTACCTTCTATGCATCACCAATTCAAAGAATTGGCAGGTGTCGATATCTCAGAAGAGGCAATGGAAGTTGGGCCTACTGCTCACTACGTAATGGGTGGAGTTATTGTTAATGCTGAATCCCAAGAAACTACAGTTTCAGGATTATTTGCTTGCGGAGAAGTAGCAAGTGGTTTGCACGGTGCTAACAGACTAGGTGGTAACTCCTTGTCAGATCTTATCGTATTCGGTAAGAGAGCAGGGGAATATGCTGCAAAGAGGTCTTCGGACCTTGCTCAACCAGGTATCGATAAATCTCAAGTTCAAGCTGCAATCAAGGAAATGATTGCACCATTGGAAAGAGGAGAGGGAGAGAATCCAGGTCTTATCTATGACGAAATGCGAGATATGATGCAAGAGAAAGTTGGAATTATCCGAGTTAAGGATGAGTTGGAACAAGCATTGGATGACCTCAAACAGTTCTCTCTAAGAGAGCAGAGTTGTTTCCCAGGCTCTAGCCGCAAATACAACTCTGGATGGCACCAAGCATTAGATCTCAAGAATATGGTCGATATCTCAACAGTTGCAACTTTAGCCGCTCTGACAAGGGAAGAAAGTCGTGGTGGACACACTAGAGATGATTTCCCTGGCCACGAAGATGAGTTCTGGGGTAACAACCTGAACATCTGTTGGATGGAAGATGGGGAAATAAAAATCCGCCAAGAACCGATTGAAGAAATGAGAGCAGACCTCAAGGATGCAATCAAGGAAGTCAAGTCAATGATTGCTGAAAGAGCAGCAGAACAGGGGGGTGAAAACTGATGTCACTCAAAGGTAAGAATCAGAAATTCAAGGTACTTCGTGGAGAAGGCGACGAAGCAGAGTTAGAAGAATACGACCTTGAATTAGATGAAGGAATGGTTGTGCTCGACTGTATGCACCGTATTCAGTATGAACAGGAACCTGACCTTGGAGTTCGCTGGAACTGTAAGGCTGGTAAGTGTGGTTCATGCAGTGCTGAAATCAACGGACGCCCTCGCTTAATGTGTATGACTCGTATGTCAGATGTTGTCGCTGAAACACCTGCAGGCCAACCAATTGAAGTCCGTCCAATGAAGGCATTTCCTCATATCAAAGATTTAGTCACAGATGTTTCATGGAATTATGAGGTCGCCCAGAAGATCAAGCCAATCAAAGGTCCTGAAGAGAAAGACTGGGAATTTAACCAGCATGAAGCTCACAGAGTCCAACAATTCAGAGAATGTATCGAGTGTTTCCTTTGTGTAAACACTTGCCACGTACTGAGAGACCACCAATTATTCGATGATTTCGCGGGACCAAGGAACCTGGTAAGACTGGCACAATATGAAATGCATCCTCTAGATGAGGAAGACCGTATTCCTGAAATCAAGAAGGAGTTCGGAATCGAGTACTGTAACATCACTAGATGCTGTACAGAAGTATGCCCTGCTGGAATTCAAATTACTGATGATGCAATTATACAGTTGAAAGAAAGAGTTGTTGACAGGTACTACGATCCACTTCAGAGAATCTGGAGAAAAATCACCGGAAAGAAAGTTCGAATGTGATCTCAATTTCAACTTGGGATTTCTGATGCTTAAACGCACATACCGTTGAAACGATATACAATGACGATTTAGCACGGCCATGGAAAGCGTAGTTACCAACAAGAGATTATTTGGAGTTTGCATCCTAAGTGTATTGATGATGTCATCTGCAGGGTGTCTTGATAATGATGATTCGGCTGAACCTGATTTATCTGATGGCACAGAGGTAACATTAGAGATTTATCACGGCTCAAGTTTTGAAGATGCTGAAGTTTACTATACTGTCGTAATCACACTGTATGATGAATTGGTACCACTACATGCTGACAATTTCAAGTCACATGTCATGGAAGGGAATTTCAACAATGTCACCTTCCACAGAGTAATCGATAATTTCATGATTCAAGGAGGAGATTTCCAGAATCATGATGGAACCGGGGGCTATGCTGCAAATTGGTATGGTTATTGCAATGGCCAAGAAGCAAATCAATCAGATTGTTCATCACAGGAAAGTTGGACAGTCCCTCTAGAAGCAGACCTTGGCCTTCAGCATCTCCCTTGTACGGTTTCAATGGCGAGAACCAATGTTCCTAATTCTGCAGGTTCACAATTCTTCATCGTACCAGGAGATAGTAATCCTTCACATCTAGATGGCGAGTACTCGGTTTTTGGAGAAGTAACTGAAGGATGTGAACACATAACCACAATCTCTCAAGTGGAAACCGATCAAAACGATCGCCCGATTCTACCAGTGGTAATACACACTGCAACAGTCAACGAGTGAATGTATTATTCTGATATTAGATTAAACATCAGATTCGCCAGTTTCAGCATTTGAAACCGGTGGTAAATCGAGAAGGGTACGTTTGATACTCGCTCTAAGTTGTGCTAAGTCTCCGTAACAAATCAATGAGTCACGGAATCGTAATTGCAATTCAGGTTCGGGATTCCAAATCAAATCCCCTGCCCTGGATAATGCGAAAACAGGCATTTCACCTTTGAAAATCTCACTTATCGGAGAACCGATTAGATGAGGATGGTTTCTCAAGTGGACAGAAAGAACACCTTGGCCAGGAATTGTCTTCAATAGTTGGTCTACGTTTACTTCACTGAAATCACATTCTGATAATACATTGTCAATTATTGCTCCAGCAACATTCACTCCGCTTGCCTTCTCGATTCCTTCAAGCCCAGGTGATGAATTAACTTCTAGGACCAATGGACCTTCGTTACCTTCGAGAAGATCTACTCCTGCAACATTCAATCCTAGAACTCTAGCAGCTCGACACGCAACTTCAGCATATTCTTCACTGATTTCCACCTTTTCAACAGTACCGTTTAGGTGATAGTTAGAACGGAATTCCCTTCCTCTTGCTTTCCTTCTCATAGTTGCAACAACTTTGCCACCTACGACTAAAGCGCGAATATCCTTACCGTGACTTTCCGCTATGTATTCTTGAATCAGAACCGCTTTACCGGTAACTAACAATCCTTGTACCAGGTTGCGTGTTTCATGAATAGTATGGCGCAAGAATACACCTTGGCCTTGAGTTCCTTGTGTAACCTTGACCACAGCAGGAAGTCCACCAACCGCTTCAATCGCTCTTTCAATGTCTTTCATATCACGAACATAAGCGGTTCTTGGAGTCGGGATTCTATTTCTTGCTAGAATCTGGGAGGAGTGCAATTTATCTCGACTTTGCAAAATACCTTGGCTAGAATTAGCAGTCCAAACATCAAGCTGCTCAAGGTGCCGTAAAACCGACACGCCATGTTTTGTAATCGAATGGCCAATTCTTGGAATTACTGCATCATAATCGAATTTTTGACCCTTGTGAAGAATCCCAATATCCTGCTCAGCAACGAACAATGAGAATTGCATTGGATCTAATACAGCGACATCAACATCACGCAATCTCGCTTCTTCAACTAAACGCCTTGTACTGTACAGTCGCGGACCCCGCGACAATACGGCTAGCCTAGTTGTCATATTACAAGATGAAAACCTTACCTTTTTCAGTCCTTTGCTAAAAATCGACAATAGTTTAATTCAAGTTCTGAATAGTGATGGCCCAACCATGACCGATGATGTCGCAGAAGAACCAATGGTTGTTTCTGAAGAGGAAGAAGTTCCTGAGTTAACTCTTGAAGAGCGTCAAGAGGCCCTCAAAAGATCTCGATGGAATGTATTCATGTATCTAGGTCTAGCAGCTCTATTTTTCGGTTTTGCGTTATACCCATTTATGAGCACTGTTCTCTATGTCGACGAAGGTATAGGTTCCATTGACAAGACAATTGATGTATGGGGTATGGATGCTCCCGGAGAAGGGTTTTCCGATATCGCAGTTGAAGTCGAAGTTGTAGTTCAAGCGGTACCTACCGATGTTCAAAGTATAGACATATACATGATTGAAAACCCGCAAGGATGCGATTCAACGGATGGTTCGATTGGAAAAGAGCGAATACTGTTACAAGAAGGTGAATCGGCACATCCGAACAACTTCCATAGTATCGAGAACCCAGTGGAATCACAAAGTTATGATATTGAATTTAGCGTAGACCCTGGAATATACTGTGTCCAAATTGTAGTTAATACAAACAATCAGGATTTTGAAGGGATCAATGTTGAAACAACAATCAACATGTATCCTACACAATTACCTCTGGCCTTAATCGGAATTGTATGTCTTTTATTGTCAGGATTTGCGTTTATTGGAGCACAAAAGAACGGGAAGCATGTCAAGAGTCTAATCGAGCCTAAGGTAGAACCTTCAATCGAAGAAGCAGTCCTATCACAAACCTCATCGGAGAAAATAATCGCAGGCCCTAGTGGTCCTCCGGCCGGTCCTAGTGGTCCTCCATCTGGACCAACAGGCCCTCCTGCGGCTGGTCCAACAGGCCCTCCTACGGCTGGCCCAACAGGCCCACCTGTAGCGGTTGAAGAACCTCAGTTAGAGAATGATACAACTTCTGAACCAGTCCAAGATGTGTATGAAGATCAAGGTGATGGGTGGTTCTTCCGTAAGTTCCCAGATGGAACTTATGACCAGACGGTTTACACATTCAGTGAAGGACAATACATACCGCACAGCGAGTAAGATGCTTGAATGGCCCTAAAGGGCCACATCTAGCCCCATCCTTGAAAGAGGGTGAAGGCCCCGTCGTTATCGATGAGTGAGTCAGATTCGTATGTCTCTTCGTCGCACACTGTTGCTGAATTGAAGGAAATGTGCAAAAAGAACGGCCTTTCAACATCGGGCCGTAAAGCGGATTTAATCGATAGATTGAATGACCTTTTTAGCGAAGATTCGATTTCTCTCGAAGAAGCTGAAACCGTCCCATTACCTGAGATTGCCGACACTGAGGAAGAGCATGTGGAAGAAGAAGTTCTTGTTGCCGAGTTCATCGAAGCGGAAATTATCGAAGAAGTTGTTGAACCGACTTCAAGTGAACATAAAACATCAGATAATTCACTGACTCTTATGGAGCAGATCAAGAACCCGAAGGTCGCTGCAGTAATCTTAGCGATATTAGTTGCTTCAGGTGGTTGGTATTGGTACGTGAACAATCAATTACAGCCCTTTACAGCTGACGATTTACGCTATGGAGATTCAATGGGTTATACAGTTCTAAACGGTGACTTAGACGCCACAGAGGGTTATGTCGACTTAGTGCTTGACAATATTGAAACAGATGAAGATGATATTTGCCGTCTCCAACTGGAGTTTGCTGGTAAAGGAACAACTTCGGTTACAGAGGGTAATAGTAACCAATTAGAATTCGAATCAGATGATACACTACTGGGCGCAGTACAAGCAAAAGGCGCCTATGGATTAGATTGGCTAGCAGTTGAGAAAGTACAGACACGCGACTTCGATTCATTAACTGTATCTCGATACAAACACAAAATCTTGTCTCCAAATGAATGCAGTGACATTGCAGCAGGAGTTGGTGGGACTTTGGAATTCAATACTAAAACTTGGACTGAGATTTCAGAAAGAGACATAATTTCTACAGAAGCGGATTGGAAACTAAACTTAGATGGAGATTACACTCAGGGTACGACGATGTCATTCGGCCTTGGAGGGGTTCTAGGATTACTCGAAGAGATCGCACCGGGCGTTGCAATTGTTATTTCACCGATAGAGGTTCGAGACATGTTGGGAACTACTTTGGTTCAAGAAGGAGCAAATGGCACCCATTTAGGCTGGGAATGGAATGTGATTGGAACTGACGAAGTTGGTGGGGAAGAGATGTGGAAAGTCGCACTAGAGCATCGCGAAATACGTGACAATTGTTTTGGTAGTGCTCGGATTACAATGTGGGTTGCTGAGGATTCTCCTTGGGCTGTAAAGCAGAATGTAGATGTCACAATTTCTGGTGATCAAGCGGACACATCTTCATGTGGAACATTCAGCGAACAACTTGCAGATATTGTCCTGCCGGAAGGTTCTCTAAGTTTGAAATTGGAAATGTCTCAGGATACTTTGAAGCGTGGTGACAAATTACTGGACATGGGTAGAAGTTACTCTTCAGTTCCAAATGCGGGTGCTTATGTGCCAACAACATCAGAACTATCTGATTGGGGTAATAGTGGCTTGCATTTACCAGATAATAGTAGTCTTAGAGCACACACTCTAGAGATGGCAATTGAATGTATATCTGGTGGTTTTGTAGACGAGGCAGTAGCTGCGACTTCAGCCCTGGATGATGGAGGATATATCTGGAGGGCACGAGATGGCCCTAGCAATCAAACAGGAGGCACACAATGGAATTTATCGTATGTTACTGATGTTCCTACTTCTGGCTGGGTTCTAATTGATGTATTTGGAACAGCTAACGAACAAAACTGTAACTATCTTGGCCATGGAAGTTATGATAATTCGGTAGCACACAGCCGGAATGATATTCCTTCAGCGCTTAATTTGAGTATGCTTGAACAAGACTTGACAGATTCTATGAGGTATCCAAGGTTAACAGGTGATGATGGATTCTTCAATTCAAATGGTGAATATCATTCTACAACAAGAATCGGTCACCTAATAGTAACTCCAGACGGCGATTATACCGACTGGCTGAACAGTCTAAATTCAGGAGATACTGGTGCAACAACACTAGACATGACTCGTTCTTGGCAATCTGAAGGATGGGACAACTCTCTTTCTCTAGCCATGGATGCAACCAATGGGCAAGTAGTAGGTTGGAATTTCATCCAAACACCGTTATGAGGGTCTTAGATGAGTGGAAGAGGATTAGATCATCTCATCGAGCAGAATGAAACCGATCTTGGTTTCCTATCTGCATATGGTGGTGGTGAATCTCCTGAAGAACTCTTGGCATTAATTCAGCAATCAATTTGTGAAGAGATGAATATCGAGATTAATGATGAAGGGATTTTATTCGTGTTGATGGCAAAAAATCTACCCTTGGTCGCTTCGGACATTAACAGAAGAGGCTTCCTTAATGGCGAATTAAAAGCAGACGGAGTTTCTGTTACAATAACAGACTTCGGGCCTGAGCAAAAGCGATTCATCGAAAGGCTTGTTGAATTCATTCGTAGCGAATGATTGCAGCGATCGCAACCGCTCCCGCAGTTGCCACAATGCCTAGTGCCGATATATCATCTGAATCATCAGATGCCTTTTCAGGACATCCATCGCCACCCCATTCTCCATCATTTAACCAGCAATCTGACCAAGTCTTGTAGAATCCAGATGGCGGAAATGTTTCTGTTGTATTGTCTTCTGTGTATGTTGCTTTTATTCTCCAATTAACATAGGTATGGTCTTCGATTGT
>JBJLAY010000002.1:0-10349 GCA_045568475.1 Candidatus Poseidoniaceae archaeon | reverse complement strand
TAGGAGCAAGTGTTTGTCTGCGAAATGGCAGGCCTGCGAAGAAAGAATACCGAACTTACACGGTGAAGGGCGATGCTATGGATGACCTTAGAATGATGAGTGAAGTTGTAGAACGCTGGATAAAGAAAGTAGAGGATTGGCCAGATTTATTGCTCATTGATGGAGGAGAAACTCATCTATCAATCATCGCCAAATTGTTGGATAAACACGGTGTTAGAGACCGAATGCAATTAGCAAGCCTAGCTAAAAGAGAAGAGACAATTCACAGAGAAGGCCATGACGATCTTATTCTCGACAGAAGAGGTCGAGTATTGGTTCATGCTCGTGATGAAGCACATCGGTTTGTGAATAAGTTCCATCGTAAAAGTCGAGCAAGAAGTCGCCTATCTGATCCTCTTGAGGCTGTTAGTGGCCTGGGAGCAAAGAAATTACAGTCTCTAATCAGACATTTTGGAGGCAGGCAAGGAATCAGCCACGCCACAGTGAAGGACCTGAAAACTGTACCAGGGATTGGGGCCTCGTTGGCTAAGAGAATTTATGATTCTCTTCACTGATTCCAATTGTCGCCGAACAAATCATCATCGTCGCCGTACATCTTGAAATCACCACTACTTGGTGCACTAGGGTCATATCCCATGCTCAGGGAATTGAAGTCGGAATCTGAGAGCCCTCCTTTACCAGTAGAAACTATCTTTGTTTCAGCAGCCTCTATTGCCTGGTTTTTCTTTCTCTTCTTCTTCCTTCTAGCTCTAACTCGCCAAACAATCAATGAGAGTAAAATGGCAGGATAAATCCAAATCTGAGTGAAAACAAACCACCATGAAACTTTGACACTGAAAGTAAATTCTTCTCCAGCCGTGAATGATTCCATTGAAATCGTAATTTTCTGTCTTCCATCATCAGTAGTAACTTCTTCCCAGCCGTTCGCTGTTTGGAAGTTTTCCAAAGTAATGCCATCAGGAAGAACGAAGGTAATTTCTCCGCGCAGTTCAGAGTTAGTTTCTTCGTTTAATTCTAGATCAGTAGGCTCTATTTTGAATTCGAAAGGTTGCCCATTATTGTCCGCAGTTAATCCGGAACCACCCATTTGTAAAAATTGCAAACCGATATTGGTGAACGCATTACTGAAAGCATTGGCCATATTGATTATTGGCGAATAAAATGCAGTAGCGACTCCAGTTTTGACTCCAATCGTTGGGTCTCCACTGGTAATTCCGCCCCATCCATTTGTAACACCCGCTTCCATAGTAAATTGCGGTATTTTAACTGACATTCTGATCGGAGTTTCATCACCAATTGAAGCCCCGATATTCCCAAAGTTCTCAAGAGAAGTAATTATCTGAATACTAGATAAGTCTAATTCAACACCATCTTTTCCTTCACTTCTTTCCTTTGCTTCTTGGTGGATATCTTCGGTTAATTCTTTACCTAGATTGTTTATGTAATCTTCAAAACCACTAGTTGTAAACTCTATCATTTCTTTCCCATATTTCCCCATATCGACTTCACGGATAATGGGTTCGTCAAGTCTATCTGTCATATCAAAACCTAATCGAATTAAATCTGAAGGGATTACTTCCATACTAATTGTTGTATTTTCAGACTTCATCTTGTCTAATACTCGATCTGGGACTTTTATTCTGTAGACATCTATAGTCGCTGAGAAAGATGCTGTTACATCCACGCTAGGCCCCCATTCATTGAAATCTAAGTCGCTTACATCAAAATCAACATCGAGATTTACACACGACCAATCCGCTTCATCTGCCGAACATATTTCGTTGTCATTGTCATCTAGAATAGCATGCCTAGGATTGTATGCATCCGGGCCAGACATAGAGATTGCAAGTTCATCTACACCATTTGTCCTCTCGACTAAGGTAATAGATGATTCTCCCGTAGCTGCTTGCATCCAAACAGGCAATATCATTTCCAGTGTCAATTCAGTAGGAGGTAATTCACTAGGAATCATCTTTTGTAATAAATTCTGACCGAATTCGGATTCAATAGTCAATCCTGAATCAAGTAATTTCTTCAAATCACTTTCTTGCATGACATCCAAAATCCCTGTTGAATCATCGACTTCTTGTTTTATCAGATCAAGAATATGCAACTCAAATGTATTTGATGAAGCCCGAAGATAGATTGGATTGTTACCATCCATCGCATTCGGCCCTTCGATACAGTAGTTCACAACTGTACCAGGAGGTAATGCCTCAGGACATCCAGAATGTGTATGATTCAGACCACCTGAAGGTTCAGGTATACCTAGTGCGATTGAGTTTGAAACCCATGTCGGGCTATTGATTTCGATTGAACCAACACCGGGCACTGCGTCTTCTACCGCATCGCCGACTCTATCCATAGGGAAATTATCCCCAAAGTCGTCTAATTCAATCAAATCATTGTGATAGGCTAATCTGATACCATCTGCAGTAACCCATGGGACTTTCGCATTCTGAGTTACATCTACCAAAGAAATGTCCCAGTCGTCCATAGTATTCTGATCGATATGGTTTATTCCCGCAACGATATCTATCCATGCAGAATTTTCATCTGATAAATCTAGAGTTACATCTAGTGTGATACCTGTGTCCGAGGGATTTACTTCTACGCTACTGGTTTGAGTTGAATTTCGGTGGCCAATCTCAACGCTCACATCTTGTGAAATTCTTTCACCCAATATTGGTGCCTCTAAATTATCAATTAACCATTGAGCAGCCATGTAAGAAGGAGGGCCTGCTCTGATAACTTGCACTCCTCCAGAATCAACTCCCTTTACTGTTGCAAAATCAGGAGGATTGATTACGAAAACCGAGGAATGGCCAGGTTCACTAAACAACTCGAATTCAGAAGTTATGTCTGAGCCCATTACCAACATTCCACGGTAGACTCTATCAAGAGTCAAAGGATCAACACTCCCTAGATTAAAAGTTGAAGTTGACAGCGATACTATTGCAGATACAGTGAAGCATATTGGAGGGTCGAATACATTGTTTGAGGTGGCGCCTTCTGCAGCAGCATCGGTGTCGGGGTCATCGCTGCAGGTTGTAGTAATTCCAGAATTAGAAATTGAATTGACATAATCTGTCGATATCTCATCAACGGTTCCAAAACCATTTCCTAACAACTCTTCTATAGTGTCGTTGACTTCTGAAACCAATTTTTCCCTAACAGTAGGAGTTCCTGAACCAGCAGTAGTTTGGTCGAAATAGTTGCGAATAAGATCGGCCGGTGCGCCATCTTGAGCACTCATTCCTTCAGCCGCTAATGCTGCATTCATAGCAGCACCATCTAGACCTAGTGTGGAGCGATTAAACTCATGTAATGCCCAAGACATTTCCATTTCAATAGTCGATGTATCGACCAAATCGAACTCGTAAACCCCTATAATCCAATCTTGCTGGTTCTCAGTACCATCATCTGCTTTATCCCAGGTGTCACAAACACCGCCGTTGATAGTACATGCTTGCATTCCAGTTGCACTAGCTAGAGGCGCAATAATTGAAATTCCAAACAGAATAATTAGAGAAAATGCTAGTCTCGACTTCATGCTACCGCCCATTCGTATACTGGGACATTTAACATGGTTTGCCAACCTGCAGTCATTTGTGACCCTCTCTTACGCATACTTGTGTGGCCGAGATATGGCATCATCCGAGTATCAACGTCTGAAGAATGAAGGGAAGATAAATTCCAATCTGAAGCCAATGCCTTACAAGGAAATGATAGCCATACCTGTTTTGGATGGCGAATTGAAATTGAAGTTTGATTCTGTGGAAAAACACAACCCGCACTTGAGACTGCAAGCCATTATCGAAAATCCGCCTCAGAAATGGGAAAAACTGGGAGACATGGTGATATTTGCGAATGGAACAGATACCTCAAATTGGCCACTGGAAAAGGTCGCTACAGCACTTAATGCAAAACGAATAGCGATTCAAAATGAAATAGACACTGGGATCCGAAGAGAGTCACAGTTAGAATTAATTCATGGCGAAGATGGTTGGGTTGTACATAGAGAGAATTTTGTTGAGTATGAATTCGATGCCACTGCTGTCATGTTTTCATCCGGAAATGTTACCGAGAGAAGAAGAATGGGAGAATTAGGAACTGAAGGCGAAGTAATTGTCGATGCTTACTGCGGCATTGGCTACTACACATTGCAATTCCTAACACGTGGAAAGGCAAAGCACGTTCATGCTTGTGAAATTAATCCGAATAGTATTTTGGCACTTAACAAAGGGTTACAAAGAAATTTTGTACAAGACAAATGCACAATTTATGAAGGGGATAATCGGGATACTATGAAACAATTATCTGGAATTGCAGACAGGGTAATCCTTGGATTAATTCCTTCATCCATGAATACATGGGGACTAGCGATTAACTGTCTGAAAAAGGAGGGTGGAGTAATTCATGTCCACATGAATGTCCATGAAAATGAGATCGAAGAATGGGCTGAAAAAACAACAGAATGGTTTTCCACAGTGAGCGGTAAAAATGCTACACGGCTTCACCTAGAAGATGTCAAACAATATTGCCCACACATTAGGCATGTTGTTCTGGATTTGAAAATTAGTTAATCTTCAAAGTCAAGAAGAATGGCATCTGGCTCTTCTTCCCTATTACCAACGAAAATCACGTAGCTGGCAATACAAACTCCGATTAGAACAATTGAGATTGTCACCTTTCCGGCCGCTGTTGAAAAGAAAGATTGTGTTTCCACCTCATCAGATTCTGCATCACCAGGGATAACTCCAATCATCTCAACATTCGAAATATGGACTTCCCAAATTGGCCTACCTGCTGAAGAGGCAGGGTTTACCACAATCTCTTCTCCAGTAGGGTCATCTGATGTTGGCACCATTGCAATTGCCCTTACATGGCTCATTCCATTCCTCACAATTCCAAATGTCACATATCCTTCATCATCTCTGTTTTCAGGATCTAGACCATGCGCTTCTGTTTCAGCTATGTACCACTGTGAATCTGCACTATCTGGGTCTTGGCCACGTGCCATACCTATCGCACCATCTACATGAGACAAATTCTCATTGTGCTCCATATCCAAAGTTTCTCCAGTCCCCCCACTACCACATTGTGCACTTGTAGCTGGATAAACTGCAACTGTTTTGCAAGTTGGATCGCCTGCTTGAGTAACGAAATCATCGATTACTCTGTGGAAGAAAATGCCATTGTAGATTCCAGCCTCAACATTCTTGATCATATTTGTTGTAGTTTCTGGAGCCCACTCTTCGAATAATTCAATCACTATTTCACCTTGTACTGCTGCGCCAAGATGACTAGGTTTGTAATCGACTTCGATTACTAATACAGCATCTCCTGCTCGTGGTTCATCCATTGGTGAACCTTCTAATTCGGGACCATCAGTCCAGTCAGACATATCGACTTCGAATTCTCTCCAGTCTTCATCGCCGGTCTCATAATTTGCACCAGCAATCGGACTCAAGACGAGCACACTTAGTAGAATTGCAATGGCTCGCATGTAACACCCCAATCATTCCAACATGATGAAATCATTCTTGGCGTGCTTTTCTTGCATGGATAAAAGATTGAACACAGAAATAGGTGTATGCTGAGCCCGTTAGTAGTAACATTAGCATCGAACCTGATGCGTAATTAATTCCGTCTGACATGACCATGAAGAAGCGAGTACCGCCTAGTGCACACAGTAAGCCAAAGGTTGCAGCAATGTGCATCCACAACTTCCTTTTTTCTGGAATCTTTGCTGCCAAAATACCCGAAAGAAGAAGAGGGACTCCTAACAAAGATGGGAAGAATGATGTTATTGAATCGGAATCAGAAAGCACAGAAACTAAAATTCCCCAAATAATCAGAAACCCACCATATCCTGAAGTTATAGTTGGAATTGATTGGCCTGCCACTGTATATTGCTCGCTCATGATTGTCGCTAGGTTAACGACTCTTTGATGATTTGTATCCGAACGGTTCTAGAGAAGGCTGATGAGTGAGATTCGCATCGTCTCGCATGATGGAAGGCGAAGTATTCGATGCTGAAATCGTCCCAGCAGGGGATGGTGGTGCACTCAATATCACGTTGGCTGCAACAATTGCAGTGTCAATTGTCTTCCTGATTTTAGGCGCAGGTTTCGGCCATCTCTCTTCAGAGATAGATGCTCCTAAACAATCCTATGAGTGGTGGGAAACACCTTTGCATGATAGGCATAATATGGACTTGAATTTCTCGCAAGCAAGGTCGGTGTTGCCTCCCCCATCACATGAGCCATATGATGTTCTGACATACACCGAACATTTTGTATCTGTAGAACTTCCACTTTCAGAGGAAGATGCTGGATTCCCCGAAGAAGATGTTATGCATGTAGCATTATGGCTTCCTCGTGTTCCTGAAGGGGTAACTGTTCCGGTAATAATGACAATTCATCCTTACTACGACTTCGGCGGTGAAGGAATGCCAGGAGTAGGAGATGATTCGAATCCAAATACTGTACCTGATGGAGGCATTGGTGCTTGGGTGCATGAGAATTTCATCTCACACGGATATGCCCTAGCACAAGCATCAACATTTGGAACTGGTAAGTCTACACACTGCCAAGATGTCAAAGGGTTAGGAGAGCAAACAGGAATCCAAGCCGTTGTAGATTGGCTTGGAGAACATGAGAAGTTGAACGGTAATGTCGGACTAATGGGCAAATCATATGCTGGCACAACTAATTGGGAAGCTGCACAAAACCCCTCAGAACACCTCAAGACAATTGTCCCGATTTCAGGATCTATTGGTGTTCAGGAAATGTTCTACAGAAATGGTTCCAGTGAATTTAGAGCACTTGGGTATGATGCTGCATATCAAGCTGCTACCAGCGATCTCACAACTGATGAGTTGAGAGTTTGCCAGGATGATTTAACTGGCCCACTGAGCCCTTTTACCACACAATTATGGGCTCAATATGGTGGCGCAGAATGGAATGACTATTGGGATGAAAGAAGACATTTACCCGATGTCTTAGAGAATTACAGAGGTAGCGTATACCTAGTCTGGGGAATGCAAGACTGGAATGTTGACCCATACCATGCATTCCCAACATATCAGTTGTTGAGAGATGCAGGTATTCCGGCTAGAGGAATTATGGGCCAATGGGCTCACAATTATCCAGACCAACCTGACCGTCATGGCGAATTAGAATCGGGATATGGAGCAGAAGCATATCCTCAAATGAGTAGAATGGATTGGGCAGTAGACCTATTCGCATGGTTCGAATACTGGCTCAAGGATAATGGCCCAATGCCTGATCTACATGTTCAAATGCAACGCAATGATGGAAAATGGCACGTAGAGAGAACTTGGCCGCCAGAGGATATCGAGTGGGAAGAGATTAATTTCGGCAGTGATAAGTATAACATTGAGGTTAGTAGGGGCGATTCACTTAGCCCAATTGATGGAGTTAGGGCCACAGATGAGATTATAATTACAATACCTGGATATGCTGAAAGATTCATTTCGGGCCTGCCAACTCTTCATCTTTCAGTCACAACTGGAAGTTGCGACGGAGGGCAGATTTTTGCTACAATGTTTGACTCAACTACTGGCTTAAGAATCGGGCATGCTACGATGGATGTAAGATACAGAGATGGCGGACATGAGGCGAAAATTGTCACTCCATTTACCGATTATCTAATGCTAATGGAATTCAATCCGATAGACGCAATCATACCTGCAGGAAATGGTATCTCGATTGTTCTGACAGAAACTGGTGAAGACTACCTTCCTAGTCCATGCGCTGCAACCGGGTTATTTGTTAATCTCGACAGTGGTACTACACTGAGTTTACCTTTGATCGAGAGAAGTGAAAATGCTCCGGAATGGTTCGAGGTCCCTAATTGGTGGGATGTAGAAGAATGAAAGTCTTAGCTTTCGAAGATTCTGTCGATATTGAAGCGCTTCTCGTAAGTGGAAGCGTCAACATGACAAATGTTGAATTGAAGCAGTATTGGGATTCACAAGATTGTTTAGAACGCATCTCAAAGTTCTCTCCAGACATACTACTTCTCGACCACTATATGCCTCCAATAAAAGGATTAGATGTACTTAGAAAATTGCTAGCTTCTGATATTGTCCGACCTAGAACAATAATTGCAATGAGTTCAGCAAGTATGGCAAATAATGCGATGCTCAAAGCAGGAGCTGATTTGGGGATAGTCAAATTTGAACTACCGACATTAGATGTTTGGAATGCTCACTCGTGAGGTTGCCAATCATCATGCCCTGGCTCTCGGTACCACCAGTAGCCGTCATCGTCCTTCCACCATTCGACTCCATCATCGTCTGTGTAGTAATTCTCATCCTCTCCATCATCGGAATTAGGGTCTTCGAGACCGCTTTCTTCAGCCATCTGTTTTTTCAGTTGGTTAATTCCATCTTCAGCATCTGCAAACACACGATTCTGGGTACGGATTTCGTGTTGGTGATCTCCTGCTGCAATAGCATCATCAGATTCAGCATAGAAATCTGCAGACATGGATTGGCGGAACTCTTCGAATTCGTCTCTACCGAAAGATCCTGTGAACTCAGTTCCTTGGGATTTCATCAACTCATCTAGATTCTTGCGCTTTCCAAGATTTAGTTTGGGAGAATCTGGCATGTCGCCACCGTCATAGAATTCATCAGTATCATCGTTTAGTTTTGGGAAAGAGCGACCCTCTGGGTCAGCATCTTCTATCGATTCAAGCAAAAGATCATGCTCTTCTTCATCGATGTTCTCTTCATCGTACTGGTCGCCGATAGCTTTGACTAATTTCTTCAAAGTCCTAGCAAGAGCCTTGTCGCTACTAGCTTCTGAAATGACTTTGTCGATTTGCTTTTGCAAGCGCTCATAGGGGCTACCTGTGATGGCGCCGAGGAAACGTCCGAATCCTCCCTTTTTCTTCGCCATGGTGTCAATATGGTACCGGGACTATTCAAGTATTACCCGAAGAAGTACAGTTTTGCGACTTCTTCATGTCTAAGCACTTATTCGCCACACCATGGTGAGCGATTGGTTGGCAGATGCTATCTCCATCTACAATGATGAATCCCATAACCGTAGAGAAGAATATGTGGCTCAAGTTCACTTTCCTGCAAGGATACTAGAAGACATCCTAGAATGGGCATTCAAAGCCCTTCCAGACGAAATTCTTGTCGGGTTAGATGTTTCTGAATTACGAAACTTACCAGAAATTGAAGTTGAGTTTCAAGGTGAAAATCAACGTAAGAATCTGTTTGCTGGGCAGGGATTCAGAATAAATGAGGCCGCGATGGTCAATAGAGGAGATTCGTTTTCTGTCCACCATTTGCCAGAAGAATGGACCGATGAAGTATTTGGAAGTGACAGAGGCCCTAGGGCTGGAAGATTCACACACTGGCTCCATACTCATCCTAATTGTCCAGCAATACCTAGTGAGGCAGATGCCAGCGCTGCTCAATCAACCGATGGCGTTGATCTAATTTTAGGAATTGAATTTTCCCCAGAAGGCCCTTTACCGTGGTTTGATGAAATCGAGGGTGAAAGGCGTGTTATCGGCGAAAAGAAATCATGGTTTTCGCGAAAAGACAAGAGGAAAGTTCTGGGAGTTGCACCTACAGGGCATCGTATTCATTCACTCGAATTGATTGCATTTCACAAAGCAGGATTAGGAGTCAATGTGGTGTTTGTAAACGATGATGGAATTGCCTATTGACAAGTCGTTTCGAAATCATAATCCATTAGAAATTCTACTAAGTCATCTATTCTTTCACTATTAACGCCCATATCTGAACGTCCTAATCTTGACTTACTGAATAGGTCAACTGTTCCACACTCATTGGAATAGTGAACATCATCTGGAAATTGAAACACCAGGGATCTGTCTACAATGTGACCGGGACTAAAGGTTGTAGTAAACGATCTATCATGAGCCCACTCTCTCATCGCATCATCGAGTTCTTCTTCACTTACATCTAAGACAATTATACGATAGTCACAGTTGTAAGAATCAACTGGACATTCATCTGGCATTTCAGAAATACCAAATGGGGTGCTAATTATGTTCATCAAGAGTAATCCAGCAAGATAAATTGCTGGAGCCCATTGCCAGGCTTTAGACAAAAAATCACCTGCGTGACCAGCCGTCATTGCTCCATTCGTATACGATTGGTTGACCGGTTGGGATCTCTAATTTCAGAACTTCTTCCTTCGACAATCCTTCGATGTTCATTACTATTGAACGAAGGCTGTTTCCGTGGGCAGCTACAAACACATTCTTTCCCTCTTCTAATGAGGTCATAATTGCTGATTGCAAATAAGGGATTGTTCGCGCCGCTGTCAATTCTA
>JBJLAY010000001.1:0-36918 GCA_045568475.1 Candidatus Poseidoniaceae archaeon | reverse complement strand
CAATTCTGGTTTACAGGTTAAATTAGGCATTTACTACTGTTCTTTTTCTTGTCTTTTTGCTCTAATCACATCTCTAATTTTCTTAAACCCAAAAGCCGTAATTATAATTCCAAAAAAGGCTGCGCCACGGACTATTTCAGTAGTGGTGTATTCAGGAGATGGACAACCTCCCTCAATTTCAAAAAATGGATATTCGCCTTTGACGGGGTTTACTCTGACGTCGATAGTTGTGCCAACGGGGTTATCTTCTACATATGCCTCAGCATCCCTTTCAGCATCACATTTTAATGTCCAAGCTCTTTCATCATTTTCATACATGAATCTAATCTCAACAGCATAGTAGTTTTCACGATGGTCAGAGTCCGAACTACCGACGTTTTTCCGCCCTTCATTTGTAATCTCAACAATTTCTACCTGTTCTACGGGCCACGAACTGGTGTCATTTTCTCCTATCGATGAAATTACAGAACTAAGCAACACAACGATCAATAAAATCACAACAATAACCGCAATCGCAGCCAACTTGTAACTCAACTTGATATTCTCAGATTCAATAAATGAAATCTCATCACGGTTGGAATCATCTTCCCATATGAAATCTTCTTCACATAATGGGCATGAGAACTCCCCATATTCCCCATCTGGTAATTCTATATCTCCTTCACAATGAGGGCATATTATCTTCACCATAGCGGAATCTGTTAATCTAATGAATATAACATTTCGGCCGGCGCCTGTTCATTCAATCCTCAAAATAATTAGAGGTATAATATTGATTGATTAATCGAGCATTACAACTCATTAATCATGAGCCGCAACTTAGACAGTCATCAGGTGTGTCTAGAGAACAAGCAATTGCTTCTAGACTTGTGACTGCATCAGCACGGTTTGCTAATCCATCGACTGTCTCGTCAGCTGCTTTCTGTTCAACTGTGAATTGAATAGCATCTGCTGCCGCCTTTGTACGCAGGTAGTACATTCCGGTCTTGAGTCCCTTTCTCCATCCATAGAAGTGCATGGAAGTTACCTTTGCAGGGTTTGCATCGGTCATGTGGATATTCAACGACTGACTTTGGTCAATGTATGCTCCACGGTCAGCAGCCATGTCAATAACGTGCTTCTGTTTGATTTCCCATGTAGTCTTGTAAAGTTCCTTCAAGTCATCAGGTATTCCACCGATTTGTTGTACGCTACCCTTGTGACGTAGAATCTCGTCTTTCATTTCCAAAGACCACAGGTCTCTATTGATCAAGTCGTTAACTAGGTGCTTGTTCAGGACAATGAATTCACCGGAAAGGGTTCTTCTTACGTATAGGTTAGAAGTGAATGCTTCGAAACACTCGTTGTTACCAAGAATTTGGCTTGTAGATGCAGTAGGCATAGGTGCGAGCATCAAAGAGTTACGAAGACCGTTTGTCATGATGTCTTGCTTCAGTGTATCCCAGTCCCAGCGACCAGAGTGTTCTGTAACTCCCCACATATCAGGCTGCAGGATTCCCTGACTTGCAGGTGAACCCTCAAAGGTAGAGTATGGCCCTTCAACCTTAGCAGCATCCATACTTGCTGTGCAAGCAGCGAAGTAAATTGTCTCGAAAATTTCACGGTTAAGTTGACGTGCTTCTGCAGATTCGAAAGGCAACTTGAGCATTGCAAAGGTGTCTGCAAGACCCTGGACACCTAGTCCGATAGGGCGGTGACGCATGTTTGAGTTCTCTGCTTCCTTAACAGGGTAGAAGTTTACATCAATAACACGGTTTAGATTTCCAGTTGCATGATATGTAACATCGAATAACTTCTGATGATCGTAAGAACCATCTTCGAGATTTACGTACTTTGGAAGAGCGATTGATGCTAGGTTACAAACTGCTACTTCGTCTGGAGCGGTATATTCGATAATTTCTGTACACAGGTTGGAAGAACGGATTGTACCGAGATTCTTCTGGTTTGATTTCTCATTGCATGCATCCTTGTACAGCATGTAAGGAGTACCGGTCTCAATTTGAGATTGTGTTACAGCATCCCACAAGTCACGTGCCTTGATAGTACGGCGAGCCCTACCTTCTGATTCATACTTAGCATACAGAGCACGGAATTCATCGCCATAGGTGTCATGAAGGTCTGGACACTCATTAGGACAGAATAGAGACCATTCGCCGTTCGCTTCAACACGTTCCATGAACAAATCAGGAGTCCATAGGGCATAGAACAAGTCACGAGCTCGCATTTCTTCCTTACCGTGGTTCTTACGGAGGTCTAGGAATTCAAAGATATCTGGGTGCCAAGGCTCAAGGTAAATTGCAATGCTTCCCTTACGCTTGCCGCCACCTTGGTCAACATAGCGCGCAGTGTCGTTGAACACTCTTAGCATAGGCACTAGGCCATTGGAATGGCCATTTGTTCCCTTAATGTATGAACCCTTAGATCTGATTTGATGAATTGATAGCCCAATTCCACCTGCAGACTTCGAGATACGAGCGCACTGCTTTAGTGTATCATATATTCCATCTAGGGAGTCTTCCTGCATTGTTAGCAAGAAACAAGATGACATCTGGGGAGTTGGTGTTCCGGAGTTGAACAAGGTTGGAGTAGCGTGAGTAAACCATCCTTCACTCATCAGGTCGTATGTTTCCAAAGCCTTCTCGATATTGTCATGGTGGATTCCCACAGACACTCTAAGGAACATGTGTTGTGGCCTTTCGACAACTTCACCATCTAGTCTTAGCATGTAGGAGCGTTCTAGTGTCTTAAATCCGAAGTAATCGAAATTGTGGTCACGATTATAATCGATATGTGTATCGAGAACATCCTTGTTTTCCATAATAATTGCGAATACTTCTTCTGAAATTAGTGGGGCGTGCTTTCCAGACTCGGGGTCAACATAGTTTCTAAGATCAGAAATGACTTCACTGAATTTATCCTTAGTAGAACGGTGGAGATTGTCAACACAGATTCTTGCTGCTAGCTTCGAATAATCGGGGTGGTGTGATGCGAGAGAAGCCGCTGTCTCAGCAGCAAGTTCGTCAAGTTCAGATGTTGTGACACCATCGTACAAACCTTCGATAACCAACTTGGTTACCATACCAGGGTCGACCCACTTTTCATGCAGACCGTAGGATAGTTTCGTCAACTTCTCCTGTATCGCATCAAAGCGTACATCTTCCTTTTCGCCATTTCTCTTAACCACTTGTAGACCCATATTCTTTGTCCCCCTTTTTCGTATCCATGTGAGCGTGAAGTATCCATCCTCGGACGCGGACGGTTTAGAAATCTTCCTCCATTGAGAAGCGCTGTTGTACCGCTCCTAGACTAGAAGAACCCATTACGCCTGCTTTCTGGTATTCTCCTACTCTCTTCTCAAAGAAGTTAGTCTTGCCTTGCATAGAGATCATTTCCATCCAAGGGAATGGGTTCTCTGCATTGTAAAGTTTGGTAGCGCCAAGAGACACTAGTAATCTATCAGCAACGAACTGGATATACTGTTGCATCAAATCAGAGTTCATTCCGATAAGAGAAACTGGTAAAGCACTGGTAACGAAATCGATTTCGATTTCTACAGCTTCAGAAATGATTTGATGAATCTTCATCTCTCCTGCGCCTTTGACCAAACTAGAGTGTAGTAGGCAAGCAAAGTCACAGTGTAGTCCCTCGTCGCGGCTAATCAATTCGTTAGAGAAGGTAAGACCTGGCATTAGTCCACGCTTCTTGAGCCAGAAAATTGCGCAGAATGAACCAGAGAAGAATATTCCTTCAACTGCTGCGAATGCTACAAGCCTTTCAGCGAATGAGGCTCTCTTACGGTCTAGCCATCTTAGGGCCCAGGTACCTTTCTTCTCAACGGATGGAACTGTTTCTAATGCTTTGAAGAGGTGGTCTTTCTCTTGTGGATCTTTGATGTATGTGTCGATAAGTAGAGAGTATGTTTCAGCATGGATATTCTCCATCATGATTTGGAAACCGTAGAATGCTCTTGCTTCAGCCCACTGTACTTCGTTTGCGAAATTAACAACGAGGTTCTCATTAACGATTCCATCAGATGCTGCGAAGAAAGCAAGAACATGTTTCAAGAAATGTTGTTCATCTGCACTAAGAGATTCCCAGTCTTTGGCATCCTCTGCCAGGTCTATTTCTTCAGCGGTCCAGAAAGAGGCCGCGTGTTGCTTGTACATTTCCCACACCTCTGAGTGCTCTATAGGAAATAGTACAAATCGATCCAGAGATTCTTTGAGCATTGGTTCAATAAACTCAGATGAGAGATCTAAATCAAAGCCGTCGTTGGTATTAGTTTGTGGCTGCATCATCTGTCCCTCCCATTTTTCGCTCGCGGTGGATTTTGTTTGCCGTAGAAACGGGCCTATAAGGTTGCTTAAGCAACTCAGACCTCCGCTGCAGATTTGAGCAGATGATTGGCCGCCGTCAGGCTTAGTTAGACGGGTGTCGGGGGCTTATGATATCTACTATCAAATTGATGAAATGAAACCAAAGGAGAGTGAGAAATTTTGAGCATCCAAATTAACCAAAGACCTTGAGTGCCTCTTTCACTTCGCCGGAGCATGGCGCGAGAGAGTGTTGAAGTGATGTTCGCCAAACTAGAGCCGGAGGCATCGAAACCAACTCAAGGCACCAAATCCGCCGCCGGCTGGGATTTGAGAGCTTTAGAAGAAACAATAGTCACAAAAGGCCATTCTACCAAAATAAGAACTGGAATTGCTGTAGCGATTCCTGAAGGGTGGGAGGGCCAGATTAGATCTCGCTCTTCACTAGGGGCTAAAGGAATGATAATGCCTAATGGTGTTGGCACGATAGATTCCGACTATCGTGGAGAATTAATGGTATTAGCCACATGGATAGGAGAGGGGCAATCAATAACACTTGCAAAGGGAGAGAGAATCGCACAGATGTTAATCGCACCTGTCCCCTTAACTAGTTACAGAGAAGTTACTTTCGAAGAATTATCCACCACGGATAGAGGAGAAGGTGGATTCGGAAGCAGTGGAAGATTCTGAGGTGATTAGTTGCGACAACTCGTGATTACAGAATTGGGTAAAATCGGACATTCTGAATCTGATGAATTAATGCGAGTAATGCAGTCTAAGAGAATTGATGATGAAATCATCGACACCATACTGGTTTGTGAGCATGAAGAAATCGTTACTGTAGGCCCTAGAGCTAGAAATGATGGCATCACTCCACCACCCGGATACGCAACTTCACCAGTGGACAGAGGAGGCGGATTGACTTGGCATGGACCTGGCCAGTTGGTGATTTATCCAATAATCAAATGGGACCTAGAGGGTGAATCTAACGTTAAGGCAGTAATTGCGATATTGGAAGAATGGGTAATTGCGGCACTTTCTAAGTTAGGAATTGAAGGTCATCGTGATGAAAGAATGCAAGGCGTATGGGTTGGCCAAAATAAAATATGTTCAATCGGGCTATCATTCCTAAGATGGACAAGCAGACATGGATTAACAATTAATTGTAATACACCAAGTGGGAGAGTAGAGATGGTCAGTGGTTGTGGCTTGGGCCAAGATACAACCACGAGCCTAGCAGCATTAGGTTACGATGTTACAACAGAAATGGTAATGAAATCCCTTACAGAAAAAATTTCAATTCTCTCTAGAAGTTTGACAAACTAATAGTATACAGTTATTCTATTAGTATATTCGACTAAGGAAAGACATGGCAGGCAACTACCCGAGAACTGGCGGGCCTGCTCGCGGTTCCGAAATACCTCCTGTTTCTTACCTACAATGGTATATTCCAAGACTTAAGGAAAACCGAGAACACAATTTATCATTCTCAGGACTACAATTCCCTTGGGAATTAGAGGGAATTGAAGATGTATGGAAAGATCATAGAGGGCCAGGAATTGATGAAAGAGATTTAGTCAGTCAAATGTACGGAGTTTCTGTGGACAATGTACACCTCTGCATGGGCGCTACTCAAGGAATCGCTCTAGCGATATCGGCTGCATCAAGAGGAGGTAAGGTCGCTGTTGAGATGCCATCATATGGGCCTGTAAGCCAGACTGCTAGGATTCTAGGGTTAGAAACGGTAGCTGTTCGCAGAATAACAACAAGCACTGCTTGGATAATTGATAGAGAAGAATGGTCTCTAGTCTTGGATTCAGTAGATTTGTTGATGGTCACTCCTCAACTAAATCCAGTGGGGTGGTCATTCACTGAAGATGACCGCAATTGGCTTGTTTCAGAGTGCAAGAAAAAAGATGTCAGAATAATTAGCGACGAAGTATATTCATTAGCAAATAAAAGCTGGAAACCAATGTTCACAGAAGGTGAAAATTGCATTACAATATCTTCACTTACGAAGGTACACGGACTCGGAGTTATACGATATGGCTGGATTATTGCCGATGAGAAGATAATTGCAAATGTAGCAAACTCATTCCATAATATGGAGGGCATGATGTCCTCCCCCTCGATCAGAATAGTAGAACATATCAAGAATAGATTGCATGAGCCAGTAGAATTAATCGAGCACTACAGAGAAAAAAACCTACCACTGCTAATTGGAGCATTGGAAAGATTAGGGATAGAATGGACGCCTCCCCCATACGGGGTTTTTGGAGCATTCAGAATTCCCGGTGTTAACACAATAGAAATGATTGACACAATAGGTAAGGAACACAGTTTACTTGCTGTGCCCGGGAGTATGTTCGGCCCAGGACTAGAAGAGTGGTTAAGAGTAGGTTGGTCTATAGACAATGAATCATTCGCTGAAGCAATATCTGTATTAGAGGTTGTAATTCGCACAGCGTTGGACATAACTTGATACATGATTCCACACGAGAAGTTACACATGGGCGAGATTGTTTTGGTAATTTCGGGTGCATCAGGCGCAGCCTATGGTGTAAGACTAGCACAAGTTCTAGGGCGAGAGGCTCGCCTAGTTGTTACAGAATCTGGACGGATCACCATGGCTCATGAGTGTGAAGGACTTACTCCCGAAAAACTAGCTGGACAAACTGGTGCAACTCTGGAAAAGAATTCAGACATTGGAGCCAAGTCTGCTTCAGGTTCCGCATCAATAGATGCGGTTGTCATATGCCCATGTAGCGGCTCAACACTAGGTAAATTAGCAGCAGGAATAGGAGATAATCTTGCGACTCGATCTGCTATTGTGGCAATGAAAGAAAGAAGAAAGTTGATTATCGTGCCACGTGAGGCACCTTATGCAACAGTTCACTTGGAAAATATGGCTAAACTTTCCGCATGGGGAGTAATTGTAATGCCTGCATCGCCAGGATTCTATAATCTACCAAAAACAATGGATGACTTAATCGACTTCGTTGTCGCAAGAATACTCGACCACTTAGGCAGAGATAATGATCTGACGAAGAGGTGGACTGGAGATGAAATTCCATGACTGAACAGGAAATCCTTTCTGCGGAAGTTGTAGAAGATTGGGCTGAAGCGAGTAATAGGAGGAGTTCTCGAGAATTATTCTTTCAAAGTACAACTGTAATGGCTAGTATTCTTTTGGTGCTATTGGTAACTTCGACATTCCTTTACTTCTTCTTGGAAGAAGAGAAAGTAGACTATGGTGCATCGATGGAGTTCGACCAAGATCGAACAAGATCATACGCTGAAGACCTTGTAGCACTGGGGCATCCAGATTGGAAAGGACGCATGAGCGGGTCTGCAGAAGAGCAAGCCACTGCGGAATACATAGCGAATATATTTGAAGAATTGGGATATCAATCAACACTGCATACATACGAAGTACCTATGCACAGCATAAACAGTGAACCAAGTCTCAGAGTTTGTGAGCCAGGTGCTGTTGGAAACTTTGGAGTTGCTCCCTGTTCTCCGGCTGATGCTGGACAGCAAGTAACGACATTCAATCACAGAAGCGACTATGTCATCCAAGGTTTCTCAGGGGAATCATCAATTATGTTTGGACAGGATATAGAAGTTATACACTTAGGTAATGGCTCAGATGATGCGCTTTGGGCTTCAGCTGCTGGAAAGGTAGGATATGTCGAAGGTGGAGGTTCCAAAACTGGAAATACTTTCATCATGACTAGCGCTATAGAAAATGACCTTTCGGCTATAATAAGAGTCAACAAAGACTACAACTGTGGTAAAATCGAAGGTAACGATTGTGTCCCAATTTTCAAAGGAACTAACTATGATTCTATTGCAGAAGCAAATGGAGGGTCTGCTCCATCGCAACTAGCGTTTATCGCTATGAGCAAAGAGGCAGGAGAAATTCTCGAATCTGTGGTAATCAATGGAAGTGGAAGACTAGAGATGATTATGGATGTCACAAATGACCAAGAGTTAACCATTAGAGTCCCATGTGGCACATACTATGGTGAGAATGATGATTTGCTTATCGTAGGAGGTCACCATGACACAGTATACCATGCAGCCGGAGCTGTTGATGACACATCTGGAACTGCATCCGTGCTAGAGATGGCTGCTATGTTCTCGGAATACATCAATGAGAATGGAATCCCAGAACGAACAATCAGATTCTGTACGTGGGGTGGAGAGGAAGAAGGCCTTTGGGGCTCTACAGCATATGTTGCTGAAATGAATCAAGACTTAGCACAAAACCTTCGCCTATACATCAACCTCGATATGAATCATGTCGACAAAGATCCATCTAGGGGAGATTCAGTAACATTATTCACCAACCATCCTGAAGACTATGGTCACATAGAATCACTGGCTGAAGAGTACAAAGATGCCAACCCAGACATGGCTGAAAAATACACAATTAATCTCGGATTGTATGATGGAGAAAAGGGCGATGCAGATGGCATGCCATGCAACTCAGACCATTGCCCATTCGTTTATGACCTGGATGGTGGAGACACCATCGGCAGAGCTGCAGTATGCTACGGTAGTGGGTCGTGGGAGTACCACACATATCTCGATGAGATGGATAGATTCAATGAAGAAAGTCTTGGAATCTCAATTACAATTTATGGAAACTACATCAAGTTCCTCGCTTGGAATGCAGATGCTTGAGGTGATAAGATGGTAAAACCAAGTGCACATGCCAGCCATATTCTTGTTAAGAGTAAAGGAGAAGCCACTCAGTTGGCTAATAATATCAAGAAATTCAAAGACTTTCAAAAGACTGCAAGAAAGAAGTCAGATTGCCCTTCAAGCCAGAAGGGTGGCGACCTTGGGTGGTTCAGGAAGGGGCAGATGGTAGCAGAGTTCGATGAAGTAGTATGGACAATACCTCTGAAAACCGTGTCAGAACCAATTAAAACCCAATTCGGATATCATTTGATTTGGGTTCATGAGCGCGAGGAATAATCATGGTCACTCGCATAGGACTGGAGTCTTACGAAGTAATGGCATGCCACGGCGCTTATGACTTTGAAAGAGAAAAGAAGCAGCCATTCGTAATATCAGTCTGGGCAACTCTTGTTTCAGATGTTGATGAGGACAATCTAGAAATGACATTGAATTATGCTGATTTACAAACTGCAGTCGATGATGAAGTTGTCAATTCAGAGCCAGTTAAATTAATGGAAACTCTTTGTAAAAAGCTTGTAGAAAGGATTAGTCAGAATAGTTTAGTTGAATCTATTTCCATACGAATGGAAAAGCCAGATGCACCATTCCCGCACCCCGGCGGATTGGCAGTAGTAGAACAAGAATGGACGAGGGATTGAAGGGCTTAATCCTCACAGCCCCATTCATGACGGCCCCTTCTCGTGTCTTCGTACCCTCGGTAACCGAGGAAGATGGAGGGACGATTGGACTTGGAGTATTCTCCACTGAAGAGATTGCTTGGAAAGTCCTCAGGAGGTTCTTACGGAAGTCTCACCTTATGCTGCTCACTAGGTCTGATATCGTAGTTTGGGATGTTGATCAGGTCGGTGAAGAGGGAATGACTGTTCTGTCAAGTATGCATTGTAGAGATTGCCCTGTGTGCAAAAGGAGAACCTTCTGGATGGACTTGGATTCATTTTCAGCTATGTGTACAGGGCAGGCATGCGAAGCATGGATTGAAGAATCTACTATCGACCCTGGCAAGATTGACCTCGGTTGGCCGCCTACTAGATTCCTCAAGCAGGCAGATAATCTAGAAGATGCGCTTACTGATTTGAATGAAATTGGAACGCAACTAGAAGCGGCTGGCTCAACACCAAATAGTTCATTCACATCGATTCCAGAGGAGTGATTCCTAAACCGATCATACCGTTTCTTAGGAGACCTCTAGTTCTTTCACTTACTGCGAAATTGAATTCATTTACCACACCATCAGTGATAACATGACAGTCACGATAAAACGAATTGTAAGCAGTTGCCAACTCAAGTAAGTGGAAGGCAAAGATATGGGGCTTATTTTCTCTAACTGAATGTCTCAACTTGTCTAAATGACAGGCCATTACACGCAATAATTCGTGCATTGCAGGAGGTATATCTCCGCTTGAACCAAAATCAGGAATGCGGCCAACGCGTTTAGCAATTGAGCAGGCTCTTGTGTGTGAATACATGATGAATGGAGCACTTTCACCTTCGAAGGATAGCGCTTCTTCCCAGCGGAATGTGAAACCTTTGTCTGGACTTACTTTTGCGATATTGAATCTTACTGCTGAAACGCCTACTGCCTCAGCGATACTCTCAATTATATCAGACCCAATATCGCCTCGAAGTTCCCTTACAACCAATGCCGCTTGTGCTTTAGCTTCTTCAAGCAAGTCATCCATGAAAACAACATTTCCTTTGCGAGTACTCATTTTGCCCTCTGGAAGTTTGATGAATGCATAGAACATTACTTCTGGAACTTTTTCTCCCAACTCTTTCAAAGTCATTCCAACTTGCTTTGCTTGCAATTTATGATCTTCACCAAGAACATTGATTAATTCCTCACATTGTTGCCATTTCCACATGTGGTAAGCGATATCTCTAGTCGCATACAAAGAAGAGCCGTCCCCTCTTCTATAGAAGAATTCTGTTTTTCCTTTCAATCCCCTTTGTCCCAAATCCAAGAAGTGGGCACCATTGTCTGCAGTACCATGAATTTCCAATTGTTCAAGCCTCTGCATCAATGAAGATACGGAACCATCAACAACGAATTTTGATTCTTTGGTAAAAGTGTCAAACTCAATACCTAGTCTAGAAAGTGTTTCCAGCATACCATCTAATACAGGCTGGTATGCCTTTTCGAATTGTTCAAGAACGGCGTCATCACCGTGCTCTGAGGCATGAACTAGCTTACTTATTTCATCTTCAATCGATTCATCGCCAGCAGAACGTAATTGTTGAGCAGCCTGGTACCATCGAACTGTTTCATGGTCAGTTTTTCCTTTCCATCGAGGATTGACTCCATCTTTATCTTCGAGAATTCCTTCTACATCTTCGCTTGACAAGTTCGCTAACGCCCATGCCATAACACCGACCTGCTTCCCCATATCATCAACATAATACTCGGCTCTAACAGAGTTACCATACAATCGGTTCAGCCTGACTAAAGTATCCCCCAGTATAGCGTTCCTAGCGCGGCCAACATGGAATGGCCCGTTAGGATTAGCACTTGTATGTTCGATCAGGACTTTCTTCTCACCTGGCATTTCTAATTCTTGCAAAACATTCGATGCCAACCAATCAGATTTGGCTTTAAAATTCAAGTATCCACCCATTGCTGCAACATCAAAATTGCCTGATAGCGAAGTGGATAGTTCGGTGGCTATTTCAGCAGGACTTCTGCCTAATTGTTTAGCGAATGGGAAACATGGTAGAGATAAATCACCTTGATCTTTCTCACGACTTACTCCTAGTGCCTTCTTCCAAAAATCTCCTTCAACACCGATATCAGCAAGTGCTGACTCTAAAGATGGCTCAATTAATTGACGAAGTATTTCCATTAGATCACATCATTGAGTAACGAAGTATTGCAGCTAACCCACCAAAACCAGAATTGAGTTGAGCCCCTTCTTCAGTATCTATCGAGATGAACTTTACTTCTGCACGGCCTTTCGCCGCCATTAAAGAGAATTCATCAATCAATGAAATGGAACTAATTTCTTTCAAGTCATCTCCATCCGCCTTACATTTAGGACAAGGCGGTAGGGCTTCTGTCCTGCCTATGCTTGTAGACCATGTGTTTGAACATGATTTGCATTCGATTGATACAACGTTCTTTCTCATCCCTTCACTAATCAATAGTTTAGCAACAGCACCCTGTTCGAGTGCCTGCCTAATCATGACTTCACCATAAGTCGCTTTAGGGTGTTGTTTCACTAATTCTTCAAGGAACTCTGTAACTAACTTCCTTTCTGCATCAAGTTCGATTTCTCCCATCAAACCTCCAGCATTATCGACTAATTCACGCACACCGCTTTCATTTGAATAACCAACATCAAAAGTGGTCTTAGCGATCTTCTTAGCGATTTCGTGGTGGAAGTAGTCATTCTTTACGACGAAATCTTTAGTAGCACCAGGGCCACCAATAATGATTGCTTGTATGTTTTCTAGTTCTGGTAACCAATAGGAACAAGCATGCTCTGTAGCACGCTTGAAGAAGTTGTGAGCTGCTTCTTCAATCAACCTCTCGAAACGTTGAGCCGATTGACCACCTTGTCGGTGTTTGCCCATTATGTTAGAAACGAGAAATTCTTGAACATGAATTCTCTTACCGCTAGCGATTCCATATGCGGCTTCAGCTCTATCAATAACGAATAAGCCGTACGACTTCTTGTCGATTAGCATGTCTTCTAATTGAGTGAGTTCGAACTTTGAATCACATCGATATCTGAATGATAGCAATGGTTGAGGGGGATCATCAACAATAATGGTAATATGGCGGGTTTTGTTGTTACCAACAATGATTGCTCCGGTGAATAATGCAAGACCTCTTTCACCAGCACTACGGTACTTCGATAGCAAAGAAATTGCAGACTCGATTGCTGCTTGAACATTCTTTTTAGTTCCCTTTGATTTAATGTTAGCAGCCTGCCCGTGCTCATTTTGTAGCATTTGTCGAGCATCGGAAACCTGTCTATCAGGAGGTATAATCACTGTAACTAATTCAGTGCCTGAACCTTTCATATCTCTAAGGTCTTCGAGCGCCAATTTCAGTTTGAGTCTGCGAGTTGCCTGTTCTGCGTCATCACTCATACAGGTCTCCCCCAGCCCTAAGGGCTGAGCCGAGGACTTTCAAGCCTTCTGAGAAGGAAGCATCATCAATGGTCGACATTTACGGTGTATGATGACGACCCACATTGTCGCACTAGGAGGCTCACTGCTTAGGCCAGAAGAGGCCGAACAGAGATCTCAGTGGTTTGGACAACTTCGTCAACTAGCAGTCCATTTGGAAGGCAATGGAAGAAAGCTGGGAATTGTAGTGGGTGGCGGACTCCCTGCAAGAGAAGGAATTACACTAGCAAGGGCATCGACTTCAGACTCCTATAGACTAGATACCGTCGGCATTGCAGCAACAAGATTAAACGCAACAATTCTCCAACAATCATTACTTGATATTGGGTGCAATGTATGCCCGATTATCCCTAAAACTACACATGATGCAGCTGAATTACTGAATGAACATAACTTTGTGATTATGGGAGGAACTACTCCAGGCCATACGACCGATGCAGTTGCGGTTGCATTCGCCAGAGATTCTGGCTCCCCTCACTGCATTATTGCAACCAATGTTTCTCATGTTCATGACAGTGATCCTCGAACAGATAGTAGCGCTAAGGCTATCGAAGAATTGACTTTACACCAATTGGCCGAAATTACTGGAACTGAACCACTTCAGCCAGGTGAATCTGCGGCTGTTGACCCGGTTGCAGTTAGGTGGGCTATTGAATCAAGTATGAGATTGGCAGTCCTTGATGGAAGAGACCTTAGCATACTAGAAGATGCATTAGAAGGAAGGCCATTCGTTGGCACATTGATTAAAGTGGAGTGATTACTATGGTGGATGCAAAATCAATTAAAGATAAAGTTAGCAATAAAATCAACAATGCTAGATCAAAAATAGGTACAAAGTTGCCTGCTCATAAGCATTGTAGGATTTGCGGAATCGACATTAAGGTAACTTCCGAGGACAGGATTTGTAAGTCTGCTGAATGCTCTACAGCATTCGATAAGAGAGGAAGAAATGATCGGGTGATGAGAATTATGTTCTTCGTATTTGTGCTAATCTTCTTTGTACCAATACTTCTGAGTGCGATAGGCTTTGTAGGTTAACTTTGCCTGTGCCATCCATCTGGAAGTGACATTGGGTCATAGGCCATATTGGCTTTGCATCTTCTGACCATCTCTAATCGCAATGCAATTACCCCTACTCCTTCTTGAGCAGAAATAGTAACACAACCCTCTTCATCGATAAGAACTGGAAGGTTTGGTTCACCTTCTCCATCCCATTCCGATTCAAATTGTTGAACCGTGTCCCAGTTATCAGGAAGAGGTTCCATTAAATCCGCTTTTGATACGACAACTATAATGTCAATTTCTGGAAGCAATGCTTTTACTTCATCCAACAAATTGTTTTGATCATCAATACTAGTACCACATTTCTCAGAGATGTCCATCAAGAAAATACACAGACTTCCAACATGCTGAATTGCTGCAATCGCCTGAAGTTCAATCGCATTCCGGTCATCCATTGGCCTATCCAATAATCCGGGAGTATCTACCATCTGATGTGGAACTCTTCGATGTTTAAAGTGGCCTACATGCAACTGTTTGGTAGTGAACGGGTAATGATTGACTTCCATGTTGCCACTAGATAGAGTTGAGATAAATGCACTCTTACCTACATTTGGAGCACCACATACTACAATTGTTGGGCAAACTTGGTCGATAACTGGTAACTTACGCAATACAAGTCTGCTTTCATGTAACCAATCTAGAGATGGTCCTAGTCTTCTCATAATGCTTGACAATCTTCCATATGCTTCCTTACGGGCATCATGCATGACTTCAAATCTAGCACTTCGGATAATCTTAGCCGCATTTTGCTTTGCAATCTTGCGCATCTGCTTAGCGCCCCAACCTAGCATTGAGAGATGATGACGATAATCGTCACATCCTACGCATGCATCTACCATCGCTTTGTCAAATAATGGCATTTGGTCAAGACTTGGCCAAGATTTCTCGGTATCTTCGAGGTATTGAGACATAACGTCAGCAGCTGTTTGGACCATACGAGTGAGTTGCTTGCGTACTCGGAATACCTTGACGGGGTCATCAACCCTATCTGCTGCCTTCTTAGCACGACTGAAGCCTTTGTCAAGTACTTCCTCTTCGGTAAGGACGGTGATTAAATCGCGCCAAATTACCTTCATCGTAGTGCCTCCTCATTTGGTGGGGCCGCCTCCTATTCTTCAATTCGTAGGTTGATTATGCAAGCGTCAGTGCTTAGAAGGAGGAGCCCCGACACACCAACATGTCGGACTTACCAGATTGGGCCAAGAGCATGTGGGAAGAGTTAGGATCGCCAGAATTAAGTGAAGTCGAAAGTGTTCACACTGGTGATTTGATGGGTAGAAGACACGGACTCAGAAAGGACGACATAGTTGAAATTCAGTTGGATGCAAGATCGCTTAGAGAAGATGATGAAACCTGGGTTAAGGGCAGACTCCTTTCCTCTGGTAAATCATCAATCGAATTATTGACTATTGAGGGAGAACACATCTACTTGGCGCGAGAAGTAATCGTCAGGATTGTATTAATCGCACACACAAGACCTGCATACATCGATGACAAAGAATTACTAGAATTCGAACGTGCTGACCAAAAGCGAAGATCAAACCTTCATGAAAAGGTTGAGAAGAAAACCAAGGGCAATGATGATTCTCACCTTTGGGGTTGATTTTTTGCAATGGTTGGTTGTCGATGACCATCATTTGGAGAAGAGTTTCGATTTTGATGACTTCGCAACTGCTCTAGAGTTCGTTAATATTGTTGGCGAGATTTGTGAAAAACAAGACCACCATGCAGAGATTACTCTGTCATGGGGAAGGGTAGTAATCAAAACATGGAGTCACGATGTTCAAAGCATAACAAAAAGAGATTACGAATTAGCAGAAGCTATCGATGAGGTGACAAAAAATGGATCCTAAGGGCAGGGAAGTCGCTGGTTATCGAATGCATGCATTCGTATGTGGCCACACGCGCCCAGAAGGTTCAGTCAGAGGTTGCTGTAGTGAAAAGAATTCTCTTGAGCTAATGAGGAAATTCAAACTTGATACCAAAGCCAAAGGCATCCATGATGTTCGAGTTCAAAAATCAGGATGCTTAGACTTCTGTGAAAACGGCCCTACTTGCGTAATCTATCCAAACGGAGATTGGTTCAAAATCACTAATGAATCAATCCCTAAACTAGTAGAATTCCTACAAGGTGGACAGTTGCCCACAGAATACTTGCTTGACATTACAGTTTGACTGGCCTAGTTGCACCGCAAGCTTGACACTTTAGCAAAGTAGTTCTATCTTGCTTTATGAAGTGAGTATCTGGAGCATTGCATTGGACACACTTGATGAAAGCATTGACATAATTGACAATTGTCTTTTTGATTCTCTTAGGAGGAATTCTTCCCTTGAATCGAACACGAGGCCCATCTCTTGAACCAGCAGTACCAAGTTCATTCAGCATAAATTGGTAAACATGGACTTCGTCTCTTTCCATGTGATTTACTACTTCGGTGAAATTTCGAAATATTGTGTTGGAACCTTCAATCATAATTTGTGGATCTGGTAAAGTCCATCGTGCACGATTGGATATCTCTTCAGGTATATTTGACCGGGCGCGGTCAAGCAAAGACTCGTATTCGAAGTCGGACATCAGACCCTTCGCCGAGTCCGCTCCATTTGAGGGTTTCCGCCTTCATCCCCTTCTACGCAACGATGGGTTGATGTCTGATAGACTACCCGAATACCTCCATGGAGACTGGAAAGAGCATAGAAGAATTGCGTGTGATGGTTGGAAATCTTCGTAAAGAAGGGCTCAACTCACAACAGATTGCAGATGAAATGTCATTGTCACAGGACACTATTTCATGGCTTTTAGCCGGCAGTACAGCAGGAGAAAAACCTCAGGACGTCGGTATTGGCTGGAGAACGATTGGAGTTAGACCTCAACGAATTGCGGCCATAGGCGCAATTATGGCAGATGTTGTCGCAGAAGAATGCGGAGATAGTATTGATACCATAGTTGGAATTTCGATAAATGGGGTTCTATTCGCAAATGAGGTTGCTAGTCAACTAGGATGCGAAGTTGCGATTCATCGCAATGTAGATGGGGCACCAGGTAAAGGTTCACTTTCCAATAAATATGGACAAGTAGCAGGAAAGAGAATTGTGATTATTGATGATGTATTGTCAACAGGAGTTACAATGTCAAGAACTATTCAATCCATGAGAGAGGCCGGAGCGGAAGTATCTCTTTGTACAGTATTAGTCAACAAAACCGTACGCAATGAAATCGACGAAGTACCACTTCGTGGAATCATCAGAGTCGCAGTTGTTTGAGGTGAGTAGCAATGCATTGGGCTGATTTTGCCGCACAGACTCTGTCTAAGAGGGGTAAAAAACACATTATTGCATCAGGTATTACTCCCAGTGGTGAGTTCCATATCGGGCACTTACGTGAAATTTTGACTGGAGACATGGTTACAAGAGCGTGTAAAGATGCTGGATTAGATGCAGAATCGGTATTCATTGTTGACTCAGCAGACCCTCTAAGGAAAGTTTACCCATTCTTATCTGATGAATATGAGAAATACATTGGATGCCCATTAGCCACAATTCCCGCCCCCGATGAAAATGGAAACCCGGGGAATGATGGCCGAAGTTATGCACAACACTTCTTGGAACCTTTCTTGGCAGCATTGGAACAGATTGATGTTAAACCTAGGATCATTGACAATTACTCATCATATTCAGAAGGCAAGTTTGCAGAAAAGTCACGCATAGCATGTGAAAAAGCTGATGAAATCCGTGAAATTATTGAGAGAGTAAGCAGTCGAGAATTAGCACAAGATTGGTTCCCATTCAATCCTTATGGCCACAATGGTAGTCTAGACGGAGTTACTGTCACTGGATATGAATGGCCCTATGTGTATTGGGAGCAAGATGGTAAACCTGGAAAATCCGATTTGAATAAAGCAGAAGGTAAACTACCTTGGAGAGTAGATTGGCCTGCAAAATGGGGTTGGGTCGGCGTTACTTGCGAACCATTTGGCAAAGACCACGGCGCGGCAGGAGGGTCTTATGCTACCGGTATTGAAATTTCAAAATTGTTTGGAGATGAACCCCCAAACCCATTAGTTTACGAATGGATATCGTTGAAGGGCCAAGGTGCAATGTCATCATCTACAGGTAACACTGTTGGGCCATTGGAAGCTTTAGAATTGGTACCTCCTGAAATCTTGAGATATCTAATCGCTTCAACTAAACCAAAGAAAGCAATTACTTTCGATTCAGGAATGTCACTAGTTGAACTGGCTGATGAATACGAGAGAATGGCTGCAAGAGACATTGATGCCGAATTGAAAGATGAGAATCTATCACGAAGACAAAGGGTTGCTGTTGAAGATGCTGAAGGGACACTTCGGATGAGTACCATTGGGGACATGAAACAATCAAGCATAACATTCAGGCATCTGGCTATGCTTGCTCAAGTAAAGACGGATGAGGAAATAATCCAAAATTTCGGACAAGAAGTCTCAGACCGGCTCGCCCGAATGCGTAATTGGATTAATGGACCTCATTTCCCTGATGAACTTAAGATTAGAGTACTAAGTGAACCGGCCGATGGATTGGATTCGGTAATTACTAGTGCATTACATGAAAAGATTAGCCAATGTGAATGGAATACTAAATCGATAGGAGAAGCGATTTCCTCAGCATTCCGAGATTACGAGATCAATACCAAAATGGGCTACATAACACTATACCAAGCAATATTAGGTGTTGAAAAGGGCCCTAGGCTAGCACCGATTATAGTTGAATTAGAAAGGAGTCATGTCCTAAAATTACTCGGCTAAAGTATTACTTGCATAAATATGCAGAATATAGCAGATATTTACCGTTCCATTGAAAGGGGCCAAGGGTTTATGGCGCGTTATGGGAGGGGTCTATTGTCCAAGTTGTGAGGCTGGAGTCGAGCCTGCTTCGAAGTTTTGTTTATCCTGTGGAAATGATTTGACTGTACGTGGTCCTATTACCGCTACAGGTCATGACCTCAATCAATTGAAGGACGTCATTAGGACACGTGATGACCTATCAATGGCTGAGAAATTCGATATGATTGCTAAGGTAGAAGATGGTGCTAACCCTATTCTACTGGGCATTGCCGCTCCAGCAGATGGTGACGAGACTGCTGCTGAATTAATGGAAAACCAAGAAAAAGATGAGGCAGTTAGTAATGTATTTGCAGATTATAAGTTTGGTGAATCGGCGGCGGCATCTGCTGCTGTAAGAGCAACAGTAAGAGGTACCGATGGATGGGCATTAGTCCAAAAGGGAACACTTGATCTGTCCGAGGGCCTATTCAGAGATGCCATGAATCTTGGAATGGAAGCAAGTACTCACATTCACGATGTATCTAGTGGTGAACACGAAGGTATCGACCCTGAAGCTATGCGCTCAATCCCGGTTCTCAAACCTCCTAAACGTTCATTCTGCCCTAAATGTGGCTCAGATATTCATGCAAACACTATGCTTCAATGGAGAAAGTGGAGAGACTCTTCTGGAGATGTAGTATCAATGCAATTAGAAGCAAGCATGGAAACTGCTCTTATCCAAGTTGCCTCGCATTACCTTACTGTAATTGAGAAAATGAAAGATAGTGCGAAGACTGTTGATGAAAAAGCATTGATTAAGAAACTTGAGAAACAAGTCCGTAAAGAAATGGAAAAGGAACTTGAGGGAAGAAGTGTCGCAACAAAAGGCAGTAAAACAAAGGAAGAAAAGAAATCTACTGCAAAAGACAAAAAGAAAAGCACTCCTAAGAAATCAAATGCTACCACTCCTAAGAAAAAGGCCGGTGGACTATTTGGTGCTAAAAGACCAAAGAAGACATTCGAAGGGGACCCATCAGACAAAGCAGATTGGTTCTTATCGGAGGCCTTGGACACTGTTTACGACCCTCATGGTACTGGTAAATCTGTCAAACCGAAAACAATCTTAGCAAGATCATCTGAAGGAAACGTTCGAGTCCAAGATGTTGTGCGAGTTTACGATACAGAAGGTAAAGATGGAATCAGTGACCTGGCTTGGACTAGCCCTCTTACCCAGTACATTATCGAAGCATACGATGCTTGTTGATCAGTAGTTTACTTTCAACCTCATTGGTTGAACATCTACTTCTCTCATAGCCTTGATTGCAGCTACTTCCATCTTAGCTCCTGAAATTGTAGTAACGAATGGTATGTTCATTTCAACAGCCAAGCGCCTCATCATATTTCCATCACGTACTGCACCACCCGAAACAGTAGGTACATTCACGATGAATGATACCTTCCCAGTTCGCATTAAATCCAACGCATCAGGGTGCATCCTGTCTGCTATTCTATAGACTGTCTCCACATCTACTCCACCAGCCCTAATTACGTCAGCAGTTCCAGGTGTGGCATAAATTGTGAATCCCATTTTACTGAGGCTTTCTGCAATAGGAACTAATTCTTCTTTGTCTCCATCCCTAACTGTGAGATAAGCGCCACCATCAGTCGCAACAGGAATCTCAGTTGCCAACCTTGCTTTCAGATATGCGACATCAGCCCTATTGTCAGAACCATATACTTCGCCAGTAGATTTCATTTCAGGACCAGGTGCAGGATCTAAGCCTTGTAATTTGATGAATGGGAAGACTGGCGCCTTGACTGAAACATGCCCAGATGTAGCAACTGGTATATCTTGGTCCTTCAATTTGATGCCCAGTGTCACTCTAGCTGCAATTCTAGCCATAGGCACACCTGTTGCTTTTGCAACAAATGGTACAGTCCTACTACTCCTTGGGTTCACTTCTAGGCAATACAAATCATCACCTTGTATAGCGAACTGGATGTTGAAACAGCCGAATATTTTGAGTCCTAAGCCAATTTTCTTAGTTTGTTCTCGAACTCTTTCAAGCATCTGATCACTGATATTCTGAGTAGGTATGAAACAGGTAGAATCGCCTGAATGAATCCCTGCTTCTTCAAGGTGCTCCATTATCGCACCGATGAGAACCTGCTCGCCATCTGCAGCAGCATCGACATCCAATTCAATCGCATGTCCGAGATATTCGTCGACAAGAAGAGGTTTGTCGGGGGCAAGGTAAGCCTCGCTTAGATAAGCCTCAAGTTGTTTTTCATTGGCTAAAATCTCCATACCTCTTCCACCTAATACATACGATGGCCTAATTAGAACAGGGAAACCAATTTTTTCAACTGCAGATCTAACATCATTCGCACTAGTTCCTGTTGCTCCACGTGGCATCTGAAGTCCAATTCTATCAGCAAAATCTTCGAAGCGCTCACGGTCACTAGCCTCATCTATAGCGTCACAAGAAGTTCCAAGGATTTCTAAGTCAACATCCAAATTTGGAATTCTCTCTTCTAGAGGAAGTGCCAAATTTATGGCGGTTTGCCCTCCGAATTGAAGTAATATACCATGTGCATTTTCTCTAAGCAATACTTCTGTAACACATTCCAAAGTCAGTGGTTCGAAATATAATCGATCTGAGGTGTCGAAGTCTGTAGAAACAGTTTCAGGGTTATTGTTCATTAGAACAGCATCCATTCCAGCCTCTCTAATCGCTTTCACAGCATGAACGCAACCATAGTCAAATTCGATACCTTGCCCAATTCGAATCGGACCAGAGCCAATTACAATTTGTCTTCTCTTAACCCGTTCTTTAAGTCCGGGTAATACGTCTATTCGATTATCACCCTTAGGCTCGTAAGTCGAATAGTAGTACGGTGTCTTAGCAGCGAATTCTGCAGCACAAGAATCCACCATCCTGTAAATCGGATGAATAGAGTGAGCATGTCGAACCTTCATCACCGCTTCCTCACTACGACTAGAGGCTATACTCTTCATTCCCGATGCAGGGAATCCTGAAAGAGCATCAGCGATATGTGCATCACTGAATCCATGACTCTTCCAAATACGTAAATCCTCAGAAGAAACATTGCTAGGAGCACATCCCATTGCAACTATTTGATTCTCCATGTTAGCGATTTTTTGGAAGCCATACAAAAACCACCTAGTAATGCGAGTAATTTCATGGACGCGTTCAATGCTCCATCCCCTCCTAAATGCTTCAATAACAGCCCCCATTCGACGATCTGTAGCAATCCTTAGCCAATCGACAAGAACATTGTCAGGTAATTGTTCGTGAGCTCTCTGAGCCATTCCTTCACCTTCAGATTCATCTGCACGCGTTAGTGGCTTAGGGTAGTGAAGTCCCTGTTCTAAAGACGCCCAAGCTTTCAGGAACGCCTCCTCAAAACACCTACCAATAGCCATTACTTCCCCAGTAGACTTCATAGAAGTACCAAGTGTTCTATCCGCAGTTCTGAATTTATCGAATGGCCAACGAGGTATTTTTACCACGCAATAATCAAGGGTGGGTTCGAATGCAGCAGTGGTTCCTTCACCAGTTATTGGGTTTGGTAATTCATCTAGAGTGTAGCCCACAGCAATTTTTGCAGCCATCCTTGCAATTGGATAACCTGTTGCCTTTGAAGCGAGTGCAGAAGACCTAGAAACTCGAGGGTTGACCTCGATTACTCTTACTTCTCCAGTCGATTGATTCACAGCGAATTGAACATTGCACCCGCCTTTTATATTCAATTTTCTAATCAATGATAACGACATATCTCTCAATTGCATATGGTCTCTATCCGATAGTGATTGAACCGGTGCAACAACTGTTGATTCACCAGTATGAACACCCATAGGATCGATGTTTTCCATCGTACAAACAATTGTTGCATTATCTGCGGTGTCACGCATTACCTCGTACTCATATTCTTGCCAACCAAGAATGCTTTCTTCAATTAACACCTGACCAATTCGACTGTTCCTCAAACCGAGGGTTGCTATTTCTACTAACTCACCAGTATTCCAAGCAGTTCCTCCACCAAGACCTCCCAAGGTGAAAGCCGGACGAATCAAGATGGGCCAACTGCCTATCTCGTCTGCAGCAGATAGCACTTCATCCATCGAATTACATGCTATTGCTTCAGAAATCGGCAAATCAATTTCTAGACAGACTTTGTTGAACAAATCCCTATCTTCTGCTTTATCGATAGCATCCAAATCAGAACCAATAAGTTCAACCCCAAGTTCATCTAAAACTCCGGCGTGTGCAAGGTCACTAGCAATATTGAGAGCGGTTTGACCACCCATTCCAGCCAGTAAAGCATCGGGTCTTTCAATCTCTATAATTCGCTTAATTGTATCTGGTAGTAAAGGTTCAATGTACACTTTGTCAGCCATTTCAGGGTCGTTCTGAATTGTCGCTGGATTTGAGTTAACCAAAATTACCTTGTATCCATCTTCTCGTAAAGCCTGAACTGCTTGCGAACCTGAGAAATCGAATTCCGCAGCTTGCCCAATCTTAATCGGACCTGAACCTAAAACAAGAATTGTCTCTAAGTCCTCTCTTCTTGGCATCAGTTCACACCCCCATAGTGTGAATCAACCATTTCTCGGAATCTCGCAAATAGTGGATAAGCATCATGTGGACCAGGTGCTGCTTCAGGATGGAATTGAACAGTGAAAACCGACTTGTCAACCAAATCTAATCCCTCAACTGTACGATCATTTGCATTCACAAAGCGAACTTTAGGTTGGGCACCGTGCAAATTTTCCCCAGGCGGCGAGCAAGCCCCAGATGGGTGTGCTGCTAGCATTCCTGCATCAGGGTCTGCAACAGCAAAGCCATGGTTTTGACTAGTAATCCATACTCTTCCAGATTCTAAATCAACACAGGGTTGGTTTGCTCCACGATGACCATATCTCATCTTGTAAGTTTGAAGGCCACTCGCCAAACCAAGCAATTGATGCCCAAGACAGATTCCCATTACTGGAATATCTGCCTTTACTGCATCAGCAAGTGTATTTCGAGCCATGGTTGCCTTACCAGGGTGAGCCGGATCTCCTGGTCCATTCGAGCAAAATAAGGCCACTATACCGTATGACTGCGCTTGTTCGAAAGTAGTACTAGGGGGGCACCATACTACTTCGAACTGACAACATAAACTTCGAAGAATATTGTATTTTATTCCACAATCAATAGCTGCAATTCGAGGCAATGGGTTGCCAAGAGCATCTGTCGCTCCTTCGTTTACGATTACCGGTTCATTGATGGAAACTTGGTCTACGAGGTCTTCCAATTCAGGAGATTGTAAAGCTTCTAAGTGTTTTTTCAACTGGCCTTCTTCTTCAAGTGGGCCAAATACACACAGAACACAACCATGCTCTCTGACTCTTTTTGTTATTGCCCTCGTGTCTACTTCTTCGATGCCAGGAACGTCATGGAACGCTAGGAAATCACCTATGCTGGCTATTGAATCGCGATGATCTGGGTTCTTCATAGCATGCCTTACAACAACACCACGTGGCCAAACCCCTGCGGATTCACTAGTGCCATGATGAATCCCATAATTACCGATTAAAGGATAGGTGAATGTTAAGACCTGTCCTGCGAATGAAGGGTCTGTCAATGATTCTTGGTAACCGGTCATTCCTGTAGTGAAAACTAGTTCACCTTCACCCCACCTTCTTGCACCGAATAATTTGCCAGTAAAGCGACTTCCATCAGCCAACAAAAGCACGCCCTCACCCGATGCATTCTGAGGAATTGTAGAGCCTGATGCAATGCCATCTGTAGCATCGGATAAGAGAACACGGTCTCCCAGAGAGGTATCACCTTTCTGAGACCACTCCCCCGACATCAGAAATGCTCATGGAATAGGGGTCATAATCATTGGCAACGCCTTCAATTAACTGACTATTAGCAGCAATGTAGATGCCAATAATGCACAATGGATGTGAATCCATTAAGTAAGCAACTTCTAACTTAAGAATTGTTGTCTTCAATATCGTGAACTATCTTGCCGCCGTTGATTCCTTCGATAACAAGCCGAGCGTCAGGGAATGTCCGCTCACTACCTGATTCTCCAAACCATGCGTCCATGAATAATGCAAGAGCCGCAACTTCAGAATGAGGTTGATTTCCGACCGCTACATTGTACTGGCATAATTTGTAAACATCTCCGGGAACTTTAGCACCTCCAACGACAATTAGAACTGGCTTATCTCGACGCATCTTAGGGATTGCTTTTCTGAAAGGCTCTCCGTACATTGTCAAATGTACTGCTACACCACCATTTTGAACGTGCTTCTTCAAATGGCCTAGTCCGCTTACATACTTAGTATCGAGATTACCACCAAACCTCTCACTTACTGAATTTAGATTATCGAACATCTCTTGATCTTCGTCACCTGCAAGCAAGAATCCGTCGGCACCAAGCGCTCTGGAAACTAGCGCAAGATGCGTAGTTATACGCGGGTCTCGGCCTTTACGATAACCTAAACGTAAGACTTCAAGTCGCTCGCTCATGATTTATGCGAAGTGGTTTACCGTTTCAAGCCTCGGTTTCAGAACCGAGTTCATCAACCAAATTTGATTCAACACTTGAACCTGAAAGTTCCAAATCAGGGTAGCTTTCCATTAGTTTCTTTACGAATCCCAATAACCATGCATCAATCAATAATTTGGCAGCAAACAATACCGTGGCATTCATTATTGCTAGCCTAGTTGTTTTCCAGATTGCATCACTAGTGTTGAGATCACCCATGAAGCCGAGGATTGCGGGCTCGAAAGTGTATAGAATCGAAAGTACAAACATGATCCCACTAACTAATCCAGGGAATAATTGACCACGTTCTCGACTGATGTCAGACAATAAAGATCCCATGAAGATTAAGACTGGTGCAAGTATTGTGATCGTCAAAAAATCAGGCCCGAAGAAAATTGATTCAAAATCGGGCTCATTGCTTACCTGTAATACGGTTAGCCACCAAAAAACCGCATAACCAGCAAAGATTCCACCGACGGTTTTTGCCTTGGTATGAATCATCTCGGCAATAGCTGTCCTAGAAGGAGGATTCAGTCTGACGATTATCCTCTCTGCCGACTCAAGTTGGTCCTCAGTAGGAACCGGTAAATTGTCTTCAACCAAGTCTTCGTTGATGACATCTAGGATTTGGTCATCTTCGGGCATGGGTACACCTGATACTCCACATTTGATAAAGCCTGCCGCAGGCAGGGTCTCTAACATGGCAGTCTCAGAGGGGGGTAGTTGGAGCCGACCCCAAGTAATGGGTATCATCAATTCAACTCCTGATTCATTTCATGCCGCATCAAGAAAGGGCGACCTTGAAAGAGCCAGAGAGATGTTCGAAAACGGAGCAGATTGGATTGATATCGGCGGTGAATCGACAAGGCCAGGCGCCGAAATAATCTCTATAGAAGAAGAGATTAGGCGCACTATACCTCTGGTTAAAGAAGTCTCTAAATTTTGTAATGTATCGATTGATACAAGAAATGTAGAAGTCGCAAAATTGGCATTAGAAGCCGGAGCTAAAATGATTAACGATGTTAGCGGACTTCGAGAAGAATCGATGCAAGAATTGGTATTAGAGACCGAATGCCACGTCTGTATAATGCACATGCTTGGAGAACCTGGCAATATGCAAGATAATCCTCAATATGCTGATGTAGTTAAGGAAGTTAATTCAATGTTGATAAGCAAGGCTAGAGAATTAGTTGAAATGGGCCACTCCATGGATAAAATCCATTTAGACCCAGGAATAGGTTTTGGGAAAAAACTTCAACACAACATCGACTTGCTAAATTCAAGTTCAGATTTGAAACCTTACTCGGTATTGTGGGGCGTTTCACGCAAATCGATGATCGGCGAAATTTGCAACCAAACAGATACTGCCAACAGGCTTTCTGGAAGTTTGGCGGTTGCAGCAAAGGCATTCTATGAGGGAATTGACATTATACGAGTTCACGATGTTCGGGAACATGTTGACTTATTTTCTGTGCTGGAAAAGTTGGAGGAGTCAAAATGTTCCTAATTTTTGGCAGCGACCCTATTGCGATTAGGCTTGCAGAATGGATAGGTGCGCGTTCACGTGTTCGAATCATCGGACTTGCAGAACAAATGGTAGGTATGCCTGATGCAGAAATTGTTGCTCTACCTACGGAAATGGAATTACATGAAATGCCATTACCAGATGTAACACCAACAGCAATATTGCTGCTAGAGGAGATTATTTGTGATGATGACCCTGTACAGGAATTACGAAATCATTGGCCCAATACACCAATTCTATCAACTTTAGAAATTGAAGGTACAGAAAGAATATCTGTTGAAGATTTGACAACATCTGCAATTCAAGACAGATTGAGGTCGATTGACAGGAAGCAAGGTGCCAGTGAAGTATTACGCAGACTCAATGTCGAAAACGAAAGTAAAGTGCTCATTGTTTGTCACGACAATCCCGACCCTGATGCATTGGCAAGTGCAATGGCTATGAAACATCTTTGTGAGTCTTTGGAAAAAGATGTCACTATCATTCATGGAGGTATGATTGAACACCAACAAAACCGTGCCATGGTCAGACTACTGAACCTAGATGTTCGGAAATTGATTCTTGATTGGGAAGTTGAAGACATTTTGAAAGAATCCGACTTGGTAATTTGTGTCGATTTCAGCCACCCTGGTGCGAATAATATTCTGCCTGAAACTTGCGTCCCTCACATTGTGATTGACCACCATACAAGTGAGACAAGACCTGCAGGTGATGTGATTTTAGTTCGCTCTGAGTTTGCAGCAACATCATCACTCGTGGCTTCTATTTTGATGAACTCTGGTATCGAGATAAATAGAGAAGTAGCTACAGCACTCGCTTTTGGAATAAGAACAGATACTCTCGGCTTCACTAGATCATTCAATGCAGTTGACTTGCGAGCACTTTCATGGCTAGGTGCTTGGGTTGATTGGGATTTAATGAGATCTTTTGAAAGCCCTCCTCGTTCTCAAAATGTACTTTCGATTTTCCGTCAAGCATTGAGTGATGCTACCCTAGATAATGGGGTGATGCTTGCACCTGTATCGCAGATGGCAGACAGAGACGCCCTTTCTCAAGTCGCTGATTTCCTACTACCTACTGAAGATGTTGACGTAGTAATATCCTATGGAGTTAGAATGTCGAAGGTCATCCTTTCAGCCCGTTCAACCAATGATTCTATTCACATCGGAAGACTACTTTCTCAAACATTTGAAAAGGGACGTGCTGGCGGACATAAATCACTAGCAGGCGGCCAGATTCCATTCGATGACATCGATTGTGAAAATGCTGAAGATGCGATGAGGACAATTACTGATATTCTAAAATCTATATTTGGGAGTGAAGAAGAATGAGCGCACCTATTATCGATGTAGATGAAAACCTGAGGCTTCTTGGTACTGCTCACGTAGCAACAGCATCTGTTGAAGCAGTCAGGGAAAATATCCGAGAGTGGAATCCAGAAATTGTTGCTGTTGAACTTTGTAAAAGCAGATATGATGCGCTCACACAAGATCGTCGCCTCGACAAAGAAGGCCTACTGAAAGTTATCAAGGAAGGAAAGGCACCGATGGTACTCTTACAATCACTACTTGCTGCTGAACAAAGGAAAATGGGCATGGATGAAGGACAGCAGCCAGGTGCCGAATTGTTAGCAGCTGTAGAAGCCGCACAAGAAGTAGGCCTAGAAGTTGCCTTAGTTGACAGAGACATTCAGACTACTCTTCGTAGAGCATGGAACAAAATGGGCCTCAAAGAAAAGTTAGGTCTAATGTGGGCATTGTTAGCAGATGACGAAACTGAAGAAGAGTTGGAATTAGAGCAGATGCTAGCAGATAAGGACTTACTTACATCATTAATGGAAGAGTTACGTGAAGTATCCCCTGGAGCAGGAGAGGTACTGATTGACGAAAGAGACGAATTCATTGCTCGCAAAATTTCTGAGGTAAGAGGAAGAGGAAAGGTTCTGGCTGTTCTGGGGGCAGGTCATTTGGACGGCGTTTCCAAATACCTTTCAGATGGCATCGAAAAAGATGATTCTAGAATTTCTAGTCTTTCAGTAGTACCTAAAGGTGGCAGACTACTAAAGACGATCTCATATGGAATTCCTTTAGTTCTACTAGGTATGCTTGGATGGTTCGCTTACAATGGAGACTTGGATTCGATTAAGGAAAATGGAATCTATTGGTTTGCTGGCAATTTTATTGGCGCTGCTCTATTCTGTATGCTCGCAGGTGGCCATCCAATCGCGATTCTAGTTGCAGCAATAGCATCTCCAATTACTTCGCTAAACCCTGCTTTAGCAGCCGGTTGGTTCGCAGGTTATGCTCAAATGAAAGTGAAAGAGCCTACAGGAGAAGACCTCACTGAATTCCTGAAGTTAGATTCTGCAAAGTTATTCTGGACAAATCGTGCAGGACGAATACTACTTGTTACCGCACTTACCAATCTAGGTTCAATGGCTGGAGCATGGATATCAATGGGATTGATTGCAGCTGGACTTTAGGCCTCAATCCTTATTTGGGAATGTCATTAGTATCTGCCATGAAGAGTGCTTTAGTAACCGGAGCCAACAGAGGAATTGGACTTGAATTAACCAGGCAGTTACTTGAATCAGGATTCAATGTACACGCTACTTTTAGAACAGATGAAGGTGGATTAGCAGCCATAAATGATCCCAATCTAAGTATTCACAAAATGGATGTTAGAGATAAAGATGGAATTAAGCGAGTAATCGATTCAATCAACTCTTTGGATTTGTTAATCAATAATGCAGGTGTTGCAGATGGTCGCTGGCAATCGATTTCTGAAATCGATATGGAATACGCTCTTGAAGTTCTGAATATCAATTCGGTTTCACCGGTATTGGTAACCCAGCAGGCTCTTGCTAAATTGACTGAGGGCTCGAAAATTGTGATGATGAGTAGTTTGATGGGATCAATCAGTGATTGTCGTAGTGGCCGCTCATATGCATACAGAGCATCAAAAACTGCACTCAATATGTTTTCAATGGCCATGAAAAACGAGCTTGACTCATTAGGAATATCTCTTGTAATAATGCACCCAGGATGGGTTGAGACTGACATGGGCGGTCCAAATGCTCCACTTTCGACAGCTGAAAGTGTTAGTGGAATTATGCAAAGAATCGAAGAGCAAGATATGTCAATGAGTGGACGTTATGTTGAATTTGATGGCTCACCTATAGAATGGTGAATAAGTTATTACTGAACTTACAACTCCAATATTAGCGTAAATGTACTTAGTAAAACATAGAATCTAGGTATTATTCCTCTTCTGAGAAATTATTTTTACTTTTAAATCGAGGAATAGCAATCCACATTATACCTAAAATTCCTGTGTAAATTAACACGTATTCTATAATTGGATTTTCATCTAGGAATGGTTGCGAACATTCTGAAACACCTCTCCACCATGTATCATTTGGAATCTCTTTACCAATAATGAAACTACTTCCTAGCATAGGAGTTGCAACAGGTTGATCTCTCTCTTCGCCAAGTGTAGAAACCAATTCCATGGGTTCATACCAATGATGTAGAGCCAATTCATACTTGGAAATGTGAATTGGCAATACCACTGATGCATCGAGATCGATTCCTGCTTGTACAACTTGTTCAGGCAACATGTGGACTTGTTGCCACGCCTCATTATATTGGCCTGAATCTAGGAAAGCGATATCGAATGGCCCGTATAGTTCACCGATTGTTGTAAATTCATCCATGTAACCTGTGTCTCCACTGAAATATATGCTCTTGTCATGGAAATTGAAAACCCAAGAACCCCATAATGTACTATGTGAATCACCTAATCCTCTACCACTGAAGTGACGTGCAGGAGTAAAAGCTGCTTGTAAATCCAAAGAGAGGTTTACTTCATCATACCAATCCAACTCCTGAATATTATCCTCATCAACACCCCACTCTAACAAATGGTTTTTGATACCTAATGGAACTAGAAATTCAGAATCTCTCAACTCCTTGACAGTATTCATATCAAGATGGTCATAATGATCATGTGAAATGAATACATAATCAATATCTGGCAAATCATCTAAGCTGTATGAATTCTCATAAGGGAAAGGACTGGGACCGATGGATAGTGGTCCAGCTCCACCATCACCAAATACTGGATCTGTGATGATGGTAAGATTATTCGAACGCATTAGAATTGTGGAATGACCAAACCATGTAACACTTATTTCACCTTGGTCTAAATCGATAGTCTTGAATATCTCAGAAGGTAACTCTTCATTTGGAGTTCTACAATCGTCACTAACCATGTAATCTAAGAATAGGTCCCAAGATGACACTTCATCAGAGGAAAGAGTTGTTTGCTCCAAATTTTCGAATCGCTGATCTTTGAAATTTGGCGAATCATGTGAAGTTGGTTCACCACCAAAATCTTCTGCAAAATTTAGTACAGTAGCAGTAGATAAAATCAACAATGAAACTAAAACTACGAATATCAGTGAAAATAATTTAAATTTCCTTTTACGGCTTGGAAGACTAGGAACAGTTTCATTTTTTATGAATAACCTGGTTTTTGTTAACAGATTAACTAATAACCAAAAAATTGCAATAATTAATAATAAAATATTCAATGAACGCAGATTGTTACCTTCTGACCAAACAATAAATGATGTGATTACTAGAATGTAGCCTAGTAAATCATTTCCTGGTTTGAACAATTTGCTAAGAAGTGTTTCACCTTGAGGCTTGTCCTCAACTGAATTTAATTCTATAGACATATACCCACCTGGCGTTTTTGCAGCTAAATAGCAGCTTTATCTCAAAGGGATTCGATGACCATAGCGATTCCTTGACCGCCACCAATACAAGCAGTTGCAACTCCATACTTGCCACCACAACGCTTCAATTCGTGTGCCAAGGTAAGAACAAGGCGAGTCCCTGTTGCTGCAAGAGGGTGTCCCAAGCCAACAGCTCCACCGTTGACATTGACTTTCTCAACATCTAATCCAAGATCCTTGACACAAGCAACAGCCTGTCCTGCGAATGCTTCGTTTATTTCCCAACGGTCGATATCCTCGATTGTCAATCCTGCCTTCTCTAGGGCTAAGCGGCTACTTGGAACTGGCCCATATGCCATGATTGCAGGCTCTAGGCCAACTATTCCCCAGGATACGATTCTGGCCAGCGGTTTGTCACCATCTGCTTCAGCCTTAGATGCTGACTTGATTACAACCGCTGCAGCACCATCAACAACACCACTCGCATTGCCTGCAGTGACCAAACTTTCTGGCCCAAATGCGGTTCTAAGTTCTGCTAATGATTCTGGAGTGCTACCTGTTACAACGTGATCTTCATCCTTGAATGTCACATCATTTACCGGAACAACCTCTTGCTCCCATACGCCTTCAGCAATAGAAGTCGCTGTGCGAGAGTGAGACATTGCAGCAAACTCATCGGTCTCTTCGCGAGTTACACCTTTACGCTTGCAGATTTCATCACTGGTCTGGGCCATGAAAGAGCCACACATACCATCTAGGAGGTTTGTGAAAAGATAGTCCTCCATGTCTTTTTCCAATTCAGTTCCTGCACGAGGAGGTCGGGCTAAGCGGTAGGTGTCACGCATTCCACGAAGTACATGCGGGGCCTGAGAAAGATTCTCCATTCCTCCAGCAACAACGGTTTGCGCTTCATCCAACATAATCATCTGAGCACCAGATACAATCGCTTGTACACCACTACCACAGATACGGGATAGAGTTAGCATTGGTACTTCTTGGGGTATTCCTGCACCAAGTCCAGCGTGACGGGCACCAAAGATTGCTTGGTCGCAAGTCTGTAGAGCGTATCCCATCACAACATGGTCCACATTCTCTGGTGAAGTTCCGGTCTTGTCTAGAGCTCCTTTGATCGCAATCTCACCCAACTTTAGTGCACTTACATCTTTCAGAAGTCCACCAGGTTGACCATCTCCGCGCTTACCACCTTGCCATTCACAAAATGGAGTTCTTGCTCCGCCTACGATTACGACATCTTCTGCCATGACTCGGCCAATAGTAACCGCCTAATCATATTCACGCTAGGCCAAATAGAGCAATTCCACCAAACATCATGAGCAATGGAAGCATTACAAGTTCAAATCCAGAACGTGATCTTCCAAGGTTAGAAAGTTCAGTTCCTCGATGCAAAGTACACTTCACACCAGGAGCATCTTCATTGCCCCAGACTTCGATTATACTGTTACCTAGAGTCCCATCCAAGCCTTCTGCTTGCAATGCATCATTGGATCTCGGCTTGGTTTGTCCAAGAACATAGACCGGGTTGCCAAGACGTAGGCCGTATAATGTCCATCGATGTTTCTTGACTCTAGCACCACCAAGCATTCCAGCGATTGCTTGAGACATCATTTGCTTTCCAAGAGTCTGTGCAAACTTTCCATCCCAGCGCTTCAGATACTGCCCATAGTCGGTTCGCTTGAATGAACCAGTATTTACACGAATTCCGCCAGTACCATCGTGAAGAATGAATGGGCATCCACCTGCATCTGAACGAATAGTTACCCAATGACATTCCTCTTTGGAATTCCCTTCACTATCCGTTGTAGTACGACATTGATACTGTTCATACGACCACTGGTAACCAACCATATTTCCGACAGTCATGTTTTGATTACCATCCACTACAACGGTTAAGCATCCTTCATCGATAGGTCTTACCTGACCTACAAGTTCAGGATTTCCAACTGGTGCTGAGCGAACTAGAGAAGTTGGTGTATCGATCATCTGTCTCAACATCTTGGATTTGAAGTAACCAACTAGAGAAAGTATCAATCCCAATGCAGTGATACCAATCGCAGGAGTAATTTCGCCTTCATACTCCTCACTTGACATTAGAGCACCTGCTGCTATTATTATGCAAGCGATTGCAAGTAAGCAATAAACAGAGAATAGGGTCATTGTAGCAGGTATTGGAGTACCAACCTTGGATGGGTGCTCTGGTAATGCAGAGCCATCGCCGTGTGGAGCGTACCTGTCATCATTGTTCCAAGTCATAGGTCCTGGAGCGGGTAATATCCAGTCACTTGGGTCGGTTGTTGGAACATAAGAAGTCTGACTCATCCACCAGTTATCGATTGACAAACCACTTGATTCAGCTTTGGCTTCTAACTCCGCTGGATCTATCGCACCCTGCCTCACATCGTTCAGGTTTGATTCAAGAGAACCCGGAGATGTAAATGCCATCAACAATAAACCAAATGCAGCAACTACTAACGCATTTGTATCATTAACTGCCGCAAAGAAACCAAACAAAGTGATGATTAGACCGATTGCCCAAAGTAGCCACCCAACCCAATTGTAAGGAAGATTGACTTTGAAGGTTCCACCATTGAGGTCTAACTCTTGTATATTCATAGTTAGTCGAACAGAAGGCTGCACATGAATGTTGTCTAAGACATACTTGCAGGCTTGTGGTCCCAAATAGCCCATGTGCCAGTTGCTGTTGCAACAACTCTGTCAGATTCAGTAACGATTCTTCCTTCAAGATGAGCGACATTCCTTCCTCGCTTGACCAGATTACCTTTTGCTGTTATTTTTTCACCAGGCCTTGCTGCTGAAATAAAAGAAATGTTGAGTTGAGTTGTTGCACACCATTCGTTTTTTGGAAGGACTGAAACCAAAGCACCACCAAGTGACATATCCAGCATCATTGTGTATAATCCACCATGAGCAACACCACCTTTGTTACAATGTTTAGATTCTATAATTAAGTTTACTGAGGACTTACCTTTACCCCATTCTCCTCTTTCAATACCAATTTCTACAGCCATGTCTGTAAGATGAGCCGGTTCTGAAAGTTCGACCATCAAATAACACCTACAACTTTGATCAATATCCTTTTTCGACGCATCCCATCGAATTCAGCGTAGTGAATTTGTTCCCAATTTCCGAGATGGAGTCTACCATTACTTACAGGCATGGTTACTTGTTGGCCAAGTAACTGCCTCTTGAGATGCGCATCACCGTTATCTTCACCTGTGCGGTGGTGATGGTACTCTTCTCCCTCTTTCCCGTCTGAGCCATAGAAAGGTGCTATTTTCTCTAGCCATTTCATAATATCATGATGCAGACCGTATTCAAGGTCGTTCACATAGCAAGAGGCAGTGATATGCATCGGATTAACTAAGACAAGGCCGTCTCTAATTCCACTCTGTTCAACTACACGTTGAACATCTCTAGTGATACACATTATCTCGTATCGCTCTTCGGTTTCAACCCATATTTCTTCAACATAAGTTGCAGCTTGGCCAGTGATTAATTCACCCATTGGCATCACCGGTCACAAAATCTTATTCTGCCCGTCCATACCATTTCCGCTAACCATTAACGGAATTGCTGCTAATAGGCCGCATACCCCACTGCATACTGCTGAGAACCCAAGATTGAGACTTGTCCCCAAATCCCCAGCTTGGCTGGCTATCAAGTCAGGATAAACTAACTCTGTCACTATATCTCCAATGAATATGACAACAAGACATGCCCATGTAATGTAAATCCCCATCTTTTTCTTTTGAATCATGAATGAACCTCCTACTATTTGACCAATAAATGCTAATATGGAAACCCCCGTAATAAGATACAAAATTGTAGGGCTATCTGCTACTTGTTTGACGTATAGATCACTATCAGAATCGCTGTAAAGAGACAGTCCAATAATACCAATAGCACTCAACATAGTAAAAATCGATCCCCAGATGATTACTAGAATACCTACGACTTTTGGTGCAGCAGACGGCTGTTGCATGATTATTACATTTTGAGGTAATCCGGTATTTGGATCAATAATTATTGTACCAGGCTGCATACCTGTTTGGACAAAACCCCCACTTTGAACATCCCCTGAAATCATCGGTTGGTTTTCGTCACTAGGCACATCGCCATCTGGTTGCATGAACTTTCTACAAACACAGTAGTCATTGAACCTTGTGCAAACAATAACCATGCTCAAGAGGGAGGGGCCAGTGGGACAATCATGGCAGATGTCCTTCTTGTGTATAAGAAGAACTTCGAGGGGATTCACGATGAATCCCTACAAGCCGTCAAAGATGTGCTGAATGGTTTGGGCAATACTCTCCGTGTCGATGTTCGAGCACGAGAACAAGTTCGTAGAGCTGACTTCATTGGACGAGATTTGGTAATCGTGCTAGGGGGTGACGGAACCCTCACATCTATTTCTCACAACATTGACTCTAATACACCAGTAATGGGCGTTAACTCCCACCCTAGAAGCGAAGACTCTAACGGTTCATATGGATTCTACATGGATAGTGATATCGATACATTTGATGCAGATTTACAGGCAGCCCTGAATGGAGAGGCTATAGTGAATCGTCTGCCAAGACTACAAGCCACAATCGAGACCACTAGCGGCAATAGGATTCGTAGCGACCCTGCAATGAACGACTTACTAATTGCTAACACCCACCAATACGCACCATCGAAATACCATCTAAGAAGAGGAGAGATTGATATTGAACAACACTCCAGTGGGCTTCTATTCTCTACATGGCTGGGCCAGGGAGCATGGTTCAATCAGATTGCAAGGAAATCTAAACTTGGCAATGTTGAGCAATCAGATTCACATTACCTTGTTATTGCTAGGGATCTTGATGCTAATGTTGATGATGACACTTACTTGAGTTGGACAGACCAAACAACCGTAATTACAAGCGACATGCACAGAGGATATGTTGTTCCAGACGGCTGGGATGAATACCAATTCAATAGAGGTGCTACAATAACTGTAGACATATCAGGGCCTGTGCTTCAGTTACTTACATTCAGAAATTCAATGAA